>JBEVXT010000719.1:0-27697 GCA_040505955.1 Sedimenticola sp. | reverse complement strand
CTGATGTGATTATCACCGAGGATAACCGCGGTACCGTGCAGCGCTACAGCGTCAACGGCCGGGTCTACATGGAGAAGATCACGCCGGCGGCGGGTCCTCCCTACTATCTGCTCGACTCTGATGGCGACGGCGAGATGGATGTTCGCGAGAATGACCACCCGACCCATACCGCCATTCCCCAGTGGGTGCTCTTCAGCTGGTGAGTTTGTCCCGGATATAGTTGGCGGCTGTCATCAAACGGTAACAGTCACTCTGGTTTAATACTCCAATACCATTCAGCGGCATTGGTTTTACACCTTTAATGTGTCTCGCCCTATGGTTGGGGTTTATCTGGTGTAGACGCCGTTTCAACAGCACCCCGGTGCCATGAGCTGAGCTGTGCCTTCTTGATTCCACTGGATTGTTAGGAAGACTATGACCGCGCTGATTTTGATCATTGAAGACGAACCTGCAATCAGGGAGATGGTAAAATTCGCCCTGGTCCAGGGTGGATTTGAGACTATCGAGGCGGCGGATGCCCAAGCTGCCAGGCGACAATTGGCCGACAGGCAGCCCGATCTGATTCTGATGGACTGGATGCTTCCCGGCACCAGCGGTATCGAGCTGACCCGTGAGCTGAAACAGGATGAACGCACCCGTGATATCCCGGTGATCATGCTCACTGCCCGAGGCGAGGAGGATGACAAGGTACGGGGATTGGAGTGCGGTGCGGAAGATTATGTCACCAAACCCTTCTCCCCACGTGAACTGATGGCGCGTATCAAGGTGATAATGCGTCGGCTGACGCCTCATGCCACCGAAGAGACGGTGGTGGTGGGTGCCTTGCAGCTCGATCCCTCTTCATTCCGGGTCAGCGTTGCTGGCAAGGAGGTGGGGTTGGGCCCCACTGAGTTCCGGCTGCTGCACTTCTTTATGACCCATCGGGACAAAGTCTGCAGCCGCACCCGGCTGCTCGATCAGGTGTGGGGGGTAAATGTTTATGTCGAAGAGCGCACCGTCGATGTTCACATCCGCAGGCTTCGTAAGGCGCTGGAACCGTTTGGTGTCGAGGGTCTGGTGCAGACAGTGCGTGGTGCCGGCTATCGTTTTTCGGAGCGGGTCAACTGAATATGAGCCTGGAGAGGCCCTGGCGCATCGAACCGGCAGCTGTTGAACCCGGCGTGTGGAAGAGCATGCTCGAATGGCTGGATGTTCTCCACGATCCCAAGAGCAAGTTCAAACATGGGTAAATTGCTAAGAGGTTTTCTGGAGTCTACGGGCGCCCTGCCTGATGCCATTGTGGTGCTGGATACCCAGGGCGGTATCGAGTGGTGGAACAGCGTGGCGGCGAAGGTTCTTGGACTCAAACGCAAACGTGATACCGGGGTGGCAATCAGTACTCTGGTGAAGGATCCGGTATTTGGCGACTACCTGGCAGAAGGTGACTACAGCCACCCCCTGCAGATTCCCTCGCCGGTGAATAGCAATATAAGTCTGGAAATCAGGGTTGTTCCCTACGGCAAGGGCAAGCGCCTGCTGCAGGCACGGGATATCACCCGTCTAAACCAGTTGGAGGTGGTGCGCAGCGACTTTGTCGCCAACGTCTCCCATGAGATCCGTACCCCACTGACGGTAGTACATGGCTATCTGGAGAGCCTGCAGGACAGCCCGGATGAGGCGCTGACACCCTGGAAGCATATCTTTCTGCAGATGGAGTATCAGACCAAACAGATGCAGCGTATTGTCGACGACCTGCTGCTGCTCTCCCGTCTGGAGATGGGGGATAAACGCAGTGAGGAGACCGTGGTGGTGGTACAGGCGCTGCTCTCAACTATTCTCGATGGCGCACGCTGGCTGAGCGGTGAGCAGCTGCACCGCTTTACCCTGGATATCGATAAGAAGCTGCTGCTGCTGGGGCAGGCCCAGGAGCTGGAGAGCGCCTTCTCCAACCTGGTCTATAACGCTGTCCGCTACACCCCGGCAGGGGGGGAGATCATTGTGCGCTGGAGCTTGGTTGACTCCACCCCCTGTTTCTCGGTGACCGATACGGGTATTGGCATCGCATCCGAGCATATTCCCCGCCTCACCGAACGTTTCTACCGGGTCGATGTAGGGCGTTCACGCCAGAGCGGCGGCACCGGACTCGGCCTGGCCATCGTCAAGCACGTACTTTCCCACCACGGTAGCAAGCTCAAAGTGAAGAGCAAACCGGGTGTTGGAAGTACCTTCACCTGCTGTTTCCCGGGCGACCGTGCAGTTTTCTGAGCTGCGGGCTGATTGATAGCTATTAAACATGACTTGAAAACCGTCATTTAACCTAGCCCGGATATTTCACATATTTTCACCGATCTCACTTATCTCTTGCCCGCATGGACGCAGGCAAGGAGTGTGAGCAGAAGCGGAAGCTTTGATCCCTTGTAGCTATTCAGCTCACCTCACACCGTGGAGGTGATTTGCCGCACGGCACCGTCGTAGACCACATCCGGCAGGCCTGGGTTCAGCAACATCAACTTCTCGCGTAGTGGGCGTACCAGCACCACCTCGCGGTCGGAAGCACGCCCCAGCAGACTATTTGGGCCAAAGTCTTCCTTGTTGTAGGCAAACACCGATTTCCAACCCAACTGCTGCTCCAGGTAGTCGGCTGTTGTCTGCTGGACGAGGGAGTCTTCCGTGTAAGGAGCCGGAGTCATTATTGCTCATCCTCCAGTTGTGTCAGAAGAGCTTTGCTCTTATCGCTTATCCGGTACTTCTGGTTTGGACTGGTTGGCTTGTCCGGAATGGTCGCCTCCAACCAACCAGATTTGAGTAGGGGCTTAAGATAATTCGACTGGAAGGTCTTCCAGTGCTTCAAACCCAAAACTGACATGATTTCCCTGGCGGCACGTGGCTCCTCACAAAACACAATGACTTGTGCGATAGCTTGTGCGGTGACTTGTTCGGCTCGCTGCTCAAGCTTGTGTGATAGCAGGCTTAACCTGTTATCTTTCAATATATTAGGGCTATTGCGCATCAACCTGCCAGCTTGTGCGGTATCTTGTGCGCCGGACTGCTCTATTGGCCGCTGAAAGATCGTCGTCACCCAATGCTCAGAGACCTCGAATTCAGGCTCAGCCACCCCATAATCACGACAAAGATTACGAATGCGCCGGATTCCAGAGCCCACATGCTCGACCGCATTCATGCGATAGAGCATTCCAAAAAGCAACGGATTGCGGGGAACGCTTTTAATACCAAGCGCGGCTTCAGTCATTCCGGCGGGAAGCCCGCCTGGGCTGACAATTTCAACCCGGTCTTTGAAGATATAGACCTGCACATTGGCCGTAGAGCGATAATCCCGATGCGCCAGGGCATTCACCACCGCCTCGCGCAGCGCCTCCTCGGGCAGTTCCGGCCGCTCTTCGCGTTTCACATGCTTGATGATGTATTCCACATTGATTTTCGAGAGGATATAGGCCACCACTTCGCCGATCAGGGAATAGACATCCGTGTTGAAACCGCGCCGATCGAGGATTCGAACCTTTTCAATGCCCATGAAGAGTGCGCAAGCCACATCGGCGCTGATGTTGAATTTTTGAATATCCTGCGCAAGCAACCAGGCACCGGCATGGGTCATGCTGCCATCCTTTCCAATCAGGTGCAGGTTCCTGAGGGCAGTCAACGGCTCCACCTCCTTCGGAATACGGGCGCGACGCCGAAACAGCGCCCAGGCTTCATCATTCAGATCATTTTCAATGGAGAACTTGGTGCAGGGTGTTTCATCGAAATGGATCAGCCCTTCTTTGTAGAAGAACTCACGGATCTCACTACGGGACATCTGCTGTGACGATGCCCCTTCGCGGATAAAGAACTTGCCACCAAAGGAGTAGGGTTTACTCTGTTGGGCCGGTACCGTCACACACAGCACCTTATCGACACTATCTACCTCCACGGCAATCGGCGGCTCCGCCGACCGGGCTGTCGCCTGAATTTCGGATTTCAGCTTATTGTGGTCGCCCACACCGACGACTTTACCTGTATCCGTGACGCCAATCAGAATCAGCCCACCGGTAGCATTAGCGAAGGCGCAGAGTTCCCGACCTAGGTTAGACGTACCTGAACGCTTGAACTCGGTGGTGAATCCTTCGCCCAGAGCGACCCAGTCCTGTAGGTCGTTTGAGTTCATGTTGCTGTCTCCCATGTAGGGTGGCACGCCCCCGCTTCGAAGATGACGATATTACTCATGTGGCCTCCATGCGGTGTTATGGTCGGATTGAATGCCCAATAAAAAATTTTCTTTATGGTCAGGTAACGGCTGTAGGCATGACGCAAAAAGACCAGGCCCATGACTGGCAGAAAGTACTCATTACTGGCGTAGGTGGAGTTGGCGCGCAGATTATCGGCGGCACTCCAAAGGCGTTTCTCAATGGCTTCGATATGTTCCAGCTGGGGCATTCTGTTTTTTCTCGTTATATATATTTTGGTACGGAGGGAAGAGGTCTCTTCTACTCCTTGCCTGGAATGTACTCAAAAAGCTCACCAACCTCGCACTCGAACAATTCACAAAGCTTTTCCACTGCTACCAGATCCACCCTGCTCGCGGTCTCTCGATAAAGCAGTGTCACGCTATTTCTGTGCAGCCCCGTCTTTCTGGCCACGTTGGCAATATTTAATTTGTGCTCTCCCATTAAGCGGGATAGATGGCACTTAATCACAGCAATCACCTTATAAAAGAAAACATTCCATCCTAAATAGCAAATTAGTCTTTAAATAGCAATTTCTGTCGCTAATACCCCCTGTAAGACGATATTATTTCACTCTAAAGGGCATTGCCTTGAAGAAACAGAAAAATTCCAGCGATAAGGTCATAAAGGAAGCGATGGAAAACTTGTACCGTGGAACCGAGATAGAACGCGTGTGGGATGGGATCAACCCGCCCTGTCATCAAACCGTAACAAAGGTGGCATATAGTCGTCTTTAAATTGAAACAAAGCCTTGCAGCAGTGCAGGAATCGTCAGTCAGGATCAAGTAAGAGATAAAGCCTCTGAGCTGTAATAACCAATCCAACTGACCTTTAAACTTTGTATGGCTTTGTTGTTATTTACTTATTTGTAAACTACATCATCACCCGAGGGAATCATGAATAAAAAACTGCTTATTGTGGCTTCACTGGCTACCGCCACTCTGTTTTCGTGCCTGTCTGCTAATGCTTCTGACCGCACCGTTATCCAGAATAAAGGATCTGATACTCTGGTGAACGTTGCCCAGGCCTGGGCTGAGCACTACCGTGAGGTTAAGCCGGATGTGGCACTGGCCGTTTCAGGCGGTGGATCAGGAACAGGCATTGCCGCAATGATCAACGGCACAGTGGATATCGCCAATGCGAGCCGAAAAATGAAAGCAAAGGAGATCAAGGCAGCAAAGAAAAAGGGTCAGAACCCGGTTGAACACGTGGTTGGTTATGACGCGCTGGCGGTTTACATCAACAAGGCCAATCCGGCTAGATCACTCAGTTTCGAACAGTTGAAAGCGGTTTATGCCCGCAAGGGCAATGCGACCAAATGGTCTGATATCGGTCTCAAGGTTCCTGGCTGTGACAGTGACAAGATTGTGGTTGTCAGCCGTCAGAATAACTCCGGTACCTACGTTTACTTCAAGAAAGCCGTATTGGGTAAAAAGGGCAAGTTCCGCCAGGGCACCCTGGATATGCATGGTTCAAAGGACGTGGTTGATCTGGTTGAAAAGACACCCTGCGCAATCGGTTACAGCGGCCTGGCTTATGCCACTGATCATGTGACGATGGCCTGTATCTCCAAAAAAACCGGCGAAAAATGCATCAACCCCAGTGTGGCAACCGCCAGTGATCGCAGCTACCCGATCGCACGTCCCCTGTTTATGTACACCAACGGTGAACCTGCCGGTGAAATCAAGACCTACCTTGACTGGATCAAGAGCGAAAAAGGTCAGTGCATCCTCCTGAAAAAGGGTTATGCGCCGATTAGCAACATCAGCTGCAACTGAGCTTACCCTCCAGTGCGAAGTATCGGCAAATGTCTTACCTGGAACAACGATTGGAAAATGACCTTAACAAAATCCGCAGCCGCGTGGAGAAGCAGGCCGAAAGCGGCGCAGTTCGATCGCCGCAATCTCGATTGGTATTTTGACAAACTGGTTCAGATGGTGGTTTTTATTGCGGGCATCTCCGCGATCATCTTTGTTCTCGGCATCTTTACCTTTATCACCGTGGAAGGCTTCGGCTTTCTCGTAGAAGATTTTTCGTTCAGCGAATTTTTCTTCTCGGAATACTGGGATCCCAGCGACGAAGATGAGCCGGAGTACGGCATTCTTGCGCTTGCTGCAGGAACAGCTTCAGTAACTGGACTGGCGATGATTGTTGCCATCCCGTTTTCACTCGGTGCGGCGATCTTCATCGGCGAATTCGCTACCGGCAAGACCCGTGAGTACCTCAAGATTCTGGTGGAACTGTTGGCTGCCATCCCCTCCGTGGTCTGGGGCTTTATCGGCCTCTCCATCATGAATCCATTGATTATTGATGTTTTCAATGTCCCTGTGGGGCTCAACGTGCTGAATGCCGGAATTATATTGGGTTTGATGGCGGCACCCATCATGACCTCGATTGCCGAGGATGCGCTCAAGGCAGTACCCGATCGTTATCGAGAAGCTGCTGAAGCATTGGGGGCCACCCGCTGGCAGGTGATTTTCAAAACGGTATTGCCGGCGGCCAAGAATGGCCTGCTCGGTGCGGTACTGCTTGGTGTTGGCCGGGGGTTTGGTGAGACCATGGCGGTACTCATGGCGACCGGTCATGCGGTGAATATTCCGGGTAGCCTGTTCGACTCGGTACGCGCCCTGACTGCCACCATCGCCGCCGAACTTGGAGAAACCGCCGTTGGATCGCCCCACTACAAGGTGCTGTTCACCATCGGTATCTTCCTGTTTGTCGTCACCTTCCTGATCAACCTGACCGCAGACCTTGTCGTCCGCAGTGTGCGCAAAGGGTAAATCAAGATGTTTACAGAAACCGATCTAAACCGAAAAAACAGAAAGGTTCAGAACCTGTACAGAACTCTGTTCATGCTCATGACCATTATCCTGATCGTGCCCGTTGCCATCATCCTGGCCACACTGGTTTACAAGGGCGGCGGCATTATCTCCATCGACTTCCTGTTCACGGATCCAACCAACGGTATGACCGAGGGTGGGATTTTTCCGGCCCTGCTGGGTACGGTCTGGATCGTTGGTGTTGCGCTGATTGCATCCGTGCCTCTTGGGGTGGCTGCTGCGATCTACCTGAATGAATACGCACCGGATAATGGCTTCACCCGCATCATCCAGTTGGCGATCATCAATCTGGCGGGCGTGCCCTCTATCGTGCATGCCCTGTTCGGAGTGGGAGCCTTCGTTATCTTCTTCGGTTTTGGCACCAGTATCCTGGCGGCCAGTTTGACCCTGGCTGTGATGACGCTACCGGTGGTGATCGTCTCTACCCGTGAATCCTTACGCGCCGTTCCCCATGCCTTCCGTGAAGCCTGCTGGAACATGGGGGCCACCCGCTGGCAGACGATTCGCCGGGTGGTTCTGCCTAACGCAATCAGCGGTGTTCTAACCGGTATCATCCTTGAGGTCTCACGTACTGCGGGAGAGACCGCGCCGGTCATGTTTACCGGTGCCGTATTCTTCACCCCGTTTCTTCCCCAGAGTGTGTTTGATCAAACCATGGCCATGTCGCTGCATCTATTCGTGGTTGCGACCCAGGTGCCGGGTGTTCCCGATGATCTGCCCTATGGTGTGGCCTTGGTGCTTATCGCCATGGTGTTGATCATGAACAGTGTCTCCATCGCCTTCCGCATGCACCTGAGGGGCAAAAAGAAATGGTAAGTGCAACTCAACAGAGCGAATCAGTTCCAGTGACTGAAAGTCCAACCAAAGCGACGAGCAAGATAGAAGTTCGGGATCTCACCATCAGCTACGGTGACACACCGGCACTGAGAGGTGTATCGCTGAAAGTGCGAGAGCATGAGATCTTCGGCATTATCGGCCCCGCTAACGCAGGCAAGACCTCGTTTCTGAAAGTTCTCAACCGTATGAATACCTTCGACTCGAATATGAGTATTGAGGGTAGCGTCTATTTCAATGGTCTGGATACCAGCAAGCTGAGGAATATCTATGCGCTGCGCAGCCGTATCGGCGTGGTCTTTCCTCTGCCTGTGGGCCTGCCCCTGACTATCTACGAGAACGTGGCGCTTTCACCGCGTCTGCGTGGCATCAACAACAAGGCGGAACTGGATGTGATTGTTGAGCGCTGCCTGGCCCGCGCCGCCCTCTGGGACGAGGTTAAGGATCGTCTTGACTCTCTCGGCAGCCTGCTCTCCGGTGGACAACAACAGCGTCTGACCATTGCCCGCGCACTCTCCCAGGAGCCGGAAGTATTGATGCTTGACGAGTTCTCCATCGCCGTTGATCCCGTGACCACCATGCGTATCGAGGATGTGCTGAAAGAGTTGAAATCTGAGATGACCATTATTCTGGTGACCAATCTGGTTCAGCAGGCTCGACGTCTGGCCGGTCGCATCGCTTTTTTCCTGAATGGAGAGTGTGTTGAGATCGGCGATACCGAGGATCTGTTCGATGGCAAGGTGCAGGATCAGAGAACCCTGGATTACATAGAGGGAAAGTTTGGGTGAGCGGGGGGGTATAACCTTTTTAACCCACCCTAAGCTGTGAACAGACCAAAGAGATCATCAACAATGAATAGTGCAGCTCAAAAAGTGGATGTAGAGATAGACGGCGACGAATATGCGATCCATACCGACAAGCTAAATCTCTGGTATGGAACGTTTCAGGCACTGTTTGACGTTGATCTCAATATCCGAAAAGGCATGATTACCTCCCTGATCGGCCCTTCAGGCTGTGGCAAGTCCACCTTTCTTCGTAGTGTAAACCGCATCAACGAACGCCTCGGCTATGTTCGAACCGAGGGCAAGATCGAGGTCATGAACCAGAATATCTACACCCCAGATGTGGAGTTGATCCAGGTGCGAAAACAGGTCGGTATGGTGTTTCAGCGTCCGAATCCTCTGCCCATTTCGATCCGGGAAAACATTCTCTTTGGGCACAAAATACACAACAAAGAGAAGCGATATTCCAAGGCTGAGTACGACGAGATCGCCGCGAGTGCGTTACAGCAGGTACTGCTCTGGGACAAGGTCAAGGATCGTCTGGAGATGAAGGCCACGGAACTCTCCCTCGAAGAGCAGCAGAAGCTCTGCATTGCGCGCCTGCTGCCGGTAAAGCCGGGTGTCCTGCTGATGGACGAGCCATGCTCCGCCCTCGACCCCAAGGGTACAGCGGCGGTAGAAGAGCTGATCTGGGAACTGCGTGGTAAATACACCATCCTCATGGTGACTCACAACATGGCCCAGGCCAGACGGGCCAGTGAGGAGTGTATCTTCATGCTGATGGGCAGAGTGGTTGAGCATAGACTCACAGAGGATCTGTTCGTTACGCCGGATCAGAAAGAGACGGCAGACTATATCGAAGGGCGATACGGGTAAGTCATACCCTGTCCAAGGAGATGTGAGGTGTTGTTTGAGCTGAATAGTTACCAATTCAGTACCATTCGGCGCTGAACCCAATGCCTCAAATATACCCCCAGGATGAAGGCACCGAGTGTATATCAGCTAGTTGATGCACACTTAGAACTGTCATAAAACGGTAATATAACCATCATATTTCTGTAACAACCAAAATCTATACTGACCACTATGAATAATAATAGAGAGGTCAAAATGAACACAATAAAAAACAGTAGTAACGAAAATAATGAGTTTAAGGGCCCGCGCTTATCCGTAGGGAGGCCTTTACCAAGGGCCGCTTTGGTTATGGCGGAGGATAATGTCATGCATCAGGTAAATAGGGATCACGGCTACAACCAGGAACTCGCCGGTCTGCATCAATTGGTGATTAATATGGCGCTGTTATGCCGCAGGCAGCTGCAGCAAGCCGTTGATACATTGATCGAACAGGATGTCGATACGGCTCGGCAGGTAATTGAGCGGCACCAGCAAGTCAATCTGTTTGATACCCAGGCATACAATGAGCTGGTCACCATCATTGCCAGACGACAACCCATAGCCGAGGATTTGCGAGCACTTCTTGCTGCGGGTGAAACCGTCAACGATCTTGAGAGAGTCGGTGATCTGGCTAAGCGGATTGCACGTCTCACCTGCCACCTCTGCGATGGCGACACGCCACCTCCGGGTCACCACCTGCTGAAAGATATTCCAAGGGTAGGGCAACATGTTGACAGTATGGTGGCCAAAGCCATTGAGTCATTCGATACCCGGAATCCGGAGTTGGCGCAGCAGGTGATCAAGATGAGCCGCGTACTGAAAAGTGACTTTAAAACGGCCTTGCACCGTCTCTCATCTTATCTGCTGGATGATGCTCACAGTATCGGCCAGGTTACCGAAATCACCCTCTGCCTGCGCTCATTGGAACGTGCCGGGGAGCATGCCGGGAATATTGCGGATCAAATTATATTACTGAAGCTAAGCACTGATCTGCATTGAGGCATTGCTTTATTAGGCAATTTGAACCCTACCAATTTCGCCTACTAGTAATTACTGCATACTGGGCGTACTTGTCACACGTAGGTAGGATGCAAAGCGCGGAATCCCATTACCGGTAAAGCCCTGGTACCTGAACGTGATCACGCTTCCGACCACCGGGGGAACGGCGCGCTCACTGTCCGTCAGACCGGAACCAATGTAGAAGCGCCTGCCACCCTTAATCTCTACCCATAAAGCTCCGGTCATTCCTGTGTACTTCCCCTTTCCAGAGCGATATCCGATCACTCTGCCTTCCATGTCATTAAAGCGTTTAACTTTAAGTGCATTAGGGCTTCGACCCGTCTCATAAGGGCTGGAGGGGTTTCTCAACACCAGCCCCTCTCCACCGGTGGAATCCACTGTCTGCAGATGTGTCATGAGGTGGCTGGCATTTCGACAAACAACCTGGGGAATAATCCGAATGTGGGTAGGTGAATGCTGTTTCAGATATTCCCGCAGTCGCCCCAGACGGGCATCCAGGCCCCCAGGCGCATTTGGTACCTCAAATATATTGTAGGTAAGCCGATGCCAACCCTGGTGGGGTTGGTTCTTTGATGTGATTGAGAGTGTCTCTTCAAAATGCCCTCTGGCGATCCACAACTCACCATCCAACTCGAAAGGCGGTAGTTTTTCAGTAAACCACTCGGGGGCGGAAAATCTGTTGCCCCGGCGTGACAGTAGTTGTTGGCCATTCCAGTAGGCCCGCACGCCGTCGAGCTTTTCACTCATATACCAGCCACTGATGTCCATCCCAGGCTGATACTTTGTGAGTAACAGCAGATCAGGTACTGAGGCATAGACCGGCACAGCGGCGAGTAGTGTAAACAGCCAGATAAGAAAAATCCCTGCTCTTTTCATTGATTAGATTCCTTGTTGATCAAATAGGCCATCAGCAAAAAAGCTGACGGTTCTCACACTATTATTTTCTCACAATCCTCCAACAATTGACGCTGCGGGTAGTGAAAGAGAGATACCGTACACCGCTATAGGATATTACCTACTTGCAGATAGTCAAATATTTCCTACTATAGAAGAGCGGCATTACAAGGAAAATCAGGGAGGAAAGGATGAGGATGATCGCAATACTTGGACTGGTTCTGGTCACAGGAGCAGCAGATGCTGGCAGCATTAAGAGATGGTTAGACTCTGATGGAAACCTGCACTTTGGTGATGCACCCCCAGCCCATGCTGTTACCGAAAGGGTGGAGATAAAAGAGACTCTTCCTGATCGGAAAAACAGTATGCGCTTGCAATCCAAGTCGGCTCAGTGGATAAAAGCCAGAAATGCGTCGTCTTCAGAAGATCATCACGAGGGAGATGCCAAAGATGACAGGGGCTGGAGTGAGCGCTTGCGTTTCAGAAATGCGGCGGTCAACGGTACGCTGCTTGTTGGTATGACGCCCAACGAAGCGCACCGGGCGTGGGGGGTGCCGGTGCGAATCAACTCCAGCGGCGGAAAGCAGAAAAAGAGGGAGCAGTGGGTGTATGAGACACCCACGGGAATAAAGCACATCTATCTTAGAGACGGGAGGGTGACAAGCTGGAATTAACCCAGAAGATCATCACTGGTAAATCAGCTGATCATATATGGGAATACCAGTTGGTGACTGAGAGAAATATTTCCATATTTCTAGAAATTTGATTTATTTAACAGAGGATACTATAGTGCCCCTCATGGATCTTGAAATCACAGCCAAACGACTTGCCGAATTGGGACACAGCACCCGTTTGGCGATCTTTCGTTATCTGGTCAAATGCGGGCCGGGCGGCTGCCCAGTGGGTGATCTGCAGAAAAAGCTGGCTATCCCCGGCTCAACACTTTCGCACCACCTGGGGCGGTTGATGTCGGCCGGTCTGGTTGAGCAGCGAAGGGAGGGCCGTACTCTCTACTGCCTACCGGTATACAGTGCCCTCAACGAGGTGATTCACTTTCTTACTGATGAGTGCTGCGCTGGCAGTTGCGCAGTCTGATTTTTTAATATACATATATTTCGATTATTATCGAATAGTGGAGAAAACAGTGACCTTGAATCAACTACTCGAACGCTTGCTTGAGACCGGCCTGTTTGGTCTGCAGCTGTTTGCCCAACTCGCCATTCTCTTTGTGCTGATCAGCTTCCTGGTAGGAGCGCTCCATGAGTGGCTGCCCGCAGAGAAGACCCGTCACTACCTCTCTGCGCGCCACGGCAGAGGCTATCTGATCGGCGCCCTGATCGGTTCCGCCACCCCTTTCTGCAGTTGCTCAACGGTGCCGTTGACTCTCGGGTTGCTCAAGAGTGGCGCCGGTTTTGGGCCGACCATGACGCTGCTGTTCACTTCCCCACTGGTCAATCCCATCATCATCACACTGTTCTGGGTTACCTTCGGTCTGGAGTTGACCCTGCTCTACGCCGGTATGGCGCTGAGCATGGCAATCATCATCTCCTGGCTGATAGACCGTGCAGGTTTTGAGCGCTATCTGAAGCAGGATATCTTTGGTGTGAAAAAGACCATAGCAACAGTCTCCCTGGACAGCCTACAGCCAAAAGTGGCAACCCAGTGCTGCTCTGCACCCCAGAGTGAGCCGGTGGCCGTCGCCTTTGATATGGGGGGCGCCGCTGTCGCCGCACCCAATCTGACGATTGGTGAGCAGCGGGTTGAAAAGGCAAAGCGTCTGTTCAACGAGGCAGTGAATCAGTTTCGTACCTTTCTGCCACACATTATTATCGGCGTTGCCATTGGTGCTTTTGCCCATGGCTTCGTGCCTGATGAACTACTCGCCCGCTATGCCGGGCCGGGCAATATGTGGGCTATTCCAATGGCCGCGATCATTGGCGTACCTCTCTATGTGCGTGGCTCGACAATGATTCCAATCGCCATGGCCCTAACCGCCAAGGGAATGGGTGTTGGTGCGGTAATCGCTCTGGTGATTGGTGGTGCCGGTGCTTCACTGCCGGAGGTCATTATGCTCAAGCGGATGTTCCAGTGGCCGATCCTCGGGGTATTCCTGCTCTCGGTGTTTGGTATCGCTATCACCACCGGCTATCTGGCAGAGCTTATTTATTGATCCCAAACCCTCTCCCCTGTGGGGTGAGCAGTTTATGAGACAGTGGTAACTGGAGAGATGAGATGAAACAGCTTGATATTGAATGGCGCCACCTGGAAGTGGCCGGCAATACCTGCCTACGCTGTAGCGATACGGGCAGCACCCTGCAGCAAGTCATTGAGCGGCTTAGCGAAGAGTGTGCCCCTTGCGGCTGGAAGATCAACTTCCACGATACAATCCTCGATGCCACACGTATTGGTGAGTCGAACGGTATCTGGATAAACGGTAAAGTAATAGAGGATCTGCTACCGGGTGCAGTCGCAGGAGAGAGTCATTGCGAATCCTGTTGCGATTTTACCGGCAACCCGCAGACCCTCTGCCGCACCGTCGAATTTAACGGTGACAACTACGAAGCGATACCCGAGTCGCTCATCCGAAGGGCCGTATGCCAGGTGGCGGACTGCTGTTAGTCAGACTGGATCGATTAACTTTGGGCATTTCTCTTTGCGTTAATCTTCTCTATCAGCTGCAACGCCGTCAGGTCGCAGGGGGGCAGATCAACATCTGATGTGCCGAGGGGGGTTGTCCGTTCCGCCCAACGGATAAGGTGCGCGCACCAAGTTAAACCGGCGCCAAAGGCGGGCATCAGGATGGTAGACCCCGGGGTTACCCGCTGCTCCTCCACCGCCTCAACAAGAGCCATCACAGCGGTGGCGGCGGACATGTTGCCGTAGCGGTGAATATTGATAAACACCTTCTCCTTGTCTACATCCAGGCGTTTTCCCAGAGCATCAATAATGCGTTGATTGGCCTGGTGGGGCACTACCAGATCGATATCACTACTCTTCAGATGCTCCTTTTCAAGTACATCGTCACATGCCCGATTCATGCCTTTGACCGCTTTTTTGAAGATCTCTCCGCCGATGAAATCCCACTCAAATTGTGGCGCCAGCTGCAGGTTGGCACTGCTCAGGCCGAGGCCGCGTACAGTCAATATATCGCGGTCTTCGGCAAAACACCCCAGCGACTCTGCCAAGACCCCCGTCTTCTCCTCCCGTGCTTCCAGGTAGAGAGCGGCCGCGCCGTCACCAAAGAGGATGGCGACATTTCTGTTGGACCAGTCCATGGCGGTTGAGATCACCTCACCACCGATCACCAGCGCGCTTTTCACTACTCCGCTTCGGATCATGGAGTTGGCGACGGTGAGGCTGTACATCCCACTGGTGCAGGCGGTATTGAGATCCATGCAGGCGGCGTTTGTTGCCCCCAACAGTTTCTGAACACGCGATGAGGCGTTGGGTACCATCTCGTCAAAGGTGCAACTGCCGAGGATGATCAGATCCACATCCGCCGCCGTTTTCCCTGCGGCAGCGAGGGCGTGTGCGCAGGCGACATGCGCCAAATCGCTCAGTGGTGCATGGGAGATGCGCCGTTCTTTCATACCGGTGCGGCTGACAATCCACTCGTCATCGGTGTCAAGCAGGGTTTCGAGGTCAGAGTTTGTCAGTATTGCTGGTGGAGTGCATTTCCCCCAGCCGGTTATTGCCGCGTATGTCATTTAATAAGTCCCATTGATTTTTGCCAGCTATATTACGGTGTCAGTGCTGTTTCATAAAGCCCCTTCTTCCGGAAAGGGGTTGTAGTGGCGAGTTTGCGCTAAAAGTGGCCGCCGCGCCGTTTTTTTAGTGAGAGTGCGATTCCCGCTGCGATGGCGCCTGCGCCGACCATATGAAACCAGTAGATCCTCTCGCCAAGAAAGAGGATCGCCATGGCGGTGCCAAAGAGGGGCATCAGGTGGATGAACTGGCCCGCTGTGTTGGCGCCGGCAATCTTCACCCCCTGATTCCAGCAGAGAAATGCACCAAGGGAGGCGAACAGGGCAACATAGCCGATTACCATCAAATTGCTGCTGCTGGGCGTGAATGCAGGCTCCTCAAGGAGGTTGAGCCAGTAGAACGGGCTCAGGATCAGCAGGCCGATGATCATGGTGACCAGCAGAAAGGTTGGTGCGGAGAGGCCGGCAGGACGCCAGCGCAGGCTGATGGAGTAGATTGCCCAGGTAAAACCGGCTGCCAGGATCCACAGGTCGCCACGGTTGATATTGAATGACAACAGGTTGTCCAGACTCCCCTGGGAGACCAGCAGCAGCACGCCGCAGGTGGAGACCAGTATCCCCCCCAGTTTATTCTTGGGGATGGGCGTGCCGGGCATGATGCGTGACAATAAAATGATGAGCATCGGGATGAAACTGTTGATGATCAGGGCGTTGGTGGCGGTGGTCTCCTGCAATCCGAGATAGGCGAAAGTGTTGAACCCGGAGACGCCTAGGGCGCCCATGAAGATCAGCAGGGGAAGGTTACTGCGAACAATGGGCCATTGGCTAATCAAGGATTTTACGGTAAACGGCAACAGAACCACCAGCGCAAGACTCCAGCGCAGGTAGGAGATAGTGATTGGGGCGATCTCTGTGGCGAAGGCGCGGCCGATAACAAAATTACCGGACCAGAAGAGGGCGGATCCGGTAAGCATCAGGTAAGCCAGTTTATTTGATATCAACAGGTTCTCCAGGCAGAGCGTCAGGCAAGTGTCGCCATCAACTTGCGCAGTGCCTGCCCGCGGTGACTCAAGCGGTTCTTCTGTTCCGCGCTCAGTTCAGCCGAGGTGCAGCCCTCATCGGGAACCAGGAACAGCGGATCGTAACCGAAGCCGTTATCCCCTTGGGGTGTCGTCAGAATACGCCCCTCCCAGGTACCCTGGCAGATGATCGGTGTGGGGTCGGCTTGGTGGCGCATATAGACCATGACACATTGGAAGCGGGCGCTGCGCTCGGCCTCGGGCACGTTTTCAAGTGCCTGCAGCAGTTTGGCGTTGTTATCCTGGTCGTTGCAGCCCGGGCCACCATAACGGGCGGAGTAGATGCCGGGAGCCCCCTGCAGCGCATCCACCTCGATACCGGAGTCGTCGGCAATGGCGGGCAGGCCACTGAGTGCGGCGGCGTGCCGTGCCTTGAGAATGGCGTTTTCAACAAAAGTAAGGCCGGTCTCATCGGCGTCAGGGATGTCGAACTCCTTCTGGGGCAACACCTCGATCTTCAGTCCGGCAAGGAGTTGGTTGATCTCGCGAACCTTTCCGGCATTGTTGCTGGCAAGCACAATCTGCTCACCGTGATGATTTTGCGGCATCTATGGTCTCTCTGTTCGATGGGAATGGAAGAGGGTCTGCGGATTCTACCGTTTTAACCTTCCGCAGTGAAAGTTAATCGCTCAGCTTCACAACATCTTATTTCGCGCAAAGACGCAAAGAAAGCTTGAATATAGTGGTATATGAATTATGGGATTAATGAATCAAATTCGATTTTCTATAGACAGTCTCGTTGGTGTCCTTGGCGTCTTTGCGCGTGAAAGTGGTTTTAAGTAAGTGCCGGGGAGAATCCATGGGTGACGGCGCTTGACCACTGGTAGTAGGCGGTCGCACCCAACACCCCGATCAACGGCGGTGAAATCGGCAGTGGCGTCTCGCCCAGGGAGTTGCTCTACAGCGAAGACAAAATACAGCTCTATCGCTACCTGCCGCTGGCAGGGGTGAAGCGGAACGAGACACCGCTGTTGATTGTCCACGCTCTTGTTAATCGCCCCTATGTTGCCGATCTGCAGGAGAATCGCTCCGCCATCAACTCAGCCGCCAATGCGGGCGGTCTACTATAGTGCGCGAAGCAGGGCGTAGACCTGGTCTTTTAGCTCCGTCCGGCGATATTTGAGCTCTTCCATATGCTCGTCGGTGGTGGGAGATCCCTGCTCCTCAAAATTACGGATCTTACCGTCAACTACGTCGTGTTGATCCATTAACGTTGCGAACTCCAAATTATTCTCATGGAGGTCGGTAATTTTTCCTTCAAGGTTGGGGAACTCATGAAGGATATCGTGTATCTCCCCAAGCATTGGCTTCTCCTCTATCTGGTTTAGAAGTTATGCTGCCTTCACCTGCAGGTTAAACAGCAAGGTTGAGCGGATTGATCCGTTTTTCATTTGATTGCTCCTCAGCAGGGTTCCTGATTGGGCAGTGTATGACCAAGGTTGGTAGGGTGCCGAAAGCCTCTCTGTCAGAGGGATCAAGGTCGCACAGGCGGGGCTTTCTTCGACCCGGATGGCAGGTTGCCATAACCCATCGGAATTGCGCTGGATGACCCCATTATAGAGAACCTGATATGCACCAAACCTTGACGCAACGCAATTGAATCCAATATCCCTTCCCCGGAGGAGAGGGATTTCAGGAGACTTCACCTTGGTGCAGTGGGTCGGTGCTACTGTTTGAAGAAGTGATCGACATGTGCAGGGGGGTGCATTCAGCGTGTTATCGGTGATTTTTCTCGGTTTTCTGGTCGGTATGCAGCATGCGACAGAGGCAGATCATATGGCTGCTGTCGCCTCTCTCGTGACTCGTAGTTGTTCAGTTCGTGAAACGGCGAGGCAGGGTCTGTTTTGGGGGGTGGGGCATACCCTGACTCTCTTTCTCTTTGGCGGCCTGGTGCTGGTGATGGATAGTCTGGTGCCGCAACAGCTCTCGCGCATACTGGAACTGGCAGTGGGGGTTATGTTGGTACTGCTGGGGGTGGATGTGTTGCGCCGGTTGATTCGTGATCGCATTCACTTCCATTCTCACCGCCATGGAAAAATCCGCCACTTTCATGCCCACTCCCACCACTCGGGAAAACCCCACAACGAAGATGCTCACCAGCACAACCACCTCTCAAGGCTGCCTCTGCGCTCCCTGCTGATAGGGATGACTCACGGTATGGCCGGTTCAGCGGCATTGATCGTGCTGGCCCTGGAGAGTGTTACCTCGACCACCCAGGGGCTGCTTTATATCGCACTCTTTGGTGCCGGTTCCATCTTTGGCATGATCCTGCTGGCAATGGTCATCAGCCTGCCACTGAGATACTCGGCTGGAACACTCACCTGGGCCCACAACGGGCTGGTCGCGACGGTGGGGCTGGTTACGATTGGCTTGGGTGGTCACATGATCTACCAGTTTGGGGTGCTCTGAGCAACGGCGTCTGCTGCTTATGCCACCTCATCTCAGCCCCTGCTGTATCGGCATGTCCGGGTCAGTGCGTTGACAGTCAATCGTCGATAGTGTGACGGAATCGACACTCCTTTTGTGACAGACTTCAGAGAAGACTGCTGGCTAAGTGACATAATATCTTATGATTTTTTGAAATATCCCAGTCGTAGGGAATCGCAACACACTACATGCAAATAGGGAGTACATAATGTCCACAGACTATTTCGATAGCACTAATGGCATAGAGTTGAGAGCAGTGGTTGCTGCTACCGATATCGCCCCTGACAGCAGCGAAATATTGAGGGAGGCTGTTAAGGCGATAGGCGCCGACACTGATGGTGTGATTGAGATGGATGATGTTCGCACCATCAACAGATACATTCGTGACACCCACCTCGAAGTGTGAGCCTGATGCAATAACTTGATCTTATTGACGGCCTTGAATGTGACGGTTGGATCGGCTGTGAATATCTTCCGGTAGCATAAACTTGCATTATGTGCTTTTTTATCTTTAAACCGGCTTTGTACTAAAATCCTGAAAACCACAGTTATGGTGGAACAGAGGTGTTGTAGGAGCGAACTTGTTCGCGATGGACTACGAAACGTGCTCCTCGCGAACAAGTTCGCTCCTACGCCTGTGTTCTGGATTACCGTGCTGAATAGTTACATATTTTGCTTCATATTATCATTTTGTGAAATATGACAAGATTATGAGAGGCATATTTTTGGATTGACGAGCGGAGTGGAGTGGAACATGCCAGCAAACATATGGTGGTTATAGTGCCTTTTATCCAGCTACGCTTTCGTTAAACATACTCAGTTGAACTCGATTGATCAGTCAGCGGAGAGTATTGGTAAGGAATTCTGTGCTGTATGTCAGCTTTAGAAAATGAGACGCAATACATCAGAGGGAGGAGGAGCGAATGCCATCACTGAAAGTCTTTGGTCAGGAGCAACCAGAAAACGTTCAATCTGTTTTCAATCAGGGAACTGGTCTGAGTATAAATGCATTGAAATATGTAGCCAGCGCACCCATGGACTGCTTCTACTGGAGTGACCTGATCGCTCCACCTTACACACCTATCCTGGGCACCAGTGATGCCTCCCCTTGTGTGATCGTTGTGGTGCATTGCGAAAATGGTAAAGGAGCACTCGGGCATGTAGGGGGAACCTCCAAGGAGAACAATCTTCTCTTAACAGCCGCCACCGAGATGTATCAAGCGATCTCGCACCCCAAGCCAATGAATGCTGTTGTCCTTGCAGGTGGTGGTGGAGTAGCGGGTGGGGGCTATCGTGAGGATGTCATTAACCAATTTCGCACTTATTTTGGCAACAATATAGTCATTGATTGGCCAGTGTTGGATAGCGAGGAGGTCAATGAAGCCTATACCAACGCCGCTTATCTACCTACAGCGGGTCTACTGGCACTTTCCAACGACTACTCAATCAGTGGCTGGCACACACCGTTACTCTCAGGGAGCGGTTACGAATACTGAGCTATATACTGCACTCAGGTTCGAGTTTTAAGCTTGAGGTGTTGTAACTATTTAGCTCACCCCTAAAATCCTCCACTTCTATTATGCCTCCAACTCAAACAAAGCTCTCAAGGAGAGGCGACATCTATCCTGACACAGGGGGGTTTGGTTGAAAGGTTTTTTTAGAATTATTACTGAAAAACAAATTCGTTGCGGTGTGTTTAGCTCCGCCAAATAATTGGAGGAAAAAATCATAGTGTTTATAAACGCACATAATAAAAATCCAAAACCATTTGTCTGGACAAAAACTGCTGAAAAAATTAGGACGGGCTCGGGACTGCCTGAATAATTTTCAGTCTGCTTGAAACACTACAGTAGGTTATTCCCCTTCAAAAGCAACACAATATTGGAGGAATTTTGTGACTACATGGATAAGATGGGCCAGCCCTGAATTTGGCCTATGACACCATTATAATAGTATTTTAATGGTGTTCATTAATAGTTATTTAAATCCGCCTATTTTCTACTCCATTGCTTTCCGATTAACCCGTGGTAAAACGCCTAATCCCCTCGGAATAATTAAGTTCAAACAGTGTATACATATCACTAAGAATATATATACAGAAATATTAATTCCTATTTCCCTCTTTACATTAGTCCTAAATTATCCTTGATCTGACCGCTTGTCGTTTTATACGTACCACTCGTCACTTTCTCAACAAATAACTGTGGTTTCTGCTATTAATTTAATGAAAGATGTTGAAGCGATTGCAGGAGGCTGAAATGAAAACTAGTAAAGGAATCTTGGTGGGAGCCAGTCGGTAATGAAGAATAGGATTGCTGGTTTTACCTTAGTGGAGTTGATGATCACAGTAGCCATTATTGGCATATTGGCATCCATCGCCCTACCAAGCTATAGGCAGTATGTCGTTAGGAGCAATCGTGTTGCCGCACAGGCGGAGATGATGGAAATTGCCAATTTTGAACAGCAGTATCTTCTGGCCAACAGGGCTTATGGCGATGAAACAGCCCTCGGCTACACCCTCTCGACTGAGGTAGCGGTAAACTACAGCTATACCATTACAGCACCTACCGCAACACCTCCTGGTTTTACTATCAATTTCACCGCCATCGGCGGTCAGGCAGATGACGGCGATCTCAGCCTGGACAGCGCCGGGGTTAAAACCCCTTCGGATAAGTGGTGAGCGCAGATGCCCGATACCATCTTTTCCCACAGAGAGCAGTCTGGCACGACCATGATCGAAGTGCTGGTCACTATGGTGGTGTTGGCGATGGGGCTTTTGGGCGTGGCCGCTCTACAGACGCAGATGCAGCTGTCGGAAATGGAGTCCTACCAGCGCTCCCAGGCGCTGATACTGCTCAACGACATGACCGGCCGCATCGCCGCTAATCGATATGATGCCACCGCCTATGTAACCACTTCGCCCCTCGGTGCGGGCATGACCTGCTCAACAAGCTCATCGACCAGGCAACAGAGTGACACTGCTGAATGGTGTGATGCATTGCAGGGGGTGGCAGAGGTGAGCGGAGTAAATCGTGTAGGAGCGATGGTGGGTGCCAGAGGGTGCGTGGAAAGTATATCTGCCGGCGCCTACATGGTCACCGTCGCATGGCAGGGCCTGTCGCCTGTCACCGCCCCCCCTACCAGCGTTAGTTGCGGACAAAATCTTTATAACGGAGCGACCGGTTCATCCTGCATAAATGATCTGTGCCGACGGGCCGTAACCACCATTGTCAGAAATGCCACTTTGTGATGACCACCATGTCACATCCCACTTCAAAGCACATCAACCATCACGGACTTCGATCAAAACGGGGTTTTTCCCTGGTTGAGTTGATGATTTCTATCGCTCTGGGATTAATTATCATGGCGGCGCTGATGACCCTGTTTGTCAATCTCAGCCGTAATAACAAGGAGTTGGCCAAGACCAATATATTGATTGAAAACGGCCGCTTCACCATTCAGTTGCTGGAAAGTGACTTGGTGCATGCCGGGTTCTGGGGCGGGTATATTCCTGATTTCGATGATCTGACCACCACGACCGCACCTGGTGACACCCCCACGGCGATTCCCGATCCTTGTTTGGCGTACAGTACAGCGAACTGGAACAGTGCATATAAGACCAACCTGATCGGTATACCTGTACAGAGTTACGATACAGCCGCTGTCTGCACGTCACTGCTGGCGAACAAACTTGCCAATACCGATGTCCTGGTTGTACGCCATGTGAATACCTGTGTACCCGGTGAGACCAACTGTGAGGTGGATGCCTTGGGTGAGCTCTATTTCCAATCCACCAATTGTACCGCCAGTCCTGATCCCTATGTCCTGGATACCTCGGGATATACCTTAACCAACCGCGACTGCACTACGGTGGCCGATAAGCGCAAGTTTATATCCCATATCTACTATATCCGTGATTACGCGAGTACGGTTGGGGACGGCACTCCCACCCTGATGCGTTCGGAATTCAATCTCTCGGCATCCACTTTGGCCCACCAGGCGGTGGTGCCCCTGATTGAAGGCGTTGAGGGCTTTCGGGTGGAATTTGGTATCGACAGCCTCAGTAAGACGGGGGCGGCAGTAGACTACTCCAACCCAGTCGCTTGGACCGATATAAGCAACAAAGACACCCCGACCAACCGTGGTGATGGAGCGGCGGATGGCGCCTTTGTTCGTTGCACAACAGCCTCACCTTGCACGGCGGCACAGTTGACGGATGTGGTCGCCGCCAAGCTGTATGTGCTTGCCCGCGCACCACAGTTCTCCACCGGGTATATCGACAGCAAAACCTACAGCCTGGGCACCACCACCCTTGGTCCTTTCAATGACAATTTCAAACGTCATGTTTTTTCCACCACCATACGCCTGAACAATGTATCAGGTCGGAGGGAGACGCCATGAACCACAGAATCCCGAATTCCAGAAAAGAGGTTGGTGCCGTATTGGTGGTGGGTCTTCTCATGCTGGTAATGACCACCCTCATGGCCACTACCTCTTTTATCATGAGCACGACTAACCTTAAATCGGTTGGAAACGTGCAGTTTCGGCAGGAAGCCGTTGCTGCCGCGAACTCGTCGATAGAACAGGTGCTGGGTTCACCCTTCACCGATGCCCCCGCTGCGGAAGAGATCACTATCGATATCGATAACAGTGGTACCACCGATTACAGTGTAAGTATTGCTCAGCCGGATTGTATCAGCGCGATGGCTGCGGGCAGCAGTGCTCCCAGCAGTATTGCGCTTCCGGCAATGGCAGGATCCGCTGATTGGAACACGGTATGGGAGCTTGATGCCACCGTATCTGATCCTGTGAGCGGTACCTCTGCCCGGGTGCGTTCCGGTGTTCGTGTGCTTCTTACCGAGGCCGAGAAGAATAGTGTCTGTCCATAACCCAGGCTTTATGGAGAATTGTTATGAGAAACCGATTTTTTTACCATTCTCTGGTAGCGCTTGCGCTCGCTTTTAATGCGTCTGTAGCGGCAGAGGATATCGACCTGTTTGTTGGTCTTCCGCCCGATGTAAATGATCTCCCCAACGTGCTGTTTATGGTGGACAACACGGCAAACTGGAATACTGCATTTACCAATGAGATGGCAGTGCTGGTCAGTACGTTCACCAATATGGCAGTCAATGCTGATGGCTCGGCTAAATTCAATGTGGGCGTTATGCTCGCCAACGAAACCGGCAACCCGAACAATAATACTAAGGGTGGCTATATACGGGCGGCGATCCGCCCCATGGATACAACCAATAAGGCGCTATATGCCGAGATGTTCAACCGTTTTGATGTTGGAGATGACAAGGGTAACGGCGGCAAATCGGGCTTGCAGATGGCCGAAGCGTATCGCTACTTCGACGGTGGTGCTCCCTATGCGGGCAATGGCAAGGTAAAAACAGACTATACCGGTAACGTAGCAGGCAGTTGGAAAAATAATACTTATACAGCGGAATCAAAGGCCGCCATGCAGGCGATTTATGCCCTGACAGGCAATGCGTTGGACTCATTCAATGCCGGTACATACAACAGTCCCATCGCTGCAGACTTCTGTGGCAAGAACTACATCATCTACATCAGTAACGGAGCCAACCAGGAGAGTAACAGCGACGATACGATAGCGAATGGGATGCTGAGTGATGCAGGTGGCAGCACGACTGAGATAGCCATCTCACCCACGGGTTCGCAAGGTAATCCGAGTGACGAATGGGCGAGGTTCATGAAGAGTGAGCTTGAGGTGACGACCTATACGGTGGATGTAGACAAGGTGACAAACGGCCAGGGGCCGGGGTGGACGGCGTTGATGAAGAGCATGGCCAACGCTAGCAGTGGGAAATATTTTGATGTCAGTTCGGGTGCCGGTGGTGCCGAGATCAGTGATGCGCTGGATACCATCTTCTCCGAGATTTTGTCGGTTAACAGTGTATTTGCCTCGGTCAGTCTGCCGGTGAGTGTTAACACCCAGGGAACCTATCTTAACCAGGTCTATGTGGGCATGTTCCGCCCTGATGAAAATGCCCTACCCCGCTGGATGGGCAATATGAAACAGTACAAGCTGGGGATGGTAAGCAATACATTGAGACTTCTCGATGCCGACGACACAGCTGCAATCAACAATCAAACCGGGTTTATCACTGAATGTGCACGGAGCTTCTGGACACCAACCACCACGGATAGTTACTGGGCATTCAGGCCCCAGGGCGAATGTCTGGCGGTGGCAAACTCGGATGTATCCAACTACCCCGATGGTCCCATTGTGGAGAAGGGAGCCCAGGCCTACAAACTACGCAGTGCCGGGAGTCGGACGGTGAAGACCTGCTCCGCCACCTTTGCCTCCTGCACATCGCTTGTAGATTTCGACAGCACCACCGCCACCCAGGCCTTGCTCGGTGCCGGGAGCACTACCGAGCGGGACGAACTGATCAATTGGCAAAAGGGGCTGGATATCGATGATGAGAACACCAACTCACTCACTACCACCGAGGTGCGCCCCTCGGTTCATGGTGATGTGGTGCATTCACGGCCGGTGGCAATCAACTACGGCACCGACGCCTCTCCTGAGGTGGTGGTCTACTACGGCGCCAACGACGGGCTACTGCACGCCGTAAATGGCAACCGCAGTGCCGCTATCGGCAGCGTGGCGGCTGGTGACGAGCTCTGGTCATTTGTACCGCCGGAGTTCTTTGGCTATATCAAGCGCCTTCGTGATAATACAGCCCAGATTGACTATTTCGGCAATGCCACAACCTCACCGACGCCCCTGCCCAACCCTTATGGGGTGGACGGCTCCGTGGCGGCATACCAGGGTGAGCCCACCGTGGTATCGGGCGTCAAAACATGGATATACGCCACCATGCGGCGTGGCGGACGGGTGATTTACGCCTTTGATGTCACCGATCCGGCAAACCCTTTCATCAAGTGGAAAAAAGGGTGCCCAAACAACTTCCCGGTTAGCGGTACCGTGAGTGATGTGGACTGCAGCAGCGGCTTTACCGGTATAGGCCAGACCTGGTCCGTACCAAGGGATTTTACCGCATCCGGCTACACTACCGGTGCTCACCTCGACCCCCTGCTGATTATCAGCGGCGGGTATGACACTTGTGAGGATGATGACGCCTTAACGGCTGGCGGGGCAAATCACAGCTGCACCTCCAGCACCAAGGGGAATAAAATCTACATACTGGACGCCGATACTGGCGTTCCGGTAAAGACATTCGATACCGATCGAGCTGTGGTGGGTGATGTTTTTCTCGTCCGTGATTTTGATGATGCCACCAATACCTGGGATCCGGTGAAATACGCCTATGCCGCCGACCTGGGAGGAAACATCTATCGCCTCTCCGGTGTCGATGCAAGCAGTGAATTTTCAACTACAACCCCGGCGAACTGGACTATCACCAAGATCGCCTCTCTCGGTTGCAGTACGCCATCCACATGTACCGCAAACCGCAAGTTCATGTTTGGTCCCGATGTGGTGTGGGATGGCAGTTCCTATGTGCTGTTGGTCGGCTCAGGTGACCGTGAGAAGCCCCTCGAAGGCTATGTGGCTTCCGGTGATGTGAGCAACCGTTTCTTTATGATCAAGGATCAGCCAGCCGATACAAGCTGGCTCTCATCGGAGAATGCAACTTGCGGCAGCGATATTATCTGCAGCGACTCCCTGTTTGCCATCACCACGGACAGTGATCCGAGCGAAAGTGATCTGGCAGGGAAGAAAGGGTGGTATCTGGCCCTGGATACGGGTGAACAGGTGGTGACCTCGGCGATCACGGTTTTTGGCGTGGTCACTTTCAGCACACACATCCCGGCAGTGCCGGTCGTCGGCTCTTGTACCTCCAATCTGGGTACGGCACGGGTGTACAACGTAGACTACACCAATGCATCCGGTGCTGTGGATGGTGTTACTGAGCGTTACCAGGAGATCGCCGGTGGAGGATTACCGCCATCTCCAATTGCCGGGATGGTGACCCTGGATGATGGAAGTACCGTTCCGTTTGTCATCGGTTCGTCACCTGAATCACCTATCGAAAGCGCTTCGCCAACAGCGACGGGTGGGGGAAGCATGTCAAAAGGGCGAGTCTATTGGTATATACAGCGCTGATTTGCTTGGGAAGGAGAAGGTGTGAAATGTTCTGAAAAAGGCTTTACGCTGATCGAGTTGCTGGTCGCGATAGCGGTCTTGGGGATTATGCTGGCTATTGCAGTGCCAGCCTTTAGGGATGCCATGCTCAACAGCAAATTGAATTACCACTCCAACAACTTCCTAGCCAGTACCAACCAGGCCCGCAGTGAAGCAATTAAGCGCAATACCACGGTCACGCTTTGCGCCTCTACCTGCCCCGTTTCCACCACCAGCTGCTCTTGTGCTACCTCAGGTGGATGGGAGCAGGGGTGGATTATTCTTCAGGGTACTCAGATTCTCTATCGCCACGACCCCATGGAAACCGGGATGAAAATGAGGGAGGCAGGTAGTGCACATACTCTTGTCTTCCAGCCAACGGGGGTGGGTTCCACTCAGGCAACCTTAACGCTTTGTCAAAACAGTCCAGCTGTTGGAAGCAGGGAAAAGGTTATCAATATCAGTGCTACAGGGCGGGCAGTGATCACCTCAACGGTAAATGGCGTCTGTCCTTAGAAAGTCTCTGAGCAAGCAATGGATGATTACCAAAAACAAGGGGTCAGCCAGCCAGCTTGATCGTGGTAAGCTACACTTTTCAGATCTCCACCATGTGTTCCCATGTGGGTAACTCGTTCTATCAGCTTGCCTATTTTCTTATAAAACAGCTCACCCCTAAAATCCGCCATTTCTACGTTACAAAATGATCATTTACAGTTGTAAACTCACATGTTGCGTCTTGAACTGACGGATTTCAGGGGCAATCTGAACAGTTACGCATAGTACTGAATAATTACCTTTCACCATCTTCAACTCGACTGATACAGCGCAAACCTGAACCGGGAAACGGTTCCTGTTGTTGCACGCATTTCAGCCATGCACTATTGCAGCAAGCACCAGAAGAAGCGTTCTCA
>JBEVXT010000718.1:0-2206 GCA_040505955.1 Sedimenticola sp. | reverse complement strand
ACAGAAACAGAAGGTTTGGATTCAATGGCAAGCAAAATTGAGTGTGTATCACCCATAGATGGTTCGAACTATGTTACCCGGCCCATCGCCTCGTTGGCAGAGGCAGAAGCGACGGTACTTCGTGCCAGGCAGGCGCAAGAAGAGTGGGCGGCACGGCCCCTCGCCGAACGTATTGAGCTGGTTCGGGCCGGAGTGGCACGGGTCGGAGAGATGGGTGATGAAGTGGTAGAAGAGCTTGCCCATATGATGGGGCGCCCCGTCCGTTACGGTGGCGAGTTCGGAGGCTTCAGTGAGCGCGCATCCCATATGGCGGATATTGCCGAAGAGTCGCTGAAGCCGATCATTGTTGAGGAGAGTGACCGTTTCGAGCGCCGTATTGTGCGTGAACCCCATGGCGTGGTGCTGGTTATCGCTCCCTGGAACTACCCTTATATGACAGCGGTCAACACCGTCGCACCGGCGCTAATCGCTGGCAACACCGTTATCATCAAGCACTCCAGCCAGACCCTGCTGGTTGGGGAGCGAATGGTTCGCGCCTTTGTTGAGGCGGGTGTGCCGGAGGATGTATTCCAGAATATTTTTCTCGATCACACCACCACTTCCACCCTGATCGCGTCGCGCAGTTTCAATTTTGTCAATTTTACCGGCTCCGTAGGCGGTGGCAAGGCGATGGAAAAAGCGGCTGCGGGGACATTTATCCCTGTAGGGCTGGAGCTGGGGGGAAAAGATCCCGGCTATGTAATGGAGGATGCAGACCTCGATGCCGCCGTCGAAACACTGATTGACGGTGCCATGTTCAACTCGGGACAGTGCTGTTGCGGTATAGAGAGGATCTACGTTACAACATCACTCTATGAGGCCTTTGTTGAGAAAGCCGTAGCCATCGTTTCCGGCTATAAGCTGGGCAATCCTCTTGAAGACACCACCACCATCGGCCCCATGGCCCACAGACGTTTTGCCGATGAGGCACGGGCACAGGTTGCCGAGGCGATAGCAGCCGGGGCAGTGCCAATGGTCGATCCGTCACTCTTTCCCGAAGATGATGGCGGTGCCTATATGGCGCCACAGATACTCACCGGCGTCACTCATGAGATGCGCGTCATGCGCGATGAAACATTCGGCCCGGTGGTGGGCATCATGAGTGTCGAAGATGATGAGGAGGCGATCAGGCTGATGAATGACAGCGACTTTGGTCTCACCGCTTCTCTCTGGACGCAGAATTCGGAACGTGCTGCAGCCGTCGGCGCACGCATTGAAACCGGCACCGTATTCATGAACCGCGCCGATTATGTCGATCCGGGACTCTGCTGGGCCGGCTGCAAGGATACCGGGCGCGGCGGCGCACTGTCGGTAGTTGGATATCACAACCTGACACGCCCCAAGTCATATCACATCAAGAAAGGTTAATAGCAATGTCACTTACTGCAAACTGGAGCTACCCCACAGCTATCCGATTCGGAGCCGGGCGCATCAATGAGATCGGCGAGGCTTGTGCTGCAGCTGGCATGAAGCGACCTCTGCTGGTAACCGACAAGGGGCTGGCGCGACTGGATATTACAAAAAAGGTCCTCAGCCTCATGGAATCCGCCGGTCTTGGTTCAGCCATGTTTAGCGAAGTGGATCCGAACCCATCGGATATCAACCTTACAGCAGGGGTCGAAGTATTTAAGGCAGGAAACCATGACGGCGTCATACTCTTTGGCGGCGGCTCGGCAATCGATCTCGGCAAGATGATCGCATTCGTTGCCGACCAGACCCGGCCGGTATGGGATTTTGAGGATATTGGTGACTGGTGGACCCGCGCCGATGCGGATGCAATTCATCCCATCGTTGCCGTCCCCACCACCGCCGGCACCGGTTCGGAGGTGGGCCGCGCCAGTGTTTTGACCAACACTGAAAGCCATGTAAAGAAGATTATCTTCCATCCAAAGATCCTCCCCTCGGTGGTCATCTGTGATCCTGAATTGACCATGGGCATGCCGCCCGTAATTACTGCAGGCACCGGCATGGATGCCTTTATCCACTGCCTGGAAGCCTACAGTTCGCCCTTCTATCACCCGATGAGTCAGGGTATTGCCCTGGAGGGTATGCGTCTTGCCTACGAAAACCTGCCCAAAGTGATGGCCGATGGTACGGATATCGAAGCCCGCTCCCATATGATGAGTGCGGCGGCGATGGGGGCAACGGCCTTTCAAAAGGGACTTGG
>JBEVXT010000717.1:8636-28629 GCA_040505955.1 Sedimenticola sp. | reverse complement strand
GCTAATACACCTCGTTTATTTTTAGGGCTTGTTTACCCCTTTTGCGAAAAATAATTTCACAGACCCTCCGCAAGCCTTAGTAGCGTTGAGGTCAAAAAGTCATGCGTAGCCACTGGTCCTCTCTAAGCAGTTGTAATATTTATTTCCATTTTGTTGATATTGCTCGATGGATCTCATAGAATCATCCCAGTCGAGCTGCACTCGATCACCGGCCACCCCTAACAAGGTAGCTGTAGTTGTATGCAGTAATGCCGCGACATAGCGGCTCTCGCGGAGTGGTTCGCAACAAAAAACCAAGCCGGTTCGGCAGGAGCCAAAAGCTCCTGCAGGTATCGATTGATACAACCGGCATCAATATCCCAGGAGGATACTAGTCCAATGAAAAAAATCCCTACAATCAGCGCTATTGTGCTGGGCGTTTCTCTGGCCCTCGGTGCCAGTGCCGCTGCAGTCGCCAAGCCAGTATTGCTGAAAACCCCCATCGCATTCGCAACCAAACTGCCAGGCCTCGGTTCAACGATCAAATGGGTCGGCGACCGCATGGAAACTGCCAGTGGCGGTTCGGTAAAGATGAAGGTCTACGAGCCTAAGAAACTGATTGCTCCCTTTGAGATTCTCGATGCCGTCTCCAGCGGCAAAGTCAACTCTGGCTTCGCAACAGCAGGCTACTGGGCAGGTAAGATTCCCGCCTCCCCTCTCTTCTCTTCCGTACCATTTGGCCCGTCAGCAGGTGAGTACCTAGCTTGGCTATGGGAAGGTAACGGCGCAACGCTCTACCAGGAGATGTACGATCAGGCAGGCTACAACGTGCACGTTGAAGTGTGTGGCGTCATTGCACCAGAGACCTCCGGCTGGTACTCCAAAGAGATCAACAGCCCAGAAGACCTTAAAGGCCTGAAGATGCGTTTCTTCGGCCTTGGTGGTAAGGTTATGCAGAAATTGGGCGTATCCACCAGCCTGCTGCCAGGCGGTGAGATCTTCTCCGCTCTGGAGAAGAACGCAATCGATGCTACTGAATTCTCCATGCCTGCTATCGACAAGTTGCTCGGCTTCCACAAACTGGTCAAGTACAACTACTTCCCCGGCTGGCACCAGCAGGCAACCGTCTTTGAGCTGTTGATCAATAAAGACACCTGGAACGGCATGGATGACCACCAGCAGATGGTCGTCAACATGATGTGTAAAGCAACCACCGCCAGAGCTTTCGCCGAGGGTGAGGGTATACAGTTCGAGGTCATGAAAGAGAATGTCGAGAAGAACGGCGTCCAGATCCGATACTGGTCCGATGATATGCTGGCTACCTTCAGCTCCACCTGGGATGAAGTTGCTTCAGAGATGTCCGCAGATGACGCATTCTTCAAAAAAGTGTGGGACGACATGAGCAAGTTCCGTAAAGGCTACGATCTTTGGGAAGCCAACGCCTTCCTACCTCGCGCCAAGCGCTAAGTAGACCCTGCCTGACACAAGGGCGCGAAGTGTACTTCGCGCCCTTGGTTTTTATCTAAAAAAATAAATCTTGCTTATATAAATCAAAATCGTAACTATTCAACACGGTAACCTGGAACTCAGGCGTAGGAGCGAACTTGTTCGCGAAGAGCACATTTCCTAGTCCATCGCGAACAAGTTCGTTCCTACAACACCTCTGATCCACCATAACTAAGGTTTTCAGGGATGAGCTGAATAGTCACTCAAAATCAAAAAGCACAGGTAAAAACACAGGCCGCCTTCACCTGCACTAGAACAGGCACGGGCACTATCTCAAAATAACATCTGGAGAGAAGTGTGAATTCACTAGACGGGCCGTCCTTCCCTATTTCAGACACGATAGATAATTTCGTACGCCGTATTGGCCATATCGTCATGTGGGTCAATCTGGCACTTGTTTTCATCATCATTTTACAGGTCGTTCTGCGCTACGGCTTCAACGGCGGACATCCGAAGATTGAAGAGCTACAGTGGCATTTCTATGCGCTGGCCGTCATGTTTGGACTCTCCTATTCTCAGGTCGAAGACTCTCATGTCCGTGTTGATGTCATGGCGATGCACTTTTCCGACAAAACCACACGGATTTTTGAAATTCTCGGCATTCTTATCTTTCTACTACCTTTTGTATTTATTATGTTCTATCACAGTCTCGATTTCGTTGCCGACTCATGGCGCATCAACGAACACTCTGATGCACCCGTAGGCCTAGGTTGGCGCTGGCTGATCAAAGCGGTTATTCCGCTCAGCTTTGGCATGCTTGGCTTGTCTGCCCTGTCACGCCTAATGCGTGATGTTGCTGCGCTCAGTAGGAGATAGTTGTGGAGTTTAACGAAATTTTAGTTATTGCCATGTTTGTCACCTTTGCTCTGTGCCTCTTTACCGGATTCCCGGTAGCATGGGTACTTGGCGGCATCGGTATCCTCTTTGCCGGTATCGGCTACTATGCTGACATTTATATGGGCACAATGACCGGCCTCGACTTCATGACCCTTGGGCTGGTAATCAACCGGATCTACAAGATCATGGACAACTGGGTGCTGGTAGCCCTGCCCATGTTCATCTTTATGGGGTTGATGCTTGATCGCGCCGGTATTGCCGAACGCATGATGCTCGCCATGCAGGAGTTGTTTGGTGAGGTGCGTGGCGGCCTCGCTATCACGGTTACCCTGATTGGAATCATCCTCGCCGCCTCCACCGGCATCATCGGTGCTTCGGTGGTACTTTTGGGTGTGATGTCTCTACCTGCAATGATCAATCAGGGCTATAGCAAATCACTTGCCACCGGCACCATCTGCAGCGCCGGTTGCCTCGGCATCCTTATCCCTCCCAGCATTATGCTGGTGATCATGGCGGATCAACTCGCACTCTCAGTGGGCGATCTGTTTATGGGGGCGGTATTCCCCGGTCTGCTCCTCGGCTCCCTCTATGTAGGGTATATCCTGTTCACCGCTTACAGGAACCCGGAGACGGCCCCATTGTCGGATACGCGCCGCGACATCAGCTGGCACGTAATCTGGGATGTCATCAAATCAGTTATCCCCCCCGCATTTCTGATCCTTGCTGTGCTTGGCTCAATCTTCGCTGGCATCACCACGCCAACCGAAGCGAGTGGTGTGGGCGCGCTGGGTGCGACACTGCTGGCAATCTTCAATAGAAAGCTCAGCCTACAGGTATTAAAAGAGGTACTGAAAGACACCTACAAAACAACCGCCTACATCTTTGCAATCTTTATCGGAGCCACCTGCTTTGCCCTGGTACTGCGAGAGTTGGGTGGCGATGAGCTGATCGAGTCTACCCTGACCAGCCTCCCTTTTGGCCAGTACGGTATCCTGCTGTTTATTCTGGGCATGGTCTTTCTGCTGGGATTCCTCCTCGACTGGATCGAGATTACCCTTATCATCCTGCCACTGCTCTCACCCGTAGTAAGTGCTCTCGGTTTTGATATCAACGGCTACGGCGTTATGGATGAGCCCGCGTTGGTCTGGTTTGTCATGCTGGTGGCGGTGGCACTGCAAACCTCATTCTTGACGCCCCCGGTCGGTTTTGCACTCTTCTACCTCAAAGGCGTCTGCCCCCCGGAAGTGAAGCTCACTGACATCTACCGCGGCGTTATCCCTTTCGTCCTTCTGCAACTTCTCGGACTTGGCATCATTATCGCCATCCCTGAACTGGTGACCTGGCTACCCTCAGTAGCCTATCAGTAGCCTACTGACGTTGACACGGTATCAAGCCTCACCGGCATGGCTCATGGCTATGCTGGTGGGGGTCGGGATCCGCTGTTAAAGACTATTATCCTAGAATCCTCAGTTGACCGCTCTATTCTACGAGCAACACTTTGAAAGGATTGGTTTCAGGGATAATCAGGACAACAAAAACAAAAAAATGCCGGCATCCGCCAGCATTTTTATCTCAAACATCCTGTTAAGAATCAGTTCTTCGATTTGTCGACGATCTTATTGATCCAGGGCATCATGCTGCGCAGACGTTCACCTACCAGCTCAATATTGTGAGCGGCATTATTACGACGCTTGGCGGTCATCTCAGGATAGTTACTCTGCCCCTCAAGGATAAATTGCTTGGCATATGTACCATCCTGGATGTCTTTCAGGCACTCTCTCATCGCTGCACGGCTCTCATCGTTGATCACCTTGGGGCCGATAACATACTCTCCGTACTCGGCGTTGTTGGAGATGGAGTAGTTCATGTTGGCGATGCCGCCTTCATACATCAGATCGACAATCAGCTTCAGTTCGTGAAGGCACTCAAAGTAGGCCATCTCCGGCGCATAACCGGCCTCGGTCAGGGTCTCAAAACCGGCCTTGACCAGCTCAACAGTACCACCACAGAGTATGGCCTGCTCACCGAACAGATCGGTTTCAGTCTCGTCCTGGAAAGTAGTTTCAATGATACCTGCGCGACCACCACCGATGGCGGAGGCGTAGGAGAGTGCAATATCCTTGGCCTGGCCGTTGGCATCCTGATGGATGGCGATCAGATCAGGGATGCCGCCGCCGCGGACAAACTCAGTACGCACGGTGTGACCCGGTGCTTTCGGGGCTATCATAATCACGTCCAGGTCAGCGCGCGGCTCCACCTGATTGTAGTGAATGGCAAAGCCGTGAGCGAATGCCAGGGTGGCGCCCTGCTTCAGGTTGGGCTCCAGTTGATCGCGGTAAAGGTTCGACTGAAATTCGTCCGGGGTGAGCACCATGACCACATCAGCATCGGCGACAGCCTCTTCCACCGACTTCACCACCAGGCCAGCACCCTCGGCCTTGGCGGCAGATGCCGAGCCCGGGCGCAGCGCCACGGTAACATCTACACCGGAATCCTTGAGATTGTTGGCGTGGGCGTGGCCTTGTGATCCGTAGCCGACGATGGTGACCTTTTTCCCCTGGATAAGGGAGAGATCGGCGTCTTTATCGTAGTAGATTTTCATGCTCATGTGATTATTACCTTGATTTTATAACCAGTTTTGTAACTATTTAGGGGCAGCCTGAACGGTCATTGCAGAGTGTTGTATAGCTTGTCTGTTCAGTATTACACCATCAGAGGGACAAGCCCTTGGCGCCACGGGCAATACCTGACAGCCCTGTGCGCACAACCTCAACCACGAGATCCCCGTTGATCGTTTCAATAAACGCATCGAGCTTGTCTGCATTGCCGGTCAACTCGATAATGTAGCTGCTTTCGGTAACATCGATGATCTTGCCTCGGAAGATATCCACTAGGCGTTTGATCTCCTCACGCTGGGCTCTCCCGGCCTTCAGCTTGATCAGCATCATCTCGCGCTCGATATGGGGCCCCTCGGTAAGATCCAGTAGCTTGACCACCTCCACCAGCTTATTCAACTGCTTGATGATCTGCTCGATGATTGTCTCATCTCCCAAGGTCACCAGGGTCATGCGGGAGAGGGAGGCGTCTTCCGTCGGAGCCACCGTCAGAGACTCGATGTTGTAGCCTCGCGCCGAAAACAGGCCAGCCACCCGGGAGAGTGCTCCGGACTCGTTCTCTATCAGAATCGAAATAACATGTCTTCTCATGGTTAAATCAGCTCACTTTCAGAAGGAAGATACATCTCATGATGGCCCTTACCCGCCTCGATCATCGGGTAGACATTTTCCGTCGGGTCGATCACCACATCCATAAAGACCAGTTGATCCTTCATTGAGAAGGCTTCCGTCATGGCACCTTCCAACTCTTTTGGATTTTCGATCTTCATTCCAACATGACCGTAGCTCTCCGCCAGCATGACGAAGTCGGGCAGGGCTTCAACGTGGGAGTGGGAATAGCGGCCCTCATAGAAAAACTCCTGCCACTGCCGCACCATTCCCATGTAGCCGTTATTCAGGAGCAGGATCTTCAGCGGCAGGTTATGCTGCTTACAGGTCGCCAGCTCCTGGATACACATCTGGATACTCGCCTCGCCGGTGACCACCGCCACATCAGCACCCGGATGGGCCATCTGGATACCAATTCCCGCCGGCAGTCCAAAGCCCATGGTGCCAAGGCCACCGGAGTTGGCCCAGCGTCGCGGCTTGTCAAAACCGTAGAACTGAGCGGCAAACATCTGGTGCTGGCCAACATCGGAGGCAACAAAAGCATCCCCCTTGGTCACTTTATGCAGGGTTTCGATGGCAAACTGCGGCTTGATCAGCTTGCTTTTGCGATCATAGTTGAGGCAGTTTCTGCTGCGCCAAACCTCAATTTGCGACCACCATTTTTTCACTACGGTGACTTTGGGCTGTTTCTTGGTCTCATCCAGCACCTTCAACATATCCCTCAGCACCGCTTTCACCGGCCCGACAATGGGGATGTCGACACGGACATTCTTGGAGATCGAAGAGGGATCTATATCAACATGAATGATCTTGGCGTTGGGGCAGAACTGGGCCACGTGGCCGGTCACCCGATCATCAAAACGGACGCCGATGGCGATCAGCACATCGGCCTCATGCATTGACATGTTGGCTTCGTAGGTGCCATGCATTCCCAGCATGCCGATGAACTGCTTGTCGCTTGCCGGATAGGATCCCAGCCCCATCAGTGTATTGGTGATGGGATAACCGAGTGCCTGAACCAGATCCGTCAGATATTTGCTCGCATCACCGATGACAACGCCGCCACCAGTATAAAAGACCGGCCGCTCGGCTCCCAGCATCAGGTTCACGGCTCTCTTGATCTGCCCAATATGCCCTTTGACTACCGGGTTGTAGGAGCGCATCTTGATCTTATCCGGATAGACGTACTCTATCTTGATGTTGGGATCGACGATGTCCTTGGGAATATCGACCACAACCGGCCCTGGCCGGCCCGAGGTGGCGATATAGAAGGCTTTTTTCATGGTCTCGGCAATATCATGCACATCCTTGATCAGGAAGTTGTGCTTGACACAGGGCCGGGTGATACCGACCATATCGACTTCCTGAAAGGCATCACTACCGATAAACGGCGACGCCACCTGACCGGTTAGCACCACCATTGGAATCGAATCCATGTAGGCGGTGGCAATACCGGTAACCGCATTGGTGGCACCCGGTCCGGAGGTCACCAGGGCGACACCCGGTTTGCCGGTGGAGCGGGCATAACCGTCCGCCGCATGGGTGGCCCCCTGCTCATGGCGAACCAGAATATGCTTCACATCCTGCTGCTGAAAAATAGCATCGTAGATATGCAGCACGGCACCACCCGGGTAGCCGAATATATGCTCAACACCTTCGTCTTTCAGACACTGAATGACGATCTCGGCACCACTCAATTTCACCTTATAAACCTCCCAACCGTAGAACTGACAAACCCTGACGACATGAACCGGCCCTTAAGGGCGCGGGGAAAAAATCGTAATCGCACAACCTACTGACATACCAAGGCAAGGTCAAGCAGGAACGTGACGATCATGCTAATAATCGATCAGGATGTACTATTTACATCTCCTACTAACTAAATCAATCCCTTTTTTTGTGGGGGCTTGTGATATTCATCCTTGCCGTAACAACACCCAGCCACCTAGAATACCAGTTAAGAGTCTTTATCCACTGCCTATTTTAAGGAGTAGCCATGCTCACCCGTACCCTGCTGACAGCATGTATCATCACGCTTTTCCAGCCGACTGCGGCTGTTGCCAAAAACTACTACCACTGGCTGGATAAGGAGGGCAACCCGGTCTACTCCGAGACCCCCCCTGAGGCCGGAGTGAATGCTGAGGTAAGACAGCTCACCCCAACGAAAGCCCCGCCGGCGCAAGAGAAGGCGGAGGATGACAATGGTAATAAAAGTGCTTACGAGAAGAAAAAACAGGCAGAGGTAGCAGAGCTGGTGCAAAAAAATTGTGATGCCGCCAGAAGCAACCTCTCAATATTCCAGAACCCAAAAACAGTGCTGATAAAGAACAGCGACGACAGCTTCGACAAAGTAACTGATGAGATGAGGGAAGAGCAGAGCAAAAAAGCAGAGGAGCAGATCAAGGAGTTCTGCAAAAAGCCTGGTAAATAGATCTTACCTGCACAGCCTACTGCCATGCGGTCGGATCATCAGGCGCTGCTTTCTCTTCTTATCTGATCGATAAACTCGGCACCCGCCGCGCTATTGAGATAGTTACGGACAGCGTCAACAATCTCGGAGTCATACCTGGCGGGATGCTCTTGCAACACTTTCACCGCCTCTTCAGCCTCAATTGGATTACGGTTGGAGCGAGGCAATGCCCGGGCGGTAATGATGTCTGCAATACCCAGCACCCGGCCTAACCTGTCCACTCCCTCACCAGAAACACCCCTGGGAAAACCACTGCCATCGAGGCGCTCATACATATCTTTCAGGGCATTCATTGTCCCTTCAGCAAGACCCAGAGGCTCAAGTGCTTCTACCGCCTGACTGATATGCTGCCGTACCTCGGCAAGCTCATCGCTATCGAGCCGTTCACTGCGAGTTGAAAGCTCCTGTGGAATAAATGATTTGCCTATCTGTGACAGCTGAGCCGCCTGGTGCAGTGACCTGCGTTGAACGCTACTCAGTCCAAGAATATTACCCACACCGGTGGCGAGCTGTGAAGTGCATGCTGTCTGCCCTTTGAGGTAAGGATCTTTCTTTTCGATCGTCGCCACCAAGGCGGCAATGGTGTTATCCGCCAAGCGCTCCTTCTCCAACTGCAGTTTGTGCAGTTCAGTCACATCCTTTGCCGTAACGATCAGGCCGCCGCCGGCATCATCACCATGATTCAGTGGTACTGCGCCAAAAAGATAGTAGCGCTCACCACCCTCCATGCTGATAACTTCTGAATCCCGAACCGTGCTCCCCTGCTGATAAGCAGCGTCCCCCAACTCACTCAGCCGCTGGGTTATCTTCCCACTGAACAGTTTCCGATCACCCTGCCCCAGTATCTCCTGTTTTGGCTTATGCAGTGCCTCCACCATTGCCGGATTAACATAGATATAGCGCCCCTTCCTGTTTTTCACACCAATCAAATCCGGCAGGGCCCCATTGATACCGTCGAGGAAACGGCGCTGAGCTTCCACTTTCTCTGCAGCCACCCGGTAGTGCTCGGTCATGGCTGCCTGAAACTCGCGGCCCTGTCGATTGCGAAGCAGCACCATACCACCACCGATCAACAGCAGAAGCAGCCCGCCAACAACCATTCCGGTGAGTTTGTAGCCAAACAGGGGCCGGTCAACAATTGAGGCGGCCACCTCAATAGTCAGTGTCCAGTCCGCTGCCGTAAGATGACGAGAGAGTGTGTAGACCGCCTCATCGTCTCCTTTCAGCGATCTCTCCCGGGAAAAGCTCATCCCCACAGGGCGCTCTGACTGCAGTTGCTCACCTGCTTTGGTGTAGACCGAGTTTTCAGTCAGTAGATAGAAGGCCTGGTCGTATAACACGCCCTCACCAGGATCAAGAGAGTCCGCTAACCACTCACCAGAGAGCTTAAAGGTCACCAGTACAGCAATAACTTCAGGCTCATCTTTCCCTACTGCGGGCTGAATCGAACGGATAGCAGTTACCCTGAAGTACCCGATCATTCCCGATTCCAGGAGATGTAATATGCTGCCCTCCTCACCGCTACGGTAGAGTGCTTCGACCTTCGCCAACACCGGCGAGGGAAGCACAGGGGAGTTAATCGAGGAGAGAAAGGCCTCGCCTTTGGCGTCCACCAGTGAGATACCGTTTAACCCACCGTTGACGGCAAAGTTGTTAAGCAACTCCTGGAAACGTCCGATGGCCTTGGCATAGCGTCCCCCTTCAGAAACAGAACCACGGGTCAACTCCGCAGCTATCATGCGCAGAGAGGGGGTCTCTACAAATCCCTGCTCACGCCTATGCTCATTTTCAAGCCCACTGTCAATCACCCGCAGGCGACCGCCTATCAGGGAGGTGAGCTGGCTTCTAACCCCCTCCTCCAGGCGTTCTCTCTCAAGGGATACGGTGTAGGTAAAAAGAGATACCAGGGCAATCGCAGTAAGAATAAGCGCCGCCAACATCACCTTCCCACTCTGCCCGTTTAAGCCTGAGCTGGAGGAAGCCTCTGTTTCATCCTTTATGATGCCGTCACTCATCTGAATACTCTCCAAAAATCAGGTACTTATTACTCACCAAGCCCTCAATCCGAATATCTCACATAACTATTCAGCACGGTAGTCCGGAACTCAGGTGTAGGAGCGAACTTGTTCGCGAAGAGCGTATTTTGTAGTCCATCTCAAACAAGTTCGCTCCTACAAATTCCTGCTACATCCGGGTCAGGGATCGATATAGAACCAGTAATTCTCTTCATTGACCGAATAAACCGCTGTGCTATAGCGCATCTGTGAGAGAGGAAGCAGTAGATTCTGTCGTGAGGAGAGGATCAGCCCCTCTCCCGCTGGTGAAGTGTAAAGCAGCACCATATCGACTCGATTCTCCAGGCTATCCTTAAGCTGGGTTAGGCGAAGTGAAGCGGCTGGAATGCCCTGCTGACGCAGCATAAAGTACTTCATTATCGCCGCATCCTCTTCGTCACCCGACCTCTTCAGAAACTCCAGTGGTGATGCCCAGTACTCCTCCAGCTGATAGTTATCTCTGTCACTTTTGGGAGGAAACCCGTTGACGTAGCTGTTGACCTTTTCCAGCAGCTCACTCGTGGTCAAATCCTCAAGTGAGTGCAGCTTTCCTAGCCATGCAATCCATCGATGGGAGGCACATTGATCTATATCGGCCTCACAGGCCGCCAACTGCCGTCTGTCGCTCTCCAGTCGCTTAAGTAGGGCACTCCATTGAGGGAGTAGCTGAAGATTTACCGAGACCACCTCAAGACGCCCCTGCCCATCCCCTATTATTGCGCCCTCACCAGCCATTAGCGGCTGCATCAGGGTCAGCAGCAATAGCAGCACGGTGCCCTTAGAAGCCATTTCTGATCACCTCTCGGTTAGTGCCTTCTGCTGTGCTTTAAGTAACGGCTTAAGCAGATAATTCAATACGCTCTTTGCGCCGGTGATGACATCGACCGAAGCCACCATACCGGGGATCACCGGCAGCACCTCATCGCCCCGAATGAGGTGGTTGCGCTCGGTGATCACAATCACCTTGTAAAAGGCCTCGCCACGCTCATCGACTATGGTATCGGCACTGATGCGTTCCACATGAGCCGGCAGACCGCCATAGATGGAGAAGTCATAAGCGGTAAACTTGACCACAGCCTCCTGCCCTGGATGAAGAAAAGCGACATCCGCCGGGCGAATACGCGCTTCCACCCGCAGACTATCTTCAATGGGAACAATCTCCATCAGGTCATCACCCGGCCTGATCACACCACCGACGGTACGGATTTTCAGCTCTTTGACGACACCTTTGACCGGCGACCTCACCTCGGTACGCACCACCTTATCCTTTGCCGCAGTAATGCTCTCCTCCACCAGAGAGAAATCGGCCTTACGCTGGGACAGTTCACGCAGAATAATCGATTTGAAATTTAGCACCTTCTCTTCGATCCGACGATTTGCCTCCCGTATCGACGACTCCACTCTGGGAAGGGCCAGGCGACTGGCGCTCACCCCCCCTTCCAGATCATTGATCTCCCGCCGCAGGCGCAGCAGTTCAATTTTTGGAACGATGCTCTTTTCCACCAATGGCTTGGTGATGGCAATCTCCTCTTTGGCAATCTCGAGACTGCTTCTGAGGCGACCAAGCTTGCTGTAAAGCTCCGTCTTCTCCTGCTTGCGCTGCTCCGCCTGACGCCTGAGAATGGCTAGCTGGGACTTCAGTTCTGCCTGACGATTTTGATAGAGGGCACGCTGATCAGCAACGATCTCCTTGTAACCGGCAACCAGTTTGGGTGAAAACTCCAGCGGTTTCTCTTCCGCCTCGGCCATTAATCTCTCAATCTCACCCAACAGGCTGTAGTATTTTGCCTGCTGCTCACCAAAACTGGCGGAGAGACCGGTATCATCGATCTGCAACACCACCTGGCCCGCCTCGACAACCGCACCCTCCCGCACCAGCACCGCTTTGAGAATCCCCCCCTCGAGGTTCTGTATAACCTGTACCCGGGATGAGGGAACCACTTTGCCATCAGCATGGGTCACTTCATCAATGACAGCATATTTTGCCCAGGTAACGGCACCGACAAAGAAGAGAATGATAAAAAAGAGCATCAACCGCGATTTCGGCGTCGAGCCCTGAACTGCAGCCGCATTCACATCCGGGGCAAAATCAGCATCCGACCAGCGTCCTTTTGAAGCCATAATAACTCTACCCCTGACCCTTTATTTTTGCAGCACGCTGCGCGGTGGCAGTCTGGGCCATATTCATCACCTGGGTTCGTGACTCGTCCTTGACCACGGCACCCTGTCCCATAATGATAATTCTATCCACCAAAGAGAGCAGCGTTGGACGATGAGTAATCAGGATAAGGGTTTTATCGGCCAACACGGTGCGTAGTTGCTCCATAAAGACCTTTTCCGCCTGCATATCCATCATGCTGGTGGGTTCATCCATCACCAGAATTTCGGGGTTGGACAGTAGGGCCCGGGCCAGACCGACCGCCTGGCGCTGTCCTCCCGAAAGTGATTGACCCCGCTCCCCCACCACCCAGTCATAGCCCTGTGGGTGTCTTGAGACAAAGTCATGAACACCTGCCAGTTTCGCCGCCTCCAGAATCATCGAGTCATCGGCGAAGGGGGCGCCAATGGAAATATTGTCTCTGATGGTTCCCTGGAAAAGGATCACCTCCTGCATCACCAGGCCAATGTGAGCGCGTACGTCTGCCGGATCGACCTGACGCAGGTCGGTACCATCTATCAGTACCGCTCCGTCATTGGGCTCATAGAAACCGGCGATCAGGCGCGAAACCGTGGTTTTTCCAGAGCCAACAGGCCCTATGAAAGCCACCTTTTCTCCCGCCCTGATGCTGAAAGAGGCCTGGCTGATCGCCGCCAGTTCCGAGCCGGGATAGGCGAAAGTGACATCCTTAAACTCGATGTTACCGATAATATCGGTGCGACTGAGAAACCGTTTTCCCGGCGCCCGTTCAACCGGTAGCGCCATGATCTCATTGAGGGATTTCAACGCCACCATCGCCTGATTGTAACGGCTCAGCAAACCGGCTATTTGGCCCAGAGGCGCCATTGTTCTGCCGGCAATGATGGTGCAGGCGATCAGGCCGCCGATCGTCATCTCCCCCTTGATGATCTGGTAAACACCCAGCAAAATGACGCCAACGGTCACCAGCTGCATCATCATCTGGGAGAAGTTGATGCCGGTACCGGAGATCAGGCGAGCACCCAGGCTGGTTTTGGCCGCCCGCCCGACAAACCGCTCCCAGTCCATCTGCATACGGCTCTCTGCACCCAATGCCTTCACCGTCTCCAGGGCACCGATGGTTTCAAGGATAACCCCATGTTTTTGTGACTTCTGGTCAATCTCCTTGTTGATCGCCCTGCGCAACGGCCACTGCAGAACAATGCCGGTAAAAAGCACCAGAGGCACCGCTAATCCGGGTGCCAACACCACCGGGCCGCCCACCATGTAGATGATAAAGAGGAAGAGGAAGATAAACGGCAGATCCACCAGCGCAATCACCACCGCCGAGCCAAAAAACTCGCGCAGAGACTCAAACTCTCTGAGGCGATTGGCAAAAGCACCGGATGAGGGAGGACAGGCGTGCAGTTTGAGGTTAAGCACCTGCTCAAAGATCCTGCTGGAGAGTAGTACATCTGCTCTTTTACCTGCATTATCAACAAAGTAAGAGCGTAGTGACTTGAGAATAAAATCGAACAGGATGACGAAGGTCACACCCACCGCCAGTACCCACAGGGTCTCTTCCGCCTGGTTCGGCACCACCCGGTCGTAGACATTCATTACAAACAGTGGACTGGCAAGGGCGAAAGAGTTGATCAGCACAGCCGCCAGCAGCACCTGAGTATAGGTGGGCCAGAACTTGCGCAGGGTACCCCAGAACCAGGAGGCCGCGGTTGGCACCTCCTCCGACTCCATGCTGTGTTTGAAGCTGAATTCAGGTTTTACAAAAATAGTATAACCGGCGTAGAGCGACTGCAGTTCATCGATCGGTACCACATCGACACCACCACCGGTCTGTGGAAAAATAACCTCCGCCAGCTGTTGCCCCTCTTTCCACATACGCTTGACCAGGATGCACGCATCCTTCCCCTCCAGCAGCAGTACCACCGGCAGCACCATATCGGGGATCTTCTTCAGCTTTCTTGCGGTGACCCTGGCATTGAGCCCGGCTCTCGCCGCCGCCCGGACAAACAGGTGGGGGGTAAGACGGTTCTCCTCTAGCGGCAACCCGGAACGCAGGGCGTTGATGGTGTAGGGCCGCCCATAATGTTTGGTCAACATCACCAACGCCCCAAGGAGTGGATCCGCAGCCTCGTTATCCACATCGGAAGCGGTGAGTGACCAGGAGCCTGCTGTTGAATCCAGCTCTTTTATTGCGTCATCAAAACTGTCATCGTTTTTGGGGTGTTCGGACATGGTTATCTATAATTATCTATTGTCATGTTTGATCGTGGGAGCGAACTTGTTCGCGAAGAACCTATCTCGAAGCTGATCACGGACAAGTTCGCTCCTCCAGAAAAACCGAGAATTAAGTTATTACTATTGTACACCGACACTGATTCACCCTGATACGTCAGCGTTTCACCAGAACCGCTGGCCCGGTCAGTATTTGTTTGATCAACTCAGCCTGTCGCTTGGCCCCGGTCTTCGAGAAGACCGATTTTAGCTGGGCTCTTACCGTATGCAGGGTGACACTCCTCTCCTCGGCAATCTCAGCGAGAGTGAGACCATGAACCAGCCCGATCACCAACTGTGCCTCAGAGCGGGTAAAGTGGTAAATCAGCTTGACTGTATCAACGGAGAGATCAAAAGCCCCCTCACTGCCACTGAGAAACAGCGCCACACCGCGACTGGAGATGTCTGAGCCCACAGGTACTGCCAGCAGGGAGATGCCATCGCTGTGGGTAACTCCTGCAATATTGAGTGTATAGGGCCCCTCCTCCTGATGTTCCGGCTCCTCTGCAATCCGTTTCACTGTCCGGTGAAGCAGCGCATTCTCGTCGCGATCGCGGATACAGCAGTGGTTACTGTCGGAGAGATAGAGACCGGAACCACTCTTGCAGATCTCTGTCGCCACGCTGTTCATGAACAGCACCTGGGAGGCGGAGCTGATAAACATTACTCCGAACGGCAACCGATCCAATGTCTGCAGCGCTCTCGCCTCTACCTCAGGGGGAGGCTCTTTGTGGCTCTGGGTTGACTGTTTGCACTCTCGCCTGGCCATCGCTGCCATCACCGCATAAGCAAGTCGCCCTTGACGGCAATCAGCCTTAGTCAGCACCTCATCGACACCCTGCCGAAGCAGGCTCAATGCCGTATTGATGTCTGCCGACTCGGTAACTGCAATCAGTGAGATACGGCCCATGAAACGGGTGAGAAGTCGCTCCCCCCCCCCAGCGGGAATAACCAACACATCGTAGGAATCGACAATATTTTCAGGAAGCGCATCCAAATTAGCGGCAGAGTCTTCCGGCAATGGCTCGATGTGAAGTAGGGTTCCAAAACCCTCACCACAGCCATTGGCGACCCCTTCCACCAGGGTCAGAACCCGGACTCTTTTATTATCTTGTCTCATCTCTGCAAGTGCATCAGTCGCAGGATCCAAACGGTAAGCCACTTCCATTTCCACACCTGATAAATACCCATACCGAAATGGTTATCGGCGCTTATCGGGAAAGCTTGAAAATAGTGCGGGACAAGTGATCAACAACAATCGACATCCGGTATAAAAAAACGTAACTATTCAGCACGTAATCTGGAACTCAGGCGTAGGAGCGAACTTGTTCGCGAAGAGCACGTTTCGTAGTCCATCGCGAACAAGTTCGCTCCTACAACACCTCTGTTCCACCATAACTGTGGTTTTCAGGCTTTTGCTACAGAGCCGGTTTAAGGATAAAAAGGCACAAAATGCGAGTTTATGTGTGCAGATGATTATTTTTTAACTCAGAAGTAACAAATTTCAGGGGTGAGCTGAATAGTTACAAAAAACCCTCTCTAAGGCGATGCAAAGAGAGGGTTTTATGATCGACCTGTAGATTCAGGATATCACTGCTCAGCTTGTGCTTCAGCCTTAGGCAGTGTCACACCCAACTTCTCCACCAACTGCCCCATGGAGGCAACCACCAGATAGCGCGCATAGAGGGCTGAGCTCTCAGCGGCAACCAGCTGGGTGCGCGATACGAAGAGCTCATTCTCGGAATCGAGCAGATCCAGGAGATCACGCTGACCAACATCGAACTCCTCGCGATAGGTGTCCACCACCTGACCATTTGCCAGCACTTGATCGAAGCGACCCATCACCTCCTCATCCTGGTGTTCCATGGCGCTCCAAGCACGCCTCACCTCTTCCTCAACCTGGCGCTGGGACTGGGCAAGTTCTGCCATCGATTCACCATGGCGATTGCTTGCCGCCTGCTCCCGAGCCTTATCCGCGCCACCGCGATAGAGATTCATATTGAGGCGAACCATAGCCAACGCATCCTTGTTGATGCCGGTGGAGCCATCGAGATCGTGATTGTTACTTCCGCTCAACTGGAACAGAACCGTCGGGTAGTTACCCGCCCGTGCATTGCCGATATCCGCCTTGGCCGAAGCCGATTTGGAACGGGAGCGCTCTACCAGCGGACTGCCGTCGAGGGCCTGCTGTATTGCCGCTTCCAGATCAGCTGGCAGCATGCTTACTGCAAACTCCGGCTTTGACAGATCATCCGCCGAGGCGCCGACCAGTCGGTTGAAGGCGATCTTCGCCTTGTCCAGATCGAGGCGCACCTCCGCTATTCGGGATCTTGCGCTTGCCTGGCGGGCGGTGGCCTGTTGAAGATCTGCAATCCCGGACTGCCCGGCATCCACCCGTTTTTTGACGTTATCGAGAATTTTACTGTGAACTTCCAGGTTCTCCTCAGAGAGCCTCTGGGTCTCCGTATATCGGAGAATATCGACGTAGGAAAACACCACGTCGGCGGCGACAGTCTCCGCTTCATCACGTATATCGTAACCGGCACCCTTAAGCAGTGCGTTCTGCTTATCTACCTCAGAATCTCTTGAGAACCCATCAAAAAGTACCTGAGTCAGGGTGATAGAGGCCTCCTGGCGATGAAGATAGCGGCTGTTCTTGCCTGTTGTTACACCGATTGCGCGGGTTGTTGGATTATTGGAGTACTCCGCACCATAGCCCAGAGCCAGATCAACAGTCGGACGGTAGCGGGATTTCGCCACTCCAAGATCACCCTCGATCGCCATTCTGGCAGCCTGCGCTTTTTGAATGGAAGGATAGGACTTCAGCGCCATCTGTACAGACTCCTCCAAAGTCAATGCCGAAGCAGAAGAGCCAGCCAGAGCCGCCACAACTCCTGCGGTTCCAATCAATCCCTTCACCAACTTTAATTTGAAGTGCATCTTCCAATTCTCCCGTTACTTTTTCTTAAACATCCAAGCACAGTTCGCAATACTGAGCAATTAGCCATTTTATACCTCAAATGGGCTATAAAAGACAATGACTTCTACATCAAAAAGCCCTTTAATTAGCTTAAGTTACCCTAATAAGTTCAATAATGAGTTATGCCCTATGGATTCAAGAGTTACATTCCTATAAAGATGATACTTCACTCAACTCATCGCACCATTTTCTTCCCGCTTCTGCTATGGCTCACCCAATCCTTAGCCACAGATTATAGCCCTGCGCCTGAGGAACGCTCTATTGTTGATGCCACCACCCATCCCTGGAGTGCTATAGGAAGAGTCAACCGGGCGGGAACAGGGCACTGCACCGGCGTATTGATCACCCCCAGTCGTGTACTCACTGCAGCTCACTGCCTCTGGAACCCAATAACAGGAGCACCCCTTCCGGTAACAGAGCTACACTTTTTAGCTGGCTACCAAAAAGAGCAATATCTTGCTCATGGCCGGGTAAAGTCGTTATTTATCAGCCCCCAATACAACCCTGATACGAGTGATTTTCTAGAGAGAGCTGAAGCCGACTGGGCGGTTATGAAACTCAGCTCGCCGCTTGATGGCATAAAACCACTCCCATTGATATCACCCCAAAAATCCACCCTGAAAAAAATTTACAGAAACGGTAGTAAAATCGAGCAGGCAGGCTACAGGAGAGACCGGCAATATGTCCTCACCAGGGATGACAACTGCATGCTCTATGGATTTATCAAAGGAAAGCAGCTGTTGGCCCACAGCTGCAAGGCCATTGGTGGCGACTCCGGGTCACCCTTGATAGTTAACGATGGCAAACAGCGCCATGTTATTGCTATTCATGTGGGAAGAGTTACAGAGAGTGGGCGTGAACTGGGGCTGGCGGTGCCCACCGGGGCCATGAGTGATGTAGGAAAAAAATAGCCCCCCCCCATTCACAACAGTGATCCCCAGCACTTCATCTGCTCACCCACGTTCAAGCAGCCTCATCATAAACCGGCCGGTGGTTTCTACATCCATGAATAATACGGCAGGCCAATTGATCTCACGATGGGTCTGAAGAGACCTCCCCACTGGAGATAAGATCTTCCAAGCTGTTACTGGTATCTAATTGCAGGCCAAGTTCAGCAACCAAACCAGCGAAGTATTGCATACCCTGCTTTGAAGCAACAGTGTCCGGCCCAGCTGATTCATCCGCTAGGTTCAGCATATCGAACAAAGCATCCAGATCAATAGTGTTGTCAGATCTATTCATATTCAGGTCTACACTGGCAGGGACAGTATACTCTTCACCCTACCGACTTGGTTTACACACTCCTGGTAACAAGCCACTCACGGCACGGCAATATCAAAAGATTTGCTCCGGGTAGCTATACTGCTACCCGGAACTTACCCTTGATCAATCAGCTCTCGTCACTGATATAGATATTACCGTTGGCAATCAGGTCATCTACATCCGCATTATTCAGGTTCAAACCATCAAGTGTTACCGAGAAGTCACCACCGGTTGCATCAGTGAAAACACCAACGCCATCACGAGTACCCACTTGGAGCGTTGTTTCAGTAGCAACCCCATCATAAGTGGCCTCTATCTCACGGTCTGCAGAAGCGATGCCTAGGCTGTCGAACAGCGCATCCAGATTAATGATATCATTGTTACCCAGAACTGTAGAGAAGTCGGTAATGTGATCATGCCCATCACTGGGCGTAAAGAGATCGCCAGCTGTCTGGTACAGGAAAGTGTCATCACCCTGGCCGCCGGTAATCGTATCGTTGTCGCCACGGCCGATGAAGCCATCATCACCAGCTGTTCCCACCAGAACATTAGCACCCGCATCTCCCTCGATAGGCATCTGAAAATCGAAGTACAGGGTATTGTCGGTCTGCTCCTCCGATACGGGAGCGATTGCGGTGCCCTCGTCATCCCACTCCGCCGTGGTGGTGGTGATTTTCAGGTTGAATGGAGTCTGCTGTCCCGCCAACATGCGGATGGCAAGAACCTGATTCAGATCCACATACTCAACCTCTGGGTTGCTGAAGGTCAGTGTCAAAAACTGATCACTGAGGGGATCGTAATAGATTCCAACCACAGCATCTGTCTCGGTGATATCGTAAAAATTACCGTCGGCATCTCTACCCTTGATAATCAGGCCGTAGTCCCCACCAACCGTAGGGTAATCCCAGGAACCGGGGAACGCTCCCTTGTCGAGAACGATTCTGGTAATCGACTCAGAGTTATTTGAGCCGTCGCCACGATCCTGGGTTTCAGCAGTGTAGTTAAAGTCGAGTTGCCGGTGCATAACATTATCGGTATAGAGCAGAACTTGCTCGGTACCAGTACCAGGATTCTCGTCATCGACAACGGTTACACCTCTATCGCTGCCAGCACTCATACTCGCTACCGCCTTCCCGGCAACACCCTGGATCTCAAAGTGCAGCGTGTTGCTGGTGCTAGCCGTATTTGGATTTGGAGAGGTGATGGTGGTACCAGGATTATCATCATCAAACTCCTGGGTGGTGGTGGTGATGGTCAGATCAAAGTCGG
>JBEVXT010000717.1:0-8536 GCA_040505955.1 Sedimenticola sp. | reverse complement strand
GACCGGGAGAGAGTCCACTACATCGCCCTGGGCACTCAGAACGGTGACGGCTTGCGCCACCTCACCCTGAATCTCAAAGTGCAGCGTGTTGGTGGTCACTGCAATTACAGGCTCACTGACCAGATCACCGGGAGCTGCATCATCGTCATACTCCTGTGTGGTCGTGGTCACCATCAGGTCAAAATCGGTGCTGTCATCAATTGGCAAACGAACGCCTACCGCAGCATCGAGCTCTACGTGTTCTACATCTTCTGCTGCCACCCCGGTAAAGGTGATTACCAGTTCGCCGGCAACAATGTTCATCTGAGCTCCGGCCGTCGCTGAGATATCAGCCCCTGCCGCATCCTCAATCACCAGCTGATTAACGTCGTACTCCCAAACACCATCACTGACACCCTTATTCAAACGGATCTCGGTTATTGCCTCAGAGTTGTCGGAACCATCACCACGATCCTGGGTATCGGCTGTGTAAGAGAACTGAACTAATCGACCGCTTTCATCAGTCGCTATGTCTGCTCCAACCTCCGCACCCTGTGCGCCCTCAACACCTTGATCCTCATACAGGATGACAGGATCAATGGTGCCATCTTCGTTGTCTGTTACTTCAACGCGCTCTCCACCGACAACTACATCACTCAATGCACTCAAGGTCGCCTCAGCTTCGCCGACCACGCCTAAAATCACATGTGAAACCGTAGTGGTCGTTGTGTAATCAGTGGTGTCAACAGCGGGGGCAACCGTACTGTCACCTACGGCACCTTCCGGGAAGGCTTCACTGGCGGTGACGGTGAAAATGGCATCGAAATCGGTGCTGTCATCATGAGGTAACTCCGCTTTTACAGCTCCGTTGAGGGAGATGTTCTCACCCCGAGCAGCTTCTTTACTGCCTTCCTGGATGGTCAGGGTGACAGTCTGAACGGTGTCTGTAACGGCATTAAGTCCAACTTCCACTCCATAAATAATGATGTCGCCACTTTCAGCAGTAAGACCAACCGTGGCGCCCAAGGCGTTCCCATCTGCATCAACGAGTTTGGCATAATCATCAGCACCATCAAGATTAATAACAATCCGGCTAACAATCTCAGAACCGTCCGTATCTACAAGATTGGCGGTAAAATTGAGGTTAATGTACTGGCCGTGTCCAGTCTCAACACCTTGGGCACCGTCTACACCGTCGTCCTCTGTGTGTGCAACAGCTCCCGGTGGCAGTTCAACATCACCAAGATCAATATCAGTATTCTGAGCGGTGGTATCAATACCCGCACCGTCTGCAACGGCCTCTACATTGAGTTGAATGGTGGCGTGCTGGTAGGTGACATTATTATCAGTTGTCAGCTCTGTATCAGTCGGAACCTCTTCGGTCTTAACGCTGAGATCAAGAGTAACATCGTCATCAGAGTGTTTGGGCAACTGAACACCCAAAACACTCAGATCAACCGAGGTGACATCCTGATCTGCACTGAAGGTAATAACCAGTTCACCGGTAGCTGCATCTACGCTAACACTCTGGGCGGTAACCGTTGTAGAAGCGGAAGAACCATCGACTGTAACAGAGAATGCGGTTGTGAATTCTGCAGGGACTGTACCATCGCTGTCGATTGCCTGGTCTTCAAGCATCCAGGTCACCAGGGCATTACCGGAATCATCAGTCTGGAACCCGGCAAGTTCTATACCAGGCAATAGACGAATTTCCGTAATACTTTCTGAACTGGTGCCGGTAGCCACGTTATCCCAATCGTTAACGCGTGCCATGAAACCTACATTATAGATAGGATCCTGATCACTGGGGTCTTCGTAGTTAAGGCCTGTACCATCATCTTTCAGATCAGTAGGCACACCGGTCCAGCCGCTGAGAGAGGGATCCCACTGGGTGGTATCAGTACCTGGAATATCTGCTGAATGATCTTCCGTATAAGTGCGAGTAACTGCCGTTTCAGTTTCAAAGCCGGCATTGTCCGGGATGTAATCATCTGGGCCCTGGTCACCACTATCGTCCAGATCCCAGTACACATTCAGGCTTGTGGTGGTGGCATCATCACCTACCAGATCAATTGAAGCCTGCTCCGCTACCGCATCAACGGTCACATCAATCCCGCCCGTGCGGGTCAGGGTATGGCCGGTATCGGGGTCAACAAAAGTGGCCTTGACTATAAAGGCATGATCGAGGTCGGAATCCTGTGGCGGAACAAAGGCCAGCCCATCAAGTTCGGCCAGACCCAGCCCTTCTGTATCCTCAATCACCCATACATTACTGTTTGTGAGTGAATCAAAGTAATAGGAGAGGGTGTAGTTATCTGCACCAGCTACATCCTGGGTATCGACGATCACTCCACCAACAGGAACACCTGCAATTTCAATACGGGTAACCAGCTCGTTATCCGGTACGGCAAAGCTGATGGTCAGTGCAATAGGACCTTCAGCGGTCTCAGGCGTTGTGAATGCAGGATCTTCATCGATAATCTCCTGCGCTGGCACCTGGTATTCAACATCAACACCATCGATATTGAAGGAGGCCGTATCGTTATCACCAGAAGACATATCCTCAAAGCCGGCGGCATCTTCAACCGAAAGTTGACCGTGAACAGGATCAACCGTCACATCAACTATCCCAGCCTCAACCAGGCTGACATTGTTTTCGTAGGTCAGCTCGGATTCGGGTTCGGTGGGGATATCCAGCGCCAGCGCCCAGGTGGGAACGCTGAATTCGACTACACCGGTATCATCGATCATGACACCGGAATCATCGCCAGGTGTGCCATCGAGGTCTTCGGCAACAAAGCCGATATCGCCACCGACTACCTGCCAGCCGCCAGCACCATCACCTTCCATATCCCAACGATCAGGGGCCTGAAGGGTTACTGTTACATTGGCAGTATAAGAGGGTGACGTAGTCCCATCGAGATTGGATGTCATCTCAGCAGCAGTCAGCTCAAAGGCGGCATAGACACCTTCAGGGAGGTTGATGAGCTGATCTTCTGGAACCGTGCCGTCGAAGGCCTCGCCAACCAGAGGGGTGCCACGCAGTTCTGCTGCAAGCTCCGCCATATTGGCTGCAAAGGTGACGATGCCGCTGCCGCCGTCATAACTAATGGTGCCGTCACCATTGACAGTGATGACACCCTGATAGCCCGCAGAACCGTCAACGGCGGTGAAGCCTTCGGGAACGCGGGCAAAGATCAGGTGGGCTTCAGAGTCATCTTCTACATCATCGAAGACAGCGCTGATGGTTAAATCGAAAGTGCTGGGGTTAGGCTCGGAACTGGCAAGCTCTGCCGGATTGCTGGGGGGGACAACAAAATCTCCAGCCGCAGGGTCAACACCAAGGAACTCACCATAATCAACCGTCAAAGGATCGGCAGAGGCCACAATATCCACCGGCATATCCGCCACCGCATCAACGATGACGGTGGTCTCGACCGGCACCGCAAGATCACCGGTAGGACCACCAAACACCGCTTCTGCTGTGATCGGGTAATCTTGATCTCTGTCATCCGGTGCGATCATATAGACTGAGTCGAGCAGTGCTTCCTGCGCAGTCTCACTCAGGGAAAGAAGCTCGATGGTGTAGGAGCCACCGACAACGGCCACTTCTACACCATCGACGATAAGAACAGCACCATCGGGAATACCATTGAGAGTAAATGAATCGCGGTAGGTCGCCTCATTACTGGGCTCCATGGCGATGTTCACTTTCATCAGCTCTTCGGTGTAATCACCCTCATGCTGCTTGGGCTGCGCATCTTCGTAGCCGCTGATTTCGATATTGGTAAGAACATCTATATCTAAGGTACCAAGGGTTTGCTGACCAAAAAACAAGCTTCCCTTGTCACCCGCTGGCAAAGCACCGGCGGGATTAGGCACAAAAGGGCCATGCAACAGATAGTCACCCAACCCTTCCGGGAAGTAGACTGTATAGCTGGCATTACCGGTAGCATTCGGCCCGGCCTGCCCACCCGCAGCGGTATCACCCACCAGGTCGAAATTTACATCACCAAGAGCTGCCAATACCTCAGCACCCTCAATAACGGTGCCGTCATTCAATGTCAGAGGCGGAGGAAGTGCACCATCGGTGGCTTTCACCAGCACCAGGTAATCCGCCAATACGAACTGCTCACCACTCGGCAACTGACCTACCAGATCATTGGGGCTCCGTCCATTTTCCTCATTGCCTTGTGCAAAGGTCACGCCGGTGAACTCCTGGCGGGTGATGTCCAGAGTGTAGTTAGCAGCCTGTTCCGTTGCATTGGTGGTGGTATCAGCCATCTTTGAGTTCCCCTGATCCTATTGGTTCGGTCTGTCCCCAAACTTTTGTAAACGCGTAGTGAACAGAAATTTCTATAGCCTTTAGGTGATTATTCCCTAATCAGAAATTCACCTATTTTCGGTATATCGCCCTTTTTACCCAAAAACGTGAGCCAGTACATCCCCTATTTGAGTAATGGATCACACTTTTACTGAATATTAGGCCGACTAATTGCGACCGAGCACAGCTTCTCCTCTGACAATAAAGACCACCGAACCGATAAGACCGTTATCGGTAAAGCTACTGTCCATCCGAAAAAAAGACCGTGAAGGCGGTAACTGGTGAACAATTGATTACAGGGTCAGAAGGGATAGCGGGATGCACTTTCACGGGAGATCCTCCTGAAAAGTTCATTTCACTAAGATTGCAGCTCTATATTAAATACGAAGAACCAGATGCGAGCTTTTACTTAGATGCATCACACCTCAGATGAAAGCCGGATTACCCAAACTGCATAGGAGATAACTTTGAACTTTCAGTTTGGAACTTCTTTTGCGCAAATAAAACCCCGCTGTCAGTAAACTGACAGCGGGGTTTTCTCTATGGCTTTGTAACAGACGCGGCAAGCCGCTTCTTAACTTGACTCAGGCACTCACACCTTTTCTGCGCAGAAAACCGAACCCAAGCAGAGCGGAGCCGAACAGCCAGACTGCAGCTGGTACCGGCACCTCCGCCAGCTCGAATGAGGCGAGTGACAAATGATTCGCTGCATCAACATCAACTAGCGTATGGTATTCTACCCCATGAGTCGGCGAATAAGTGATGAAGTTGTATGTTACCTGATCGGTTAAGTACGCAATCCTAAACCGATTATAATTAGGTGAGCCTTGGAGTTGCCCGCCAGGGTTCCAAATATGCGTTGTTGAGTAGCCGACATGTGCACCGATCGCCGCAGCCGCAGCCTCAGCTTTCGTAGAATTGGAACCAGCGAACATGAGCACACCTGGATCCACCAACTCGTTGTAGGATTGGAGTGCAGCCCCCAGCTGGAGATTGGCCGCCACAGCATCATCGTAGAGGGTATCATCCGCCTTGAAGGTAATGTTATAGACATGCCCTAAGATGGTCACTCCATTCAGTGGCGAGGTGACCAGAGCGGCACTTGCCGAAGCGGCAGTCAGGTACAAAATCGCAAAAAGCAGAATGTTCGTAATTGGCTTCTTCATATTCGGTAATCTCTGAAATTTAGCAAAACACTGACTGCACTTGGAGAACACTCTATCGAGTTCATGCACCACTGTCAACCTAACTATGGAGGACAGCACACTCCAGGCGTTTTTTTGTTCTTGTCTGGAGATTCTTACCTGATCAAGAACGACTGCATTGTTTCACGCACGATGTAATTTTTACCTAAAATGAGAACCAAAACATCCCCCATTTGAGTAATGGATCACGTTTTTTTGCAAAAAAACAATCGATAGGTTATTTTAATTCCCGCCATCAAGCAACCACCCCTTCAAGTTAGCGCCTTAATTCAACCATGGATAGATACTGGAGCAGAAATGGAGATACTTCATCACGGTGCAGTTACAGGGGTAACGGGCTCCTGCCACGAGCTGATCATCGACAGCACCAGCTCAGTGCTGGTGGACTGCGGTCTGTTTCAGGGAGCAGAAGATACCCGTAGCGGCGAGGTGGAGATTGACTTTCCACTGAAGAAGGCAGCCGCCCTGCTGGTGACTCACTGTCATCTCGACCATGTGGGTCGAATCCCCCATCTGATCGCGGCGGGGTTCAAGGGGCCGATCTACTGCTCTGAGGCGACGGCCATCCTGTTGCCGCTGGTGCTGGATGATGCCCTACGCATGGGTATCACCCGCAACAGGAGGTTAGTCAGCGCCTTTCTCCACCTTATCGACGAGAGGCTCAGGCCCCTGCCCTACAACCGCTGGAGCGAAGTAGCTCTTAAAGAGACATCAAACAGCCGATTGGATGTTCGTTTGCAACCTGCCGGTCATATTCTCGGTTCAGCCTATATTGAGTGTCGTATTAGTCAGGATAAAAAGCAGAGAAAAGTGCTCTTCTCCGGCGACCTGGGGGCACCCTATACGCCGCTGCTGCCAGCACCCAAAGTACCCTGGTCAACCGATATACTGGTACTCGAAAGCACTTATGGTAACCGTCTGCACGAAGGGCGGAAGAGCCGTCGAAAGCGCTTGAAACAGCTGGTGGAGCGCTGCTTCCGTGATCGTGGCGTTATCCTGATCCCGGCATTCAGTATCGGCCGCACTCAGGAGCTGTTGTACGAGTTGGAGGAGATCATTCACCGCTTTGGCAAACGATCGGCGGCACGTGATTTAGCTTGGGATGAACTGAAGATTATTCTTGACTCTCCCCTGGCGGCACGGTTTACCGATGCCTATCGCCAGTTGAGGCCCTATTGGGACCGGGAGGCTCGCAGCAAAGTACAACGTGGTCGGCACCCCCTCGCTTTTTCACAACTCACCACTATTGATGATCACAAAAGCCACCTACGAGTAGTTGACCACCTCAAGGAAAACGCTACACCCACCATCGTGATCGCCGGCAGCGGCATGTGTACCGGTGGTCGTATTGTCAACTATCTAAAGGCACTACTGGGAGATCGAAGAACAGATGTGCTTTTTGTCGGCTATCAAGCCGCAGGTACACCGGGCAGGAGTATCCAGAAATATGGCCCAGGGCATGGGTACGTCATACTCGATGGAGAACGGATCGACATACGTGCCGGCATTCATAGCCTGAGTGGCTACTCAGCCCATGGAGACCAGGAGAATCTGCTGAACTTCGTAAAGCGGATGCGGCACCCGCCCAGTGAGGTTCGGCTGGTGCATGGTGATACGGAGGCGAAGAACGCACTAAAGCAAGAGATAGAAAAACGCTGCCCCGGTTGTAGAGTGACCATTCCTCAAAATTGACGACACAGATAACGACCAGGAAGGGCATTTCGACTGTGGAAGGATTTTATGCATGGAGACTCTGATCTGGCGACATGGGTGCGATCATAATATTGTGGCTTTGAGCCCTTAAAGAGTACCCATCTCTCCTGCCGGGAACTTGGCATAAATGTTACTGAGGTAGTATTCTTAATCAAGAAACGAATCTACTCCAAATTGGTAGAAGCTAATATGAAACGCGAACGCGCTCTTGAATTACTGTCTAAAAGTAAACAGGTATTGGCTGCCCGTTATGGGGTAACCGATCTCGCACTTTTTGGCTCAACTGCACGAAATACGGCAGGGGACGACAGTGATATAGATGTGCTTGTAACTTTTGATGGTCCCGCAGTATCAGCGTATTATTTTGGTGTGCAATTCTATCTGGAGGATCTATTTGGTTGCACAGTTGACTTGGTCACCGACAAAGCACTTCGAAGCGAACTGCGCCCTTACATCGAAAAAGAGGCACTTCATGTCTGATCCGGTAGAACGTGAATGGCGCTTTTATATCGACGACATGATCAGCTTTGCTGAAAAGGCTATTGTATACACTGAAGGCTTGGATCAATCCACATTTACCTCAAGCGGTATAAACTACGATGCGACCATCAGGAATCTGGAACTCATAGGTGAAGCTGCAACCCATATACCCGATGACATACGTAACAAGCACCCCCACGTACCATGGCGACTTGTTATTGCCACGCGAAACCGATTAATCCACGGCTACCTTGGTATCGACAATGATACCCTGTGGAGTATTATTACCGACGATATACCGGCCTTACTCATCCGCTTACGTGCGTTACAAGTAACTTCTCAGTAATCACGTGCGGCCTCAATGTCATTAACTTAAGCTTAATACCATGGTCATCCCTGCATAGGTTGGAACCCAGTGGTCGATCTTCCCTCTTTCCCGTCATACCCGCGCAGGCGGGTATCCAGCGCTACGGAGCGCTGGCCCCTGGATTCCATCCTTTGGTTCGTAAACGGTGCATCCCTGCACCACTACTCCCGCCTACGCGGGAATGACAAGCCTGAAGTTTACGGGGAATTTTCCACCTAAGTTAATGGCATTGCGTGCGGCCTGGGTTGCAGTCGTTCATTTTCGGGACTTTCAGCAGCAGAGGTGCTGCTGAAAGCCATCGGAGGGTATTCACAGCACGTCCCAACTCCGCTCATGGTGACCAGCAGGATCTGGTGAACTTCGTGAAACGGATGCGACGGCCACCGGCGGAGGTGCGGCTGGTGCATGGCGATACCGGGGCGAAAAGTACGCTGAAACAGAAGATTGAGGAGAACTGCCCCGGGTGCA
>JBEVXT010000716.1:0-2575 GCA_040505955.1 Sedimenticola sp. | reverse complement strand
CGGTACTCGAACCGCAAAAAGCGGGGCTCGACCAGCTGGGAGAACTGCCTACCGCCTCCACTCTATGCGGTGCCTGCGGTGAGGTGTGCCCGGTGCAGATCCCACTGCCAAAACTGCTCAACCGACTGCGCTACGACAGTATACGCAGAGATGGTGGGAGCAAGACCCTGGGAGCAGGCCGCCGCCGCAAAATTATTGAAGCCCTGACCTGGCGGCTCTGGGCGATCGGTCACAGCCACCCCCTGCTCTATCAGATCGGTACACGACTGCTCGGTCGCCTGAGCCACTTGATGCCAAAACGGCTGGGGGCCTGGACCAGAGTGCGCCAGGCACCCGTATTGGCAACCAGGAGCCTGCACCAGCTGGCGCGTGAAGAGGGGTTCAGTGATGAGTAATGCACGCAGCAATATCCTCATCCGTCTACAAAGCGGCAGACCTGAGCTGCCGGAGATGACAGAGGAGACCCTGAAGCCCCGCCCCGAAAGATCACTGGAGGAGCGGATAGATGCCTTTCGCCGTGGAATGGAGTCGGTACGGGGGGAGGTACATATCGTAGATAAAAATGGATGGGAGGAGAAACTGATCAACCTGCTGCAAGAGAAAGAGGTCGGCACCCTGCTCTACGGCGCCAGGACGCCCCTCGGCAAAGCGCTGGAAGCCGCCTGGCAAAAGAGCAGACCCAACACCCGTTTGATCAACCGGAAAGATGATGTCAACGAGTGGAAGGAGGAGCTCTTCTTCTCCATCGATGCGGCAATCACCTCCACCTGTGGCGGCATTGCCGAAACCGGCTCATTGATCCTCCAGCCAACAGTTGAGGAGCCCCGCAGCTACTCTCTTGTACCCCCCATCCACATCGCCGTACTGGAGGCGCAGAAACTGCACAACACCTTTGCCGATGTGGTTACAAGAGAGAATTGGAGCAGTGGTCTGCCGACCAACACCCTGCTCATCTCCGGCCCCTCGAAAACAGCTGATATCGAGCAGACACTCGCCTACGGCGTACACGGCCCGGTGGAGTTGGTGGTGCTACTGCTTACATGAAGCTTCAAAACGATCGACTTGAGAGTCGCGTGGTAAAAGAGACACGTCGCCTACTGAAGCTGGCGGCGAAGCACTTTGGTCAATCAATGCCAGCGGTGGAGATTCGCTTCGACCTGACGGGGCGGGCAGCCGGAATGGTCATATTCCATGTCGGCGGCAGACCGGTGATCCGCTACAACCGGGTGCTGTTGAACGAAAACCCCGAACCGTTCATACAGCAAACGCCGCCCCATGAAGCAGCCCACCTGGTGGCGCGCACAATCTATGGAGGTAAGATAAAGCCCCACGGAGAGGAGTGGAAGAGCGTTATGACACTCTTTGGCGTCAACCCGAAGCGTTGCCATCAGTTTGATACCAGCCGCTCGGGCGGAAGGCGCATGCGGCGTTTCACCTACCACTGCGGGTGCACTACACACCAGCTCACCAGCATTCGCCATCGGCGGGTAATCGAAGGGCGGATTTATCTCTGTAGGGCCTGTGGCGAGGCGTTGAAAGAGTAGACTGTAATACCGCTAGGAGCCTGTCCGAGAATAGGCATCGTAGCGAGGGAAGTCCATTTTGAGTCATTTTTTTCAGTCATTTGAGGCGAATAGTTACTCTTAATATTGGTAACTATTCAGCTTACCCCTGAAATCCGCCGTTTCTGAGTTACAAAATAATCATTTGCACACATAAACTCGCATTTTGTGCTTAAACCGGCTCTGTACCAAAATCATGAAAACCACAGTTATGGTGGAACAGAACTGTTGTAGGAGCGAACTTGTTCGCGATGGACTACGAAACGTGCTCTTCGCGAACAAGTTCTCTCCTACGCCTGAGTTCCGGATTACCGTGCTGAATAGTTACCTTAATTGTAACTATTCAGCACAACGCTGTAGCCTGGGCTGAGCGAAGCGAAACCCGGGTAGTTATTGCGCTATCCCCCCCGGGTTTCGCTCCGCTCAGCCCAGGCTACGAAGAGACCCTGATTGAAATTAGATGGGTTTCTTTATACGCCCTTATAGGGCGCAATCAAAACCATGTTCTTAGAGCATGGTTTTTTATTTCCAATAATTATTCATTTCTATCGGGCAGATATAAGACTACTCTCCGTCCATTGATCGACACCCCGACGACGACGCCAAAAACGCCGTAATGTACTGGAGCTAAGCCGGAACAGCGCTCCATTGCAGGGGTAGATAAGAAGTTCTCTGATCTTTTTTTGGCGCAAGGCGTCGATCATCGGTGCAAGCCACGCCTCAAACCAGCCCAGCTCATCGAACCAGTCGTAGGGGTCGGCCCGCCAGACGGTGCGCTCTATCCGGTCATAGGTCACCAGCGTGCTGCCACCTTCTGTCTTAATCATCGCGGCATCGGTGGGCAACGCCAGGGTATCCGTCCCTGTCGCCAGGCCCAATCCCCGGGTTAGGGCTTCATTACTGTAGACCCTGTCAAATATGTTCCCATTGTTCCCATTGAACCGCCCTCCTCCGGAAAACCAGAGGCCATTGATCGGCAGTTTTCCGCAGCTCTCCCGCTCAAAATTAAGGTT
>JBEVXT010000715.1:0-5535 GCA_040505955.1 Sedimenticola sp. | reverse complement strand
TTGGTGAGTAATGTTTCAAAATAAAACTCTATTGATAACTGGTGGTACAGGATCTTTTGGTAATGCTGTATTACGTCGATTTCTAGATACAGATGTTAGAGAGATTCGAATTTTTTCTCGTGATGAAAAGAAACAGGATGATATGCGAAAGCATTATAATGATTCAAAATTGAAATTTTATCTTGGTGATGTGAGGGATGTGAATTCAATTATTGATTCAATGCGTGGTGTGGATTACGTTTTTCATGCCGCTGCATTAAAACAGGTTCCATCTTGTGAATTCTATCCTATGCAAGCTGTACAGACGAATATAACAGGAACTGAAAATGTTCTAAATTGTGCAATTTCTGCAGGCGCAAAAAAGGTCATCATTCTAAGTACTGACAAAGCAGTTTATCCAATTAACGCTATGGGAGTTTCAAAGGCGATGATGGAGAAAGTTGCAGTAGCTAAATCACGTAACCTTGATGATAATAACATTACTATATCTATTACTCGTTATGGAAATGTTATGGCATCTCGTGGTTCTGTCATTCCTCTTTTTATTGATCAAATACGGAACGGAAAAGAGATAACAATAACTGACCCATCTATGACACGTTTTATGATGAGCCTGGATCAGGCGGTAGAACTTGTAATATTTGCTTTCGAGAATGGTAGTAATGGAGATATATTCGTTCAAAAATCTCCTGCTGCATCCATTGACGTGCTTGCTAATACCCTTAAAAATATGCTCGGACGTCCTGATCATGAGGTTAGAGTTATTGGGACTCGTCATGGTGAAAAATTGTATGAGGCACTTTTAACCAGAGAAGAAATGGTTCATGCCGTCGATATGGAAGGTTATTATCGAATACCAGCAGATACTCGTGATTTAAATTATGCTAAATTTTTCGAAGAAGGTGAAGAGGTCGTAACGCAGTCCGATGAATACCATTCACATAATACCTATCAATTAGATGAAGATGAATTGAGACAGTTACTCATTGGATTGCATGAAATTAAAAGTGATTTGAAGGAGTTTGGGGTTATACGATGATTAAAGTAATGACCATAGTGGGAACGCGGCCTGAAATTATTAAGCTAAGTGAAGTACTTAAGGAGCTTGATAAACATACTGATCATATTATTGTTCATACCGGCCAGAATTACGACTATGAACTAAATGAGATATTTTTTGAACAACTGGGTGTTCGGCGACCTGATTACTTTCTTGATGCAGTAAAAGGAAGTGTTTCTGAAACTATTGGAGATATTATTGCAAAGTCTGATCAGGTCATCTCAGAAGTGCAACCTGATGCAATTTTGGTTTATGGTGATACAAATAGCTGTTTATCAGTTATTCCTGCAAAGAAAAGGAAGGTACCTATTTTTCATATGGAGGCAGGGAACAGAAGCTTTGATCAAAGGGTGCCAGAAGAAATTAATCGTAAGATAGTTGATCATTTAAGTGATATTAATATGCCTCTTTCCGAGCATGCAAGAGATTATCTTGTAAATGAAGGTATTCGACCTGAGACGATCATCAAAACTGGATCGCCGATGCAAGAGGTGTTAAATGTCAATATGAAAAATATACAGGCATCTGACATCCTTTCGAAGGAAGGATTGGATGTGCGAAAATATATACTAATGAGTATTCACAGGGAAGAAAATGTCGATTCAGAAAGGAATTTCTCTGATTTATTGGAAGCCATAGACCAGGTTAGTGAAGTATATAAAATTCCGGTTATTATTTCGACTCATCCTCGAACAAGAAAAAGACTTGAAGAGATCGGATATGAAAGAAAAAACGAATACATCCGTTTTTCAAAACCTTATGGATTTCATGAATACAATAAGCTGCAAATGGAGGCATTTTGTGTAATTTCAGATAGTGGAACAATCGCAGAAGAAGCATCTATTATGAATCTTCCAGCCGTTACTATTCGTCAAGCACATGAGCGTCCGGAAGGAATGGATGAAGGTACACTTATTATGTCAGGGCTCAATAAAGACCTCGTGATACAGGCTATAGACGTAGTTACAAAGCAGCACAATTACAGAGATCGGAAAATGAGAATGGTTAGTGACTATGATGTTGATAACGTATCAAAAAAAGTTATCCGTATCATTCTTTCTTATACAGATTACATTAACCGTACTGTTTGGCATAAGTCGATCTGATAGATGATTAAAGTCCTACTACTTGGCTCTCATGGTTTGATTGGACATCAAGTATATTTTCGACTAAATCAGAGTAGCGATATAAGTTTATTTAATTATTCCTATAGGCAAAAAGTTTCCAGTGATACAGTTTTGCTTGATGCGCGAGACGAATCTCTATTAGAAAAATCAATACGTGATATTGATCCTGATATCATAGTGAACTGCATGGGGATATTGATAGCTGAGTCAAATGAGTATCCAGAAAGGGCTGTCTACTTAAATGCATATATCCCGAATCGTCTCAAGTACATTGCAGATGATCTAGGAGCCAAATTGATACATATTTCGACTGATTGTGTGTTTTCAGGAAAAAATGGGCCCTATGTTGAAGGTGATGTTAAAGATGCCAACGATATTTACGGGAGAGCAAAGGCCTTAGGTGAGGTGGTTGGAGCACCGCATCTCACCCTAAGGACTTCAGTTGTGGGTCCAGAGCTGAAGAGTGGTGAGGAGTTATTTCACTGGTTTATGCAGCAGGAAGGTTCGATCAATGGGTACGCAAAATCACTGTGGTCTGGTGTAACAACCTTGGAGATTGCTAAGGCGGTCCATTGGGCTATTAAGAACAATACTACAGGTTTATATCATATTACAAATGGTGAAAGCATCAGCAAATATGACTTGTTAATGCTTTTTAAAAAGTACACTTTTAAGGATATCAGGATAGAGAAAGTAGGTGGTCGAATTACAAATAAGTGCTTAATCGATACTCGCAAGGAGATTAATTATGTTATACCTAGCTATGATGAAATGATTAAGAGTATGGTGGGCTTCATAAATAGAAACAAGAATATTTATAAGCAGTATGTGAAATGAACGATAGAAGAGTGCTGATTGTAACAGAATATTTTTACCCAAGAAATAGACCTGATTCATATTTCCTGACAGAAATATCTAAAGCAATATATAAAGCTGCTAATGGTAATGTCAAAGTAATATGTAATTCAGACCTAGAAGGTAAGGAGGAACTGCAATTTGTAAAAGATAAAATCACTAGACTGAGTGGTTATAAATTGAATGCGCGAAATTTGTTACAGAGATTTATTATGTTTACCCAATCTACTATGAAATTGGGATGGCATACGCTACTCTCAATTAATAATGGTGACAGAGTTTTTAGTGTAACGAATCCTGCTTTTTTGATATTGATCCTTGGAGTGATTAAGTGGTTCAAAAATTTTGAATATACGCTTCTTGTATACGATGTTTTTCCCGAAAATATGATATCAGCAAACATTGTAAAAGAAGATTCAATATTTTATGTGGTATTAAAAAAACTATTTGATTGGTCATATCGGCAGGCAGATCACTTGATTGTAATTGGTCGTGATATGCAAGAACTGATAGGAAGCAAAACGCATAATGCAATACCAATGTCATTAATTACTAATTGGTGCGATATTGAAAAGGTAGTTCCGCAGCCAAAGACTGAAAATCAAATCATAAAGAATCACGGACTAGATGATAAGGTGGTTTTTTCTTTTGTGGGCAATTTTGGGCGCGTCCAGGGAATTGAAATGTTGTTGGAAGTGGCTTCTTTGGTAAGGAATGTGAAGTTCAGATTATTATTTATTGGTGATGGAGCTCTGTTGCCTAGTATCAATAATTACATAAATGAAAATCCAAATGGCAATGTTATATATGCTGGTTCATTTCCAGCTTCAGAGCAGAACAGCTTTCTAAATGCATGCGATGTAGCAATAATATCTTTGAGTCGCTCTATGTATGGCTTAGGCGTGCCGAGTAAGTCATATTATAACATGGCGGCCAACAAGCCACTTTTTTATCTAGGCGATGAAAAGTCGGAAATTGGTCGGGTTATTATCGAGAATAATATTGGCTGGGTTTTAAACAATATGACAGCAAACATGGTGGCAGAAAAAATTGATTCAATTATTGATGATGATATATATCTCCAGAGTTATGGCGATAAGGCTAGGCGAGTAGTAGAAAAGTGCTATTCAAAGGATATTATTTTACATAAGTATATAAAATTATTCACTCAATGAGGAATATAGCTCTAACGTGGCCGATCATGCTGGGGGTATACCTCTGCAACAACTACAGTATTTTAGACGCGATACACTACACATATGGATCACACTATTTTTAAAAATCATGATCGAGCCATTCAGTTTATGGTGTTGGTATGACGAGTTTGCTGGGATTCTCTTTTCTGGTTGCAATTCTGTCTTGGATATTAACCGGCTTAATACGTCGATATGCACACTCTCGCTGCCTGATGGATGTCCCTAATGAGAGGAGTTCTCACGCTACGCCAACGCCTAGAGGGGGAGGAGTGGCGATTGTTGTAACCTTTTTGGGTTCGCTGATCAGTTTATTGTTGCTGGCGCCCGACTATCCCGACTATAAGGCGCAGTTCATTGCCCTACTTGGGGCTGGTACATGGATCGCCTTGATCGGTTTTATGGATGACCGTGGACATATCGCTGCGCGCTGGCGTCTGCTGGCGCACTTCACCGGTGCTGGCTGGGCATTGGTCTGGCTAGGTGGTCTTCCGCCTTTGACGGGGTTTGGTGTCGTGCTGGATTTAGGGTGGTTGGGCCACTTACTGGCTCTGGTATATCTAGTCTGGCTGCTCAACCTATACAATTTCATGGATGGCATTGATGGCATTGCTGGCATCGAGGCGGTGTCCGTATGCCTGGGTGGTGCGGTGCTGTACGGGATGTCGGGGACTGGCAGTTCCGAGTGGGTATTGCCGGTGCTGCTGTTGGTGGCGGTGGCCGGGTTTCTGTTCTGGAATTTTCCTAAGGCTCTGATCTTCATGGGCGATGCCGGAAGCGGCTTTGTAGGGATCGTGCTCGGTATACTGTCAATCCGCGCCGCTTGGGTGGAGCCGGAGTTGTTCTGGGGCTGGGTGATCCTGCTTGGTGCCTTTGTGGTCGATGCGACCGTGACGCTGGTGCGACGTGTACTGCGGGGAGAAAAATTTTATGAGGCCCACCGCAGTCATGCCTACCAGTATGCATCCCGCAAGTATAGTGCCCATCCTCCAGTTTCCCTCGCCTACGGGGCCATCAACCTGTTCTGGTTGATGCCGTTAGCCGTTTTGGTGGCGGTGGGGGGGCTGGATGGTTTGCTGGGGGTGTTGATTGCGTATGCACCGTTGGTATGGTTGGCGTACCACTTCAAGGCTGGGGCGCGTGAATTGCAGGAGCCTCAGACCAAACGTTGTTAGCCACGGAAACACCGGGGGTCTGAGCCGTTACGTTGGTCAAATTGCAGTAACCGGGATCTGGATGATCTGGTCGCTGAGCATGCGGATCTCTTGTGAGTTGTTGATGACAATTCCCAGCGGCAGGT
>JBEVXT010000714.1:0-7858 GCA_040505955.1 Sedimenticola sp. | reverse complement strand
ACTATTCAGCACGGTAATCCGGAACTCAGGCGTAGGAGCGAACTTGTTCGCGAAGAGCACGTTTCGTAGTCCATCGCGAACAAGTTCGCTCTTACACTACCTCTGTTCCACCATAACTGTGGTTTTCAGGATTTTGGTACAGAGCCGGTTTAAGGATAAAAAGGCACAAAATGCGAGTTTATGTGTGCAGATGATTATTTTTTAACTCAGAAACGGCGAACTTCAGGGGTGAGCTGAATAGTTACTAATTTACTTTGTTAGATTAGTTACTATTCATTGCCCTTTACCGGGGGGCGATCCGGCATCTAATTTTTCTACTGGGATATCCCAGGGGATCAAGCGATTACTTGAACGTTCATACCTGATGATACGGTCGTTGTTGGTGTCGGCAATCCATATGCTGTCACCAGCGGCGGCAACGCCACCCGGTTCATTGAGGCTGTCTCCCAGGGTCTCTTCACCTCTGCCAGGAAGGCCACTGCCTATGAGGGTGGTTACTCTTCCGCTACTTAGTTGATAGCTCTTGATCTTGTGGTTATAGGTATCGGCGATCAGAAGATGATCTTCATCGAGAACTGAGATTCCCGCTGGATGTTGCAGCTTGGCGCTTCCAGCCACTCCATCAATATCACCGTAGTCAAACAGGCCCCTGCCGACCAGTGTGGTGACGATCTCTGTATCCAGATTGATCTCCCTGATAGCGGAAGCTTCGGCGTCTGTTACAAACAAGCGGTTACCAAGGAGCGCCAGTCCGCTTGGCTGGCTGAAGGTGGCCTCTTTGAGTTTGCCGTTTCTCAGACCCTCCCCACCTGATCCGGCGTAGGGGCCGATCTCTCCGGTATCGAGCTCCAATCGCCATATCTGGTGGGAACCCGCCATGGCGATATAGAGACTCCGGTCACGCAAAGCAAGATCCCAAGGGGAACGTAATTTGATTGTTTTGGCGTTGGAGGCAGAATTCAAATCATATCCCACCTTGCCCGTTCCTGCGAGTGTGGTTACCTGGCCGGTGGTGAGATCTATATGGCGAACGGCGTGATTTCCGGTATCTGCCACAAATAGGTTGTTTTCATATTTAATCACCCCTTGAGGGTAAGAGAACCTTGCACTCTTGAGTGCTCCATCTTTAAATCCACCACTCCCACCTCCAATGATAAGAAACTGCTTCTCTTTGATACCTGCAATGATGATGCGATGGTGAAGGGTGTCGCTGATGATCAGATCCCCTTCGCTGTGGATAATCTTTCCGGGGGAAGCCAGTGGCTGGGTGGCAATGCGGGCAGCATCACTCTGCAGTGGTAGCGCCGGGGCCGGCTCACTGTTGTCAGCCTCTTTTAGAAGCTTTTCGATCAGACGCGCCAGCCGCTCGGTATGCCCTTCACCGGAGACATAGCCTACCACCAGGCCATCGGTGTCTATCACCATAAGTGTTGGCCAGGCGCGAACACCATAGAGCTGCATCAAGCTCTGTTCACTGTCCTGTATTATCGGGTGTTGTCGGTTATAACGCTGGAGAATACGGCGCAGTGTATCTAAACGACGCTCATTGGGAAATTTTGGCGAGTGGACGCCAATCACAACCAGTGCATCACCAAACTGATGCTCCAGTTGGCGTAGCTCTTCCACTACATGGATGCAGTTGACACAGCCATAGGTCCAAAAATCGAGAATGGTGACCCGTCCCTGCAAATCGGAGAGTGTTAGCGGGCGGGATACATTCAGCCAGGGAAGATTTTCTGGAAATTCCGGGGCGGGGATTCTGCCCGCATAAGCTGTTGTGCAGAGCAGGATAGAGAGCAGCGGCAGAAGTTTTATATAGCGGCGGGTTTTGTACCATAGCTTATCAATCATTTCGCTTGCTCTTCATGGTGGCAGTAAAGCGGAATATTATTGCCTGAAATAGCTCTGCACAATAATCCTGAAATCGACTGTAGGAGCGAACTTGTTCGCGATTGGCTTCGAACTGTGCTCTTCGCGAACAAGTTCGCTCCTACAAGTATAAATTTAGAGTTACGTTCGCGTTTATTCGCGTTTATTTCCGGCTGATTTTCAGAGCTTGTCAGGGAGGGCGCTGTAGGGAGCAGAGAGGTGGCGCCAACTCCCCAATATTTGTTGTCGAACGTTGGGGAGAGGCACCGAATTGGAGCATGCTGACAGATGATCAGTTTTTCAGTGCTCTTACGTAAGCAACAAGTGCGTGGATTTCATCATCCGACAAGTCGGGCCGTCCGGGCATGGTTGCTGCACCTCCATATGGGGCGGAACCATTTTTGATGATGGCAAACAGATCGGCGTCTGTACCGGGTTTGCCATCACTATCGGTATCATAGGCAAAGACACCCTCAGCAAAACTCCGTGGTTTTGGATTGAGTACGGCGGCTGCGGGGCTGTCGCCCTTACCTGTAATACCATGGCAGGCGCCACAGGCTCCTTTGCCATCGTAGACGGCCTTTCCTGCAGCGGCTTCCGCCATTACGTTGGGTGCCAGGGTGATTAGCAGTCCAGCTACTGACAGAGCACTTGCAAGATGGTTTATTTTCTTCATTGACATTTCTCCTTTGGGTTCTTTTTTGGTTTAACTCGGTTTTTCTGTAATTAGCAGACAAAAAAAATCAAAGGAGCCTGATTAAAGCTCCTTCGATTATTTCTTTGCTTTCTTGTGAAATCTGGTGGTTATACTGCAGGCCCTATCCCCGGCACAAATTTCACCGATACCGGTTCTTGGGTATGCCCCCTAGGTTTCATTCGTTCTTCTATCTCTTCAGCTGTGGGCCTGGGCTCACCGAGAGTGGCCGCCAGTAGATCACGCATCTCTTCGCAATAGGCACCGGTGAGCAGTGCGATGCTAGCGAAATAAGCCGTTGCGCAACGCTTTGCCACACGCTCAGAAAATGAGCCAATCCAGCGAAGCAGGTGCTCGTCCATAAAGCGGGCCGCCTCGGAGAGGTCGCTTGTTGACTCCGCCACTGAAAAGAGATGGGAGAGAAACTGCAGCTGCAGTACCAGGTGGTCGTCAGGCCTTGTGCGCCAATCAGTTGTCATTAAGCCGTGCCGCTCATACCAGCTTCTCACCTGAAACATGCTCTCCTGACAGATCAAACTCTCCTCATCTATCCAGACGGATTCCAGGGGTGAAGCCTGAATACCATGATTGAGGTAGATGTTCGCAAAGTCCGCCGCCAAATCATCGGTAGTTGCCGTGTCGATGGTGGTTGGCAGGGCTGACAGCGTCTGCTTCACCATCTCAATCGAATCGCTACCGATCTCCCCTATTAATCTTAATCCAAGACCATCCGGGAAGTGCTCATCTTGTAACAGCTGCAGAAATGAGCTATCGGGCTCTCTTTCATGAAGAGATGCCAGCATAGCCAGATCATCATCCAGCACACTGCAGAGAAACGCTGTACTCTCTGATAATGCAGTGCCTGGATGCTCCGTTGCGTCAGTCACTACTTGACCTTCCCGTTACGGTGAGCGACAAATCCAATAGACGGCTTTGTCAGCTCGATGTCGGCCATATTTTTCACCTGACGCGAGACCTCATCATTGGGTCCCATGGCCACTGTCTCCAGCTCACCACTCCAGATCTCCTCTATCGGGCCGATATCCAAAACACGCATCATGCACGCCATAACACAGTATGGCTTACGCCCGGCCTCTATCTCATCCACGCACATGTTGCACTTTTTGACAATATTGTCGTAAGGGTCAAACTGAGGTGCGCCAAAGGGACAAGCCGCTTCACATCGACGGCAACCAATGCAGAGTGTGGAGTCAATATCGACAATGCCATCCTGTTTACGTTTGAAGATGGCTCCGGTGGGACAGGTCGGCAGACAGGCTGGTTCGCTGCAATGGTTGCAGGACATGTTGACCTTGTATGCAAAAACATTCGGGTAGGTACCACCCTCAATATACTGCACACGTCTGAAACGCGGGCCAGCAGCCAGGCCATTTTTATCTTTACAGGCTATCTCACAGGCACGGCAGCCAATACAGTCTACGTTGTTGTGGATAAAACCGAACTGCTTTTCTGGCTTGACCGGTGTGTAAGTCTCACGCTTGCGACGCTTGACCGCTACTTTGATCTTGGCCTTGTCTTTTATTTCTGACATTTTTCTTCTCCTCCAAGATTACTGGTCGCGGCGAAAGACGTGAGCACGTGATGTCGCCAGTTTGTCCCAACCCGGGCGATGCTCCAGATCGGTCTTCTTGATATCACAAAGCACGGTGTTGTAAGCGAAAGCTCCAGCCGGGCTTGGTTCATCCAGCGTCAGCATATCGGGGTTACCCGCACGATCAACACCATTCTCATCCAAATCAATCCAAGCACCTTCGTGCAGTACCGCCACACCCGGCATACAACGCTCGGTGACGTAGGCAGGTACGACGCATTTACCACGGTCATTCCAAACCTCTACTGTATCACCGGTTTTGATGTCCAGTTTTTTTGCATCTGAGGCGTTGATCGTTACTTCCTGCTCGTAGGTTTCACGCAGCCAACTACAGTTGTTGAAGATGGAGTGCGTTCGCCAACGTGGGTGTGGTGAAATCAGATGGAACGGATGCTTTGCCGCCTTGGGACTATTGAGCCATTCCCAGGGCTCGATCCATTTCGGTATATAGGGAATTTCAGCACCGTACATCGTCTTCTTCCAGTCTGTGATCTGTGCCAGTTGCGTAGCAAGAATCTCAATTTTTCCTGAAGATGTTGGAAAACGCAGGCCCTTCTCGATCTGATCCTGGAAGGCCACATGGGGTCTATCGAAGGTAAACTTGTAGACGCCCCGCTGCTTGAACTCCTCCCACGACATATCGACATGTTGATGGGCCATTACCTTGCCCTCCCACCACTCACGCAGATAGGTCTCATCGACCTGATCGTCGTTATTGAAGTAGTCCCGGGTGGCCTTGGGATTAAAGGCTTTGCCGAACACGTCGCCACCGATACGGTAGGCTAGTTCGGTGAACACCTGGAAATCGGTCTTCGATTCACCCATCGGCTGAATCACCTTTGGGCGATGGATGTAGTAGTGCCCTTTGTACCAGGGTAGAGCGGCGTCGTGGCGCTCAAAGTGCGTGGCAATCGGCAGCAGAACATCGGCATAGAGGCCCGATGGGGTAATGGTGGAGTCCATACAGACCACCAACTCCATCTTATCCATCGCCTCTATCTCTTTATTAATATTGGTAAGCTGGTTGAACCAGTCAGAACCCTGCCAGAAGATACCCTTGATGTTGGGTATTTCCCCATCAGTCGAATCCTGCCGCGGCCAGAGCCCGATCTCTTCGCGTTTGACATTGGGATAGTTGAGCACACAGTGAGCCCAGCGATCAGATTTTATCGACTGGAACCAGATGTTGGAGTACTCATCATATGGATAGGCTACGGCTTCTGCGTGCCACCCCTTGCCGACGCCTTCAGCGCAGCCGCCGAGGACACCGATGTTACCTGTCATTGCTTGCAGCGCAGCGGCCATACGATTGTACTGCTCACCATAAGCGTTACGGCCAGGCCCCCAGGATGCCTTCAGGGCTGCCGGCTTGGTCTTGGCGTACATATCCGCCAGCTTGCGGATATCGGCGGCTGAAACACCACAAATTTCTGCCGCCCACTCTGGCGTTTTCGGCTCATTGTCATATTTACCAAGAATGTAGTCTTTGAAGTTCTCTTTGTCTTTCGCCCACCCCGGCATGGTGCCTTCGTCCATGCCCTGGACGAACTTATTGATGTACTCCTGATCATGCAGATTATTGGTAAAGATATGATGAGCCATACCGGCCATCATTGCTGCATCTGTATTAGGCTTGATCGGGATCCACCAGGCGTCGTAGGCGGAAGCTGAGTCGGTATACTGCGGGTCGATCACCACAAACTTGCAACCGCGCTGCTTCGCCATTCGCATGTACATAAAGGTGTTGCCACCATGGAATGTGTAGGCCGGATTCCAGCCCCACATGATGATCAGCTTGGAGTGAGCAAATGCATCATCTTCGTTACCATCCTCGATGGTTCCGAAAGTCATCCGTGAACTGAAAGTGGTAGCTTGGTATGAAGGTACTGACCAGGAGTTGGTTCTGCTGCCGAACATGCCAAGAAAGCGCGCCAGAAGCCCTTCGATCTGATCTGATTTATGCAACACGCCGTAGGAGGCGCCAGCATAACTCTGATCGAGCAGCGCCGTTGGTCCGTAGGTATCCTTCAGACGAACCATATTCTGGGCTACGTGAGTCAGCGCTTCATCCCAGGAGACACGCTTGAACTTACCCTCACCTCGCTCACCCACCCGGATCATGGGATGGAGCAAACGCTCAGCCGAATAGAGTCGTTGACGATAGGAGCGACCACGCAGGCATGCCCGCAACTGAGGCTCGTCATTACTGTCCTTACCGAAATGCCCCCCCCTCTGATAGCTGCCATCATCACTCGATAGGCGAACAATGACGTCATTCCATTTGTGCGCAACCAGCATATGGCGGGAGCCACAGTTGTGCGCACAGCTTGTTACCACTGTCTGTAGTTGGTCATCCTTTGGGTATGGCTCGTAGGCAAAGGCCTTGGCTTCCTTTGCCGTTTTAAGCTCGACCAAACCACCGACTGCAACAGCAGCGCCACCTGTAGCGGTTGATTTAAGAAATGAACGCCGAGACAGGTTCAGTCGCCCAAGTAGATTGTTATCTGTTTTCTTTTTGCTCATCCTAACCTCATCATCTGCAGAAGGCTATTTTGCGGCCTGTTGGGTTTTGATCTGAAATCTTGCTTCAGACTCTGTCTTCCGGTCTTTAGCCCAAGCGGGAATATCTTTTGGCATTCCCTTCCATTCGTGACGTGGGTAAGGGAAGGAGATGCGGTACCACTGACGTCCGCCATGGCAGCCGAAACAGACATCTGAATTTTCCTTGCCCGCTTTTTCAATGGCATCGGCTTTGAGAAAATTAACCTGATGTCTTGTAGTGCGAAACCCTGCGTGACAGAGCAGGCAGTTATCCTGGAACATGGCCCGGGATTCACTCCATGGAGTGGGAAGACCCATGATTTTGTAGTCACCTGCCCCGTGGCACATCAGGCAGATTCTGGGGTTAACGGACTTGCGTAAGGTGAAGCTGGCGTCTGAATGATCAGGCGGAAGCATGGCCTCTTCGCGAGGATTGTTCCCCTGGTGGCAAGTATTGCACTTCATGTCCATCAGCTTCTTTGCCAGCGGTGTAGCAAGATGACGCTGATGAAATGATTCCTGCTCACCCTCGTAAGTAGTCAGTGTTTGATACCAAGCCATTGTCTCAGCTGTATTCACACCCGCCTGCGTCTTGGTCAACAGTTTCCTGTCAAGAATCTCTTGGTGACAGTTAAGGCACTGTTCGTCTGTTGCACTATCTATGGCAGGTTTAAAATGGATGGGATCCCAGCGTGCACGCTCGTAATCCACCTTTGTGCCGTCAGCGGCAAAAACCTCACCGCCTGCCAATAGCGATAGAAAAACGAGGAGGACGGAAAATTTCAATAGTGTTTCCAACTTCATGGCTATAGGCCTCGTCCAAAGTAATACAAATCGTATTTTATATTTAGGGAAGTTCTGATCAATCCACTCGTCATCATATCAGCAATGCTCTGCCAGGGCAGGTAGTTTCACTTTGTTATCTGCGAAAACATGGCTTTGCTGTGCCATGCCCGGAGTAATGAATTAATCAGAGTCCCCCCGAAAGAAATAAACGTGAGAAGAGCGCATCCCTGCGCTCTTATTGCATCCCTGCAAGTAGTCTCTTCTAGAACAAGAAGACTAGCTGCTTATTTCCAGCCGGACATTCCGCTCATGCCACCCATGCCGGACATTCCGCCCATGCCGGACATTCCGCCCAT
>JBEVXT010000713.1:0-9780 GCA_040505955.1 Sedimenticola sp. | reverse complement strand
GATGAGAAGCCTCTGGATGATTTACTGCCGTGGAATGTTGATCCTGAGCAGATTATGCCCTCATTGAGGGGTGGTTAACTGGGTGCTTACCAAAGATGCTAATCGTATCTGGCAACTTCACTTCTGCGGTTGGCTTGCTCCGGCTCCAATACGAAGCACTGGTTCGGGCAATGTGGCTGCTATATGCCGCGTCCGATACGGCAGTCGAAAAGCTTTCGGTCGAATTAACCCATGATGGAGCAAGAAAGTCCGAAAAGATTCAAATGCTCTCTGAAATGCTAAGCAAATTGGAAGGGAAAGCGCCAGTCGAAGCATTAAGCATGTTGCTGGAATTCAAACAATATTCTTGGAAACCACTGAGTTCATTCGTTCATGGCGGTATCCACGCCATCAATCGACACAGCAAGGGCTACCCAGTAATGTTGCTCAAACAAGCACTGAGAGCGTCTAACGGTGTGTCACTGATGGTGGGTATGCTTCTCGTAATATTGTCCGGCGATCCTGCACAAAGGGGAAAAATTCCGGAAATTCAACGTGAGTTCGCTGATTGCCTTCCGCCTCATCGAGGAGAAGGCTCATCTGACCGGTTTACTGCTAGGTCCACTTCTGACTAGAAATGACCGTAGGAAGAAAACAGCACAAAGCGGACACCGTGCAAATCGAGTTATACTGCTGCTATCGGCTAAAAGCAGTCATTGGATCTGCATGCAAAAAGAAAGACCTGACCCCAATGCCCTACTATTGCTGCAATACTTAAGACTACAAATTAAGTAGTCCCTGTTCTTCAGGGGTGGCGACTGTTACTCTTTTTGCAAACTCTTCATAAGATGTGAGCATATCTTCTAGTTCAATTACACATTTTCTTAGATTTCCCAGTGTGCGATGGTCGATTCTATCATTAACCTGTTTATATTCTGAGTTCCAAGCTTTGCATAGCGCACTGCTCAAACAAGGTATGTTCTTGTAAATAGCGCGAACATAAGCAACTTTGCCTCGGCATTTTTTTACATAAGATAAAATCGCATCGTATCGCGCATGACGAAGAACCCGATCTTTAGACTCAAGAATAGCAAGTAAATCGCTCGCGCTCTTTGGGCTTGGTTCAACAAGTTTTCCATATGTTTTTAGCGACTGTCGACGTATTTCTTTTGGGGCGCGATAATCATTGGCAGTATCCAATAATTGTAAGGCTAGTCGATATTCAATAGTACCACCTAGCTCTTCGCAAGCTTTCAAGGACTGACGCAATATCTCCTGCTCCTTTTTTCCACCATAACTCGTTGCTATTTTGGTCCGGTAGTTTTTGAGTATGCGGTCAATTAGGATACTCCTTAACTCGCTTCTTCCATTAGCGTGTGTTGTTAAAGCTCGCATAGTTTCTTCAGCTTCATCACTTGTAATCTTGTTTTCTGCCGAACAGTGGTCTAAGTGCCTTAAGAGAGCTGATATTATTTGATCGTCGCTTGGGAAGTCCTCAAGAACGCGAATTGATTCTATGCGCACGTCACGTTCATTAGCTCCCAATAATGAAGTAACAAAGTCCACATCCGCCAATGTAACTAATGCCAACGAATCCGGTGATTGCCTGAGTGCTTGGAGGCAAGCAGTTTTTACTCTATGGTTTGTGGTGTCTTTAAGAGTTGAGATGATTAATCGATACACAAATATCTCTTGTCGTTCAACAAGAGAGAGATAGCGAATACCTAATTCCTTTTTCCCAGCATCGTCTGAGCTAATTAGTTCCTCGATGTACTCATTATTAACCCATACTGATGTTTTTGATCGGATACGCGGTTGTGTTCCAAATTGCCACACCCTGAGGGCCTTATCGAGTATGGGACGATCACCTATTTCAGGTGAGTCAAATATACCAGAAGCTAATATGCATCTGGCGGCTGCGCCGGAAATAATTGATTTACTATCGCTAAGAAGCTCGATAACCTCCTTCCGAAGAGGGTCCATGAGGCCGTGTACAACCTCAATTGTCTTTAAGGCGACATGCTTTTCAAGGAATCCTCTATTTAAACATTTTCTCAACTGTTCAATTGCTTTTTCTGTTCTGAGTTCTGGTTTTGATTGTAGTGCTTCTGCGCAAGCACACCGAACGACCGATTCTGGTCGCTGAAATGCATGTTCAAATGCATCTAATCCTACTTGATCAATCTGAAGGTCCGAGTCTAAATGCGCCACTAGGTCGACAAACGCTGCACTTACACATGGGTCATTATGCAGCATCCCTTGTATTAAACGCGCTATTATATAAGGGCTTCCAGTATTTAAGAGTAATTGGCTGAGCCGTTTAGCGATCTCAATCCGGAGTTCAAGTGAAATACGAGCAGGCCCACTGATAATGGCGTCCACAATCAAATTCATCAGAAGTTTCTGAGCGCGCTCGGGCGGAACATCACACTCCAATGCACAGTCCATACTGAACACTAACCGCTTCTTAGTTATTTTATCAGCATTGCTTTGTTCTTGTGATATACGCGCGAGTAGGTCGGTAATATCTTTTTGCTCACTTAGTATACCAAACATTAAAGTTAGTATTTCTCTCCATCTAGGATTCTTAACTAAACGGGGTACCTCATGCTGAAATTCTTGATGCAGCAATCCTATTGCAGCGTAATACTCTAAAAATGAGTAATGCATAAATGAAATAACGTCGTCTTCTATTGCTGTTCCTCTCTGGTGAATTATGAGTATTCCTGTTGCTTCAGCTACTTCTTGAAGAAATTTATCAGCGGTTACTAGTCCCTCACCCTGCTCGGCCTCAACATGAGGGGTAAGGAGTTCGCGTACTTCAGACCGCTGCGGTATCTCTCCGATGGTTCGATTAAATATTGCGTAGGCTAGTACGCCTAGCCGGTTTCTCAAATCTGATTCCGACAGAACTTGGGTTTTTAACGAACGGTTTCGGACAGATATAAGAGTTTTTACTGCTTGCGAATAAACAACGTGCCTCCTAGCGAATAGAGCCCCACTATTCGCGTAGACAAGTACTAGAAGTGTGAGCAGCAAGGGATTTCTGGCTATCCGGCGTATTCCTGGAGTCTGTTCACAGTCATCCATAAGCCTATCGACGAGTTCTTTTTCCTCTGATTGCATGCTAGCAGTGGAGTCTTCCTGCAGGCGACTTGCCACAACTCTGCTTGCAAGAACACGAATCTCCTGCTCACTTAGTCCTTTAAGCTGTATATGCGTTAATCCTTCAGGTATGTCGATAGGTTGGATTGCAGCAGGTCTTGAAGTCACAACAAACCTATTCCCTAATCGTCCATATTTTGACATTAGATCATTTATCATCGAGAGCAGTTGAATGCGCTCCTCTATACTCCCAACTTCATCGAGACCATCGAAGAAAAATGCTAACCGTCCTTCGCCCAACATATGGTGAAGAGTAGTGACTGGGATATTCAGCATGTATCGGGCACCGATGACTGAGCAGATTGGCAATAAATCCTGGTTATCGCTTAACAGCCGCGCAGCTTCTGCCAAAGGCAAAAATACCGGTAAGTGTTTTGCGTACCAAAAGCTATCATGTTGGGTGGGGGAGCTGTATAGAAGAATTTCGTGCTTAACAAAGCAGGTCTTCCCAGAACCGGGGTCGCCCAGAACAAGTATGTTCCCAAATTTTCTGTAAAGTTTCTGTGCTGCACCAACCTCTGATGTCGTTCCTAACCCGTGTGATATGCGTAGTTGTCGTTCTAATTGATCTTTCTGAGATGAGTCGATATTAAGAGCATCAATGAATTCACTAACTGCTCGTTCCATAGATTCTGCGGACTTGTTGCCTGCACTGTGGCCTGCGTTTGCAGGTATATACATATCTTTGAGTGAAGCATTGGAAAACTTAAACCCTAATGCTGCGAGTGGAGCATATTTGATATCATTGAAGTGCGAATAGCACGTTTTAAGATATGTCTCTCTATTAAACAACACTTCACCATCTGCACCCTTGCCTACATTTGAGTCGACAGTCGCAACCTCACTATATGAAAATCGCTTCAAAATCGGTTGTGCTTCTCTGAGTGAGAATACGATTTCGCTTGCTTCGGGTAACAGTTGTCCTGTGGGGGAAAAAACTTTGAACCAGCTCTTATGAAGTCGATCTACGATTAGGGCGCCTACCCCATCATCATGTATTAAGAGCGTAAGATTCGTTTCTCTAGGCTCGAATTCATTTAACACATAATTGAGTGATGAAGATAGTTTATTGAGTAATTCTTCGGCAATCAGCTCACCATCAACTACTTTGATTGGCTTCTTCTCTACTAAACGGTTCGCGAGTTCACGTGCGTCTTGTGCAATCTCACCCAGTGTAATAATGATGCACGATTTAAAGGCGCTCGTATCAAGCTGAGTATTCGCTCTTTCAACTTGCTCATAATTGATCAAGTCACCATGGGCAGAAACGGCGTGAATAAGATGATAGCCATCATCATCTACCAAACGAAATTCAGTATGACCAGGTGGCATGATCGAAGGGGCAGGTAGATATGGTTTACTTGCTTGAGATATGTACCCAAGTACCTGTAGTAGTGTAGACCAAGCTTTATTATTATCTTTAGCTAACCATAAGCAATGCTCAGCCTTATGCTCAACGCGAAGAAACTGAAGCCTGCGGGCTGTAGGATCGGTGTATTTTGTTGAGGGAAGAGGAAGAATGTAACCATTTTCTAGCTTGTTGCTTGGTGCCTCAAACTCAGGTGGTAATGAGCTATCTTTTTGCCATCGTCCTTGTTCTGCATCCCAGGATATGACAGCAATATGTAGGGATTCATCAAGTTCGCATATCGCCATAGAATTTCGGTAATATGCTGATAATGGTCGATCGGAGGGAGCCTGGTAGACTGCACCAAAACCAAGAGTAACGAGACCAAGATTGCCGTGGCTTACTTGTGTTCGATGTAAGTGACCATGCAGATATAATGCATATTGCTTAACCAACAAAGTCCAAAATGGATCTACTGTATCCCTTGTGAACCAGTCTTTGGGATGGTGCCCTAAAATAACAAGGTGATCAGCTTTATTTTGGTCCTTTAATAGGTAACGTATCGCATGCAGAGGAGCCGGTGTCAGTCTTTCATCGGTGACCTCCTTATCCGAAAAAAAGGCTGTTACAGTTGTCAGAAAATTAATTCTCTTTCCGCCAAATGTCAATGACAAAAGACTTGCAGGTTCTACTAGTGGATCAACACCATCAATTTCATTTTTTTTGATGAAATGTGAATATGCTTCAAATCCCGGTGCCCGAGGCTTTCTTATAGATTGCCCCTGGCTGTTCGAATGGAAAAAACGATCCTGGCGAGATGACCCCAAGCCCCCCCATGAGACTGGCAACACCGAGTCGCAGTCTACATCGTGATTGCCAGGCACAGACAGAATTTTTGCGTTTGAGAATAAGTTGCTAGACCGGAGCGGTGCTAAAACAAGTTCTTCAAACCGATCATATTCTTCTTTTTTTCCCGAAAATGCTAAATCACCCGTAATTAATACTAGGTCAAAGGTTTGATCTTTTGAGAACTCATGAACGGCATTGACAAGAGAGCTTAAAGCCACCTCTTGTGACTCATTGTTATTCCCAATATGTAAATCGCTAAGGTGCAACCATCTCATAGATGACAATCTCTGATTTTATGATATGTGCTTGCTTAAAGTTCTTGTTGTAAGAAATTATCGAGCTATACAGTAAGGGTCGGAATGTAAGAAGGATACCCCATCATTCACGAGAATCCACACGTCGCTTGCACCCCTGGTTGGGATAGTTCGGGTAGCTGCAACAAGCATCCCGAAGACGTGGCGAAATTTTCTCGATAGCCATCAGATCTACGATGATGACAGCTGCCTTCGATAGACCGCTCACCAGATGGGCATACGCCATTTGAGTAGCCCCCCACAAAGGCCTGTTGATAGACGCCATTATAACCTAGATTCTGTAGATTTCCTTCACGTCAAGCAAACCACCTCATCTATTTGCTATCATTAACACCATCATCATTTTTTTACCGATGCGACTTATAATCGCAGCCTATTAGAACATAACTGGTTGGTTTCCGTGGGTATTTCCCACCCTGAAATTTCTAATTCATTGTAATTTATCGATAAATAGTAGGGTAACCCATAGAGTCATAAGGCAAGAAATAGGTTTGGCCAGAACCTTCTACTTGGTCCCCCTAGTCTAAATGTCTGCTTTTGTAAAGTAAAAAGGTGTTTTCGACTTGAGTAGAGAGGTCGGATTTAGTCGCATTGCAGGCATTCAGTAGAAATCTGCTAATGTCCGCTTCTGACTATTATGTATAGCTATACATAGTAGTCACAATGTATAGTTTCGAACTATGCATAGTTATGCCACCGGGTTGCCCGCCAGCCCTGTTTCAACATGCATCGGGGCTGACGGATTCTATACATAGTTAAAGCTCCTGAAGTCGGGCGAGAATCTTTTTCTTCATTGCCAAGTCAGCCTCAACGTACCGGTGTGTAGTGATCTGCGGTGAAGTTTTCGCGTCGGATCCATAACGGTCTCCTGAAGTGAGGGGTATCACTTCAGAAAACCAGAAAAACTATGTTTAGTTCACTATTGATCTGCCTCGCCACAACTTAGCAAACACGCTGCACGCCGCTGATGAGTACCTTTGAACTATACATAGTCTGGAACTATACATAGTGACTAGTGGGCCATGCGGAAAGTTCACAAACGAATGATCTGATTTGATATGATGAGGCATGACAAAGAAAGCAGGTAACTATTCAGCTGACTGTTAAACACCGCACCTGACATCAGGCAGTTGCTCCAGGAATCGCGTAAACACATCTTCATCGCTCCCGGCTTCCTGCCTTACGCGATGTTAGTACCTCCGTGTACGTCGAAGCTTACTTTGGCATCCATGCCAAAGATATTCCTTACGCAACTGCCCGATGCCAGGCGCTCAGTGCGATATTCATAGTATGGTGCTGAATAGTTACGAAAGCAGCACCATTTTGTACCACAAAAGATGTTCGAAAAGAGTTAACTGGCTGGCTGTGAGCAAAGAATGCGTTGCCGAATTAACCGCATGGCCCACTAGGAGCAGACCTCCCAATCCTATCAGTACAAGATCTCCTTTGGTCGCATTCCAGCCATCTGCCGGAATCCTGTTAAGTCCGCTTCTGACTAACTCCGGCCATCCTGCTCGAACACCCCCTGAGGTCTGCTTGTGGTTAGTTTGAGGTATTATGATCGTCAGGTTATATCGAGACTAGATTCAAAACTGTCAGTTCACGCCCAGACTTTTACATATAAGGACTTTAGGTGCTTAAATGGTGTACGTGATCTGCCATAATCGGGGAATTTTATTAGGTTTCCAAAGCGAGCCCCCGCTACCACATCTGAAAGGCCTGGACTCTGTAAAGAGTCCAGGCCTTTTTTTATTCCTCTTTCTACGGGCAGTGCCTTGGATTTTCCTCGTAGTCGCACCATTTTCATCCCACTAAGGTCTGGCATACAGTGATGGGCGGCAAACTGTCGCTTATAAATCCTCTAAGTACTTTACCTGTCGAGAGAAAGGTTATCAGGTGGTAGTTACGCTCTACTGAAAAGTTTATCTATAATTAAACATGCGGCGAATATCGCCGCAAAAATAAAATAATGCGAACTATTTGTTTGTATGCTAGTTTATATTTACCTGTTAGTTCGGTGTTATTCGCCGATTATTTTAATAATGGTAAACCATGGAGTTCCAAGGCCTGAAGCCCCAACAGATAGATCGACTGCTGCCTCATGGCTTGGTCGCCACGCGCCAGTGGGTGCTGGAGCAGGGTGTATCACGCCATGCGCTGGATAATGCGGTCAAGAGTCGCCGGCTACATAAACTGGCAGTTGGAGTATATGCACGCGCAGAGAGTCGGCTGAGTTGGCAGGCTGTGGTCTGCTCACTGCAACGTATGGCCGATCGGTCTGTGCTGGTGGGTGGTGTATCTGCTTTGCAGGTGCTCGGCCTTGGGCAGTATCTCTCGTTTGGTGATACACAAAAACTGCATCTGTATGCTGAGGGAAAAGCTCCGGGTTGGCTGGGTAGGGTTGCAGCTAAGGCCTCATTTCAGTGGCACAGCACCAGGATGCTTTGGGGCGCAGAGGTGTTGGATAACAAGACTTACCAGAAATGCCTCCAATGGCGGGATGACCTGCCCGAAATAGCGCTCTCCTGCTCAGAGAAGGCCTACCTCGAAATGCTGGCAGATATCCCCAATGGTATCAGCTTCGATCATGCCGATGAGCTGATGCAGGGCCTGACCAGCCTGTCACCGCGCAAACTCGATGTCCTGTTGAGGGGCTGTAAAAGCATCAAGGTGAAGCGGCTGTTCTTCTGGCTGGCCAGTCGGCATAACTACCCGTGGTTTCGAAAGCTGAATAGGGACGATTACGATCTGGGCAAAGGCAAGCGGGTTATCGCCAAATCAGGCAAGCTGGAAAATACCTATCTGATCACCGTGCCAGAGCATCTGCATGGATCGAAGTAGCATCTACTACAGAGAGGTTCAGTTATTGATCTCATTGATACCGCTGATCGCTGAGGAAGATTGTTTTGCACTGAAAGGCGGCTCGGCGATCAATCTGTTTGTGCGAAATCTGCCGCGCCTCTCCGTGGATATTGATCTCGTCTACCTGCCGATGGATGAGCGTACCGCTGCATTAGCAAATATCACCCAGGCGCTGGGACGAATCAGTTCTCTCATTAAAACCACTTTTGCTGATGCAGATGTGGTGGAGGTTTATCGGGACAAGCCTGATGCATTGCGCTTGGTGGTGTCTCGTAGTGGTGTACAGGTGAAGGTCGAGTTGTCTCCAGTATTGCGTGGGACCGTGTTTGAACCAGAGGTTCGTTCAGTTTCCGCGAAAGTAGAAGATTAATTTGGCTATGCCGAGATAGCAGTTGTAGCCATGGCTGATTTGTATGCAGGGAAAATCTGCGCAGCATTGGACAGGCAGCATCCACGTGATCTGTTTGACATTCACTGGCTGCTTGATCATGAGGGGCTCAATGAAGAGACCCGAAAGGCTTTGCTAGTCTACCTGATCAGCCACCCGCGTCCGATAGCCGAGTTAATTGATCCGGTATTCAGTAACCTTGAAGCTGCCTATGTAGGTGAGTTTTCGCAGATGACAGAGGCGGAGGTTCCTTTGGAAGTATTACTGGCCACCCGAGAGCAACTGGTCGGGATGGTGCGATCAGGATTTAGTGAAGGTGATAGGGAGTTTCTATTGTCATTCAAGGCGCGAAATCCGCAGTGGGAACTGCTGAGTTTATCACATGTTGACCAGTTACCGGCTGTTCGCTGGAAAATGATAAATCTGGGAAAAATGTCAATCGCGGAGCATCAGGCATCGTATCAAAAGTTACAAGGGCTTCTGGAAGAATAAATCGAAAATGATTATGGGACACATAGTGTATCCAGGTGGATTATCAGTGTAGAAAGTGAACCTATCCTGCCCCCGCTACCACATTCAAAGGCCTGGACCCTGTGAAGAGTCTAGGCCTTTTTTTGTGGTTTTCTTCTTTGGAAAAAGTTTTTGGTATTCTGTTATAGACACTCCGGTTCAGTAGGCCAAGGCCTAGCCCTGGTGTGATGGATAACTATATCCTTCTGGGTAGCATCTCCCAAAGAACAGTACAGCTAATAGTGCCAGATGTCCGGTATAAGGCTGAAATTCTGTCAATCTGGACACCAACCTGGAGTCCATCAAGAGCCATTTTTAATTTGACGTAAAGATATAGCGCCGTGTTCGGATTGCTTTCTATCTAC
>JBEVXT010000712.1:0-3150 GCA_040505955.1 Sedimenticola sp. | reverse complement strand
CACTTTTCACAGCCCAGCCTCATTCCCACCATCGTGTATGGACACTATTTATGAACTCACTCCGCCTGCTGATCTCTCTCGCTCTGCTCCTTCCCCAGAGTCTGTGGGCGGAGGAGGCCGCCGCACCTCCACCGGCACGAGTGGTGGTCGCCATGGTTGAAGAGCGCGTGATCGCTGAGACCAGCAGCCTGATGGGTGTTATCGATTTTGATCGTATCTCGGAGGTTTCAGGTGAGGTCTCCGGACTGATCATTGAGCAGTTGGCGGTAGAGGGGAAACATGTCAAACAGGGCGATCCCCTGGTTCGACTCAATACCGATCTGACCAGAAAAGATATGGATATCAAGCGCAAGGAGCAGGCCCAGGTGAGTGCCGACATGGAGAAGGTGGGGCGTACCCTCAAGCGCCTGGAGAGTCTGTTGAAAAACAACTCCGCCAGCCGCCAGGCCTATGATGACTCACGCTTCGACCTCAGCGCTCTGGAGCAGAAGCGGGCCACCCTCGGTCAACAGTTGCAGCGGCTTCAGCTGCAGCTCGACAAAAGCACCGTTCGCGCCCCTTTCGACGGTCTGGTGTTGAACAAATTCAAGGAGCAGGGAGAGTGGCTCGCTCCCGGCAACCCCATCTGCCGCCTCGCCTCAACCCAGGATGTCATCGCCAAGATCGCCATCCCCGAATCTCTGGTGCGTTACCAGAAGGCTGGAGAGCCGCTCTCCGTCTCCCTCCCGGCCCTTGGTAGACAGCTCGACGGCAACATCCGCGGATTCACCCCGGTGGCCGATCTGCGCAGCAAGAGCGCCATCCTCAAGATCAACCTCCCCTTCACCGAGGGGATGATCCAGAACATGTCGATCGAAACGGAGATCCCCTCAGGCAATAAGCGACGGCTACGTCTGATACCCCGTGACGCCCTGGTGCAGATCAAAGGCAAAGACTTTGTCTACAGCGTAAAAGAAAACAAGGCGAAGATGCTGCCGCTCAACATTGTCGCCCGCACCAAGGACTTTGTCGCTGTAGACAAACCACCCGTCACTACCGGCATGATGGTGGTGATCGATGGCAATGACCGCCTACGCCCGGATCAGGCCGTTACCATAATCAAGCCATAAGGGCGGAGCGCACACATGGATCTGGTCAAACTCTCTATCCACCAACCGGTCTCCACCTTCGCGGCGGTCTTTCTGGTGATTCTGTTCGGTATCATCGGGCTCAGTCGTCTGCCGGTGCAGCTCACCCCCGATGTGGAGGCGCCCAAGATCAGCGTCAACACCACCTGGCCCGGTGCCAGCCCCTACGAGATCGAGAAGGAGATCGTCGAGGAGCAGGAGGATGTGCTCAAAAGCATTAGCGGCCTGACGGTAATGGAGAGCTCCAGCTACAACAACTACGGCAATATCAGCCTCACCTTCAAGGTGGGTACCAACCTCAATGACGCTATGGTGCGGGTGACCAACAAACTCAACGAGGTGACAAGCTACCCGGAAAATGCCGCAAAACCGGCGGTCAGCACCTCCAGCGCCGAGAACTCCCCTATCATCTGGATGATGCTCAAGACCCGCGAGGGGGATCACGACCGGATCAAAACCTACCGTACCTTCTTTGAAAACGAAGTTCGCCACTCTCTGGAACGTGTGCCCGGCGTCGGCTCACTGTTCGCTTTCGGCGGCACGGAGAAGCGCTTTGAGATCAAAGTTGATCCCCAACGACTGGCCGATCACGGCATGACCCTAAGCAAGGTGATTGAGCGGGTGCGTAGCGCCAACAGCAATATATCGGCGGGAGTGCTGGGGTTGTCAAAACGCAACTACCGTATCCGCACCATCAGCCAATTCCAGTCTCCGGATGATGCAAAAGAGCTGCTGCTGGCCGATGATGGACTGCGGCGGATCTACCTCGGGGACATCGCCGATGTAGGTTTTGGCTATGCATCCAATCCACCTGCTGTACTTCATAACGGCCAGCCGATGATTGTTGTTGGCGTACGCAAGGAGGCCGGGGCCAACGTACTGGAGCTGACCGCCCGGATGCGCGAGGTGGTCAACGGCCTGAACGACGGAATTCTCCACGACAACGGCCTCTACTTCGACTGGGTTCACGATCAAACCCCCTATATCAACACCGCCATCGATACGGTGCAGACCAACCTGATGATCGGTGGCGTCCTGGCGATCACCGTGCTACTGCTCTTTCTGCGCTCGGTCAGTTCAACCCTGACCGTTGCCATCGCCATCCCCATCTCGGTGATGGGCACCTTCTTTTTCATGTATCTGTTCGACCGCAATATCAATGTCATGAGCCTGGCGGGCATCACCTTTGCCGTCGGTATGCTGGTGGACAACTCCATCGTGGTACTGGAGAACATCGATCGCCACCGACGCATGGGCAAGTCGCCGTTTCACGCCTCCTACGATGGCACCCGTGAGGTGTGGGGTGCGGTGCTTGCCTCCACCGTCACCACCGTCGCAGTCTTTCTCCCGGTGATCTTCATTGAGGAGGAGGCGGGACAACTGTTCCGGGATATCGCCATCGCCATCACCTTCTCCATCGCCATCAGCCTGTTTGTCTCGATCTCGGTGATACCGGCGGTGACCAATAAGTTCTACACCCTCTCCAAACGCAAGGTGACACAGACCAACACCGCCCCGCCCAAAGGCAACCCCTTTGTTCGTACCATCATGTACCTTTCGAATCTGACCCGCAGAAACGCCTTCAGCAAGATCGCCACCGTGGTGGTATTTACCAGCGCCTCCGCACTGGCGGTGATGGCGCTGATTCCCAAGGCGGAGTACCTGCCCCAGGGCAATCGCAACCTGATCCTCAATATACTGGTGCCGCCGCCGGGCTATTCGGAACAGAAACGGCTGGAGATCGGCCACCACATCTCCCGGGAGGTCGCCCCCTACCTGAAAGAGGATGGAAAAGAGGGCATACCCCAGATCCAGAACATCTTCTACGTTGCTTCGGATGCGGTCACTCTTTTTGGCGGTACCAGCACCCATGAGGATGAGGCGCGCAAGATGATGCCGCTCTTTACCCGCATCATGAACAGCATCCCCGGCATGTTCGGAGTGAGCCTCCAGCGCGGCATCTTTGAAACCGGCATCGGCCAGGGCCGCACGGTGGATGTCAACATATCGGGCAACGACAACA
>JBEVXT010000711.1:1703-3459 GCA_040505955.1 Sedimenticola sp. | reverse complement strand
GCATGGCCGGGGAGGATGCCGATGATGGTCAGGGGTATCGGCGCCATGATCACCAGGGGTACCAGGTAGGAGCGGAACTGGGCCACCACCAGCAGGTAGATCAACAGCAGTCCCACCGAGTAGGCGATGCCCATGTCGCGGAAAGTTTCATAGGTCACCTGCCACTCGCCGTCCCACTTCAGGCTGTACTCATAGGGGTTGTCGGGCTGTGACAGAAACCACTGGTCGATTCCACTTTCAGCCAGGAGCCTGTCAGAGATGGCAAAGAGGCCGTAGAGGGGGCTGTCGGTCTCTCCCGCCAGATCACCGGTGACATAGACCACCGGCAGCAGGTCTTTGTGCTGGATGGAGTGGCTGCGGCTGCTTTGTACCTGCTCGACAATCTCGGACAGGGGCACCAGGTTGCCGTCTTGGCTCTTCAGCCGCAGGGAGAGCAGCTGGGTCAGATCGGCCTTGTCGGCATCACTGAACTCGACCCGGATCGGTACCGCATATTTCACATTGTCGCCATGAAGGTAGCCCATGTCCTCGCCCTCCAGCACGGTGGCCAGCGCCTGGGTAACACTGCTCTGGGGCACCCCAAGGCGCGCCGCCTTGGTACGATCGACCTTCAGTATGATCTTCTCTGAAGGGTATTCCACCGAATCATCCACATCGACGATACCGTCGACCTTGTCAAAGGTGGAACGCACCTCTTTGGCGACTTCAATCTGCCCGCTGTAGTCGAGCCCGTAGATCTCCGCAACCAGGGGGGAGAGTACCGGTGGTCCAGGCGGAACCTCGACGATTTTGGCGTTACCGCCGAAGCGGTCGGCGATCTCCTGGATCGGTTGGCGCAGTGCCAGGGCAATCTCGTGGCTCTTTCGATCTCGCTGGCTCTTCTCCACCAGGTTGACCTGGATATCGCCAAGATGGGCGCCGTTTCGCAGATAGTACTGCCGTACCAGCCCGTTAAAGCTGATCGGTGCCGAGGTGCCGCTGTAGACCTGGTAGTCGGTAACCTCCGCAACACCACCAAGATAGTCGCCGATCTCACTCAGTACCCGGGTGGTCTGCTCCAGACTGGTGCCTTCAGGCATATCCAGCACCACCTGAAACTCCGACTTGTTGTCGAATGGCAGCATCTTCAACACAACGGTACGGTTCGCCACCAGGGCGATGGAGCCCGCAATCAGCAGCAGGATTGCAGCCAGCAGCAGCCAGCGCATGGCGCGGGCCCTGCCGGAGCCGAGGAACGGGTTCATGACACGCTGGAAAAACCGTGACAGCCGACTCTCTCCACGCTCATTTTCGGCGTGTGCCGCCAACCCGGCCGCACTGTTGGCGAGGGCGCGGTTGGTTAGCCAGGGGGTGAAGATAAAGGCCACCGCCAGAGAGATCAGCATACCCATACCGGCATTGATCGGGATCGGGCTCATATAGGGGCCCATCAGGCCGCTGACAAAGGCCATCGGCAGCAGGGCGGCGATGACGGTGAAGGTGGCGAGGATGGTGGGGCCGCCGACCTCATCGACCGCCTTGGGGATCGCCTCAAGCAGGTGTTTTCCGCCCATCGCCAGGTGGCGATGGATGTTCTCGACCACGACGATGGCATCATCAACGAGGATGCCGATGGAGAAGATCAGGGCAAAGAGTGACACCCGGTTGAGGGTAAAGCCCCAGGCCCAGGAGGCGAACAGGGTGATAGCCAGGGTAACCACCACGGCAGCGCCGACGATCAGCGCCTCGCGCCAACCGACGGCGATCAGTACCAGAA
>JBEVXT010000711.1:0-1603 GCA_040505955.1 Sedimenticola sp. | reverse complement strand
CCGGTGCTCTCCTCTTTCGACCAGAGGGTGACGGTGACGATGGGAACATCGTCGATCCCTTTGGGTTTGATGATGGGTTGGCCTACCCCCAGGTTCTGCGGCAGCCAGTCGCTGTTAGAGAAGATCTTGTTATAGAGGCGGACAATGGCATCGGTACGATTTTCACCCACCAAGTACTGCACCGTCAGTACCGCCATTCCCGGCAGGGAGCTGGAGTAGACGTGCTTGATCCCCTCGATTTCCGATATTACCTGCTCGGCCGGCCCCGCCACCAGCTGCTCGACCTCCGCCGGTGCGGCGCCGGGGAAGGGAATAAAAACATTGGCGAAGGTGACATTGATCTGCGGCTCCTCCTCCCGTGGTGTCACCAGGATGGCGAAGAGGCCCAGCAGCAGGCCGACAAGGGCCAGCAGCGGTGTGATTTCGGTAGTAAGAAAACGTTTGGCAATGGAGCCGGAGATTCCAAGATGAGTCATCTCATTGCTCCAGCAACTGTTGTTTCAGACGCCTGCCGGCGGCAATGGGATTCAGGGCCACCTGCTCTCCTGCATCGAGGCCGGCAAGGATCGTAATCTGTCCGTCGTCGCTCTTATGGCCGACGCGGATATGGCGCAGTGACAGTTTGCCGTCGCCCTTGAGAACGTAGACACCGGTTACCTCGCTGCGGTAGACCACCGCCTGGAAAGGCGCCAGTAGCACCCGACGTGTGCCGAGGGTAAATTCGGTTTTGACAAACATCCCCGGAAACAGATCTTTGATCGCCTCCGGCAGATCCAATCTCACTTTGAAGGTGTTACTGCCGGTGTCGGCAAAGGGGAAGATGGTGAGTTTTTCGGCAGGGATGTGGCCTTTTTCCGGCAGCTCCACACTTGCACGCCCCTGTTTGCGGACGGCGGCAATCAGGCTTTGGGGTACATCCACGTTGACCCGCAGCTGATCGAGGGAGATGCCACTCATCAACTGCTGACCCGGGGCGGCGATCTCGCCCACCTCGATGTGTCGCCCGGTGACAATGCCGGAGTAGGGTGCCCGAACCAGTGTGTACTCCAGTTGCTCTTTGGCCTGGGCCTGGGCGGCGCGGGCGGCATCGACGGCGGCACGGGCCGACTTCAGGGCCGCTTCGGCCTTATCCATGGCGGCGTTCGAGACCAGTCGCTTGTCAAACACCCCTTTGATCCGCTGGTGCTCCTTGACCGCCTCCTGCAACCGTGCAGTCGCCCTTTTTAGCTCGGCCTCAGCCTGAGATAGGTGTGAGCGCTGCTCGGTATCCTTGAGGCGCACAATCAGTGTTCCCTGGACGACGTAATCATCGACATCGAACAGGATCGCTTTAATCTGTCCGCCGGTCTGGGCGGAGACGGTGGATCGATTGACCGCCTCAACAACACCGTCGAGTCGGTACACCTGGGGCAGCTCGCGGTACTCTACAGTCGCGGTCTGCAGTGGGCTCTCCGCCTGAACTGCAGTCGGGAGGGCAAGTAGTAACAGGATCAGGGGATAGGTTAATCTCATGATTGATTCCATATCAGAATATAATTAAACGCTAATATATAGATTATTTACCGATAAATCAATGATCGGCCGGGAATGAGGGTTCTGAAGC
>JBEVXT010000710.1:0-2985 GCA_040505955.1 Sedimenticola sp. | reverse complement strand
TAGGGAATATTGGGGAAGTCGGAGCCGTACATGATTCGATCCAGGCGCATAGTGCGAATATCGGGTGCCGGCAGCTCAGTGAAGTAGTTGGAGAGCGCCATGGTGGTATCGAGCCAGAGGTTGTCGTAATTCTCGATCAGGCGGGCGTAGGCATCGCACTCACCCAGCCCCATATGGGGGACGCAGAGTCTCAGGTCGGGGAATCTCTGCAGTATCTTCTCCACCCGAGCGGTGCTGCAGAGGGCATAAGGGTCACAACGGTAAGCCGGACTCTTGGGTTCACGGCCAGCATGCATAAGCAGTGGGCGGTCGTGTTCGATACAGGCCCGGTAAACAGCCTCCAGCTCTGGGGCGTTCATGTCGAAACCCTGAACATGGATGTGCAGCTTGACCCCCTTGAGTCCATTTTCAAATGCACTACCGAGAATAGCCGCCGCCCCCTTTTCACCGGGAAAGCAGGTGGCCAGCCCGACCAGTTGCGGGTATTCATCCATCCACCCCGCCATCAGGTGATTCAACTCCTCCGCCATGCCGGGTTTGTGGGCGTACTGCAAGCCCACTATATGGCTGACTCCCCGGGCGGTCAGAAATTTCACTATTTCAGGAGCAGAGAGGCGATAGCGTATGGGCCAGCCGTATTTATCAAACCACCCCCATACCGCCTGAAAGAGTTTGGTTGGAAACAGGTGTACATGGGCATCAATCACCAATGGCATATTCACCGGCAGCCGATCCCCTTCAGCATCATCTAGGGCCGGTAACGGGAGTTGCAGCAGCGGACGATCCTCTGCGGCTATGTAGGCATCCCTCCCTTTGCTCTTGCTATCCGCTTCATTACCCATTGATCGTTTCCTGTTCTGAGATGAGTAGCACTTTCTGTAACTATTCAGTACTCCCCGCCAAGAGGGTCTTTTCACCAGGGGTCGGAGTCGATTGCCCACATGGATGTGGGCAATCGACTCCGACCCCGTACCCAGCTGGTGGGTAGCTACGCCCGTTCACGATGAAAAATATACAAGCCGCTCGATACAAGAATCAACGCACCGACCCAGGTGGTCACAGCGGGAACATCATCAAACAGCCACCAGCCAAGCAGGGCGGCCACAATCAGCTCTGAATATTGAAAGGGTGCCAGGATTGAGGCATCTGCATGCCTGAACGCTGTGGTGATCACAAGATGACCGACAGCGGCGAGAAATCCCACCAGTACCAGCAGCTGCCACTGCCAGGGCTGGGGCCAGGCGAGCCTGAACATTGGCAGGTTCAGGGGTTGGAATAAAAGAATAACGATGCTGGTCAGCACTGCCCCAAACAGGCCCGAGTAAAACTGCATGGTGATGGCCGGGACACCGCCACTCTCATCGCTGCGCGCAAGTTTTCGCGTGTACATCAGGTAGAAAGAGAATCCAAGGGCGGTCAGCAGCGGTAAAAATGCGCGCGGGCCAAACAGCTCATGCCCCGGTTGGATAATGATAATCGCACCCACCAAACCCACAGCAACGGCGGTCAGCCTGTGCCAACCCACCGTTTCATCAAGAATCCATGGTGCCAGCAGTGTTACCAGCAGCGGCATAACAAAGAAAATGGCCAACGCATCGGCAATGGGCATGACCTGAATGGCGGTAAAAAAAGAGAGTGTGGCGAGAGTCATCCAGAAGGATCTTTTAAGATGCAGAGCAAGCTCCCCCCCTCGGGGCAGATAGCGTTTTTTCCACACTAGGGGCAACAGAAAGAGACTCTGAAAAAAGAATCGGGCAAGCACGATAATACCCGAGGCGATGGTCTCACCCATATATTTTACACTGGCGTCCATCAGCGGCAGGATGATACAGCCGAGTAGCATAAGCTGTACCCCCCGCATCTTGTCTTTATCAATCTGTTCCATAAATGATCTGTAACCTGGATTGCTGCTAACTCTATTGTACTGCCTTAAACCAGAAGGTGGTTATGCTCAATAATCCAGAACTCAGTCGTAGGAGCGAACTTGTTCGCGAAGAGCAAGTCTCGGAGTCCATCGCGAACAAGTTCGCTCCTACATTTTATTTCGGGATTATTGTGCAGAACTATTTTCAAAAAAACCAGCAAATGGGGCCACCGTTGCTATCCTATTGTATGAAGGTGCACGGACTGATGATTGTGCGCAGGCCACGTTAATTCAATGGAGGTTAATACTATGTCGGTGGTTCAATCCGTCAACCGTTGGCAAGTGGTAATCGGCGCCATTTTGATACAAATCTGTTTGGGTGCTATCTATGCCTGGTCGGTTTTTACACCGGCGCTGAAAGAGGCTGGCTGGAGCAAGCTCGACACTCAGATTGTATTCTCTGTGGGCTTGGCCACCTTTGCTGTGGTGATGGTGTTCGCCGGACAAAAGCTGAAAGATTGGGGGCCGCGAAAACTGGCAGTCATCGGTGGGCTCACACTGGGCTCGGGTTACCTGCTGGCGGGGCTTGCCGGTGCTACCAATTTCTGGGCGGTATGTCTGGGTGTGGGTCTGGTGGGGGGCGCAGGAATCGGCCTCGGCTATGTGGTACCCATCGCTGTAGGTATGCGTTGGTTTCCCGACCACAAAGGGATGATAACAGGGCTGGCGGTGGCGGGATTTGGCTTCGGCGCCATGGGCTGGGTCAAACTGGCTGGCACTTGGGGTGGGCTGATCTCATCCATCGGCCTGGCAGGCACCTTTATGGTCTACGGCATCATCTTCGCATCACTGGTGTTGCTCGGCAGTCTGTGGATGCGTATGCCACCCAAAGGCTGGCTGCCTGAAGGGTTCGAGCTACCGTTACAGAAAGCGGGTTCCGGAGGAGAGGAGTTCACCCCTGTGGAGATGCTCAGCACACCCCAGTTTCATCTTATCTGCCTCACCTTCGCGGTCAGCGCTGGCGCTGGATTGATGTCCATTGGTCTGATGAAACTCTACCCCATGGAAGCCCTTCAGGCATCGGGTTACAGCCCGCTCCAGTCCAGTGCCATCGCCGGAAC
>JBEVXT010000709.1:0-18797 GCA_040505955.1 Sedimenticola sp. | reverse complement strand
ATTGCATCGTGGTAACGAGATTCAGTGACACATTCAATTTGTATAATATAATTTGAGAATATACTATACAGTTGTTATTGTTGCAAGGGGTGGCACGTTCTTCGATCACCATCGAGGCTTTCGAGCTAGAAGTCCCAGACCCCATTACACCAATTACCTACACCTAACATATTAGCAGTATTACGCTATTTAAACTACCGTAACCTGTTACCAATAGCGTGCATGTTGTCAGATATAGTATGTAGAGTCGATAATCCATGTAGTTCATGTGATCCATAATACATGTAATATAGTGCCAATGCAATCCAGGTAATCTCCTGATGGACGTTGTCCATGGTGTCCCTTCCCCTCCTTCGATTCGTCGCAACTTACATCCATTCTTGGCGGCTTGATTTTCTGTCACCGTAACACCCGTAATCGAATTCAAGTTGGGTGAACACTGGAATGTCTCGACTTGCATACAATAATACACGGGGCACATCGTTTATTTCCATCACCTTCATACACGCATTGGGTTTTTTTCTCGTGTGGTTGAAGAAACGGCCCTTTGTCTCCATGGTTGGGTGGCACTTACAACGAGCAACACTGTCTATCCAATACTTTCGGCCCCCATACTCGATCGACAACATAGACACGTTCTTATCAGAATCACCATACGATTCATACTTTGCCTGTCCTTCCTTGTCGTTTAGGAGGGTTCCATGGAAATCACACAGAAGTGTACCCTTCTTGATATCCGAGTTTGAAACGATCCCAGTACCTTTGTTTAAGACTCTTTTTTTCTTAATGAGCGGCCATTGCTGTGTATTAATGGCGAATTCGATCTCCTTCAACTCTTTTCTGTTGTTTTCATCAACCATACGCCGGCTGAAAACTTGCCTCCCAGTAAACATGCTCTTACACATGCGCACTACCTTTGCTGAGACGTTCCAACCGCGGACCTGAAAGAAATCTTTTACTGTCCTTGCGATGTCTGGTAAGTGCGTCGTCCTAGCATGAGCTTCCAAGAACGTTTTTGCTCGCTCCGAATTGCGCCGATACGTTGAAATGGTGTTGAAGCGTTTCACACTTTGTTTGTTAACGATCATCCCGTACATCGGATATTCAGTTGCCATCTTAGCGAAATCATTTGCAGTAGGTATTTGTCCATCTGCGGTAATTTCGCAATGGTCTGCTAACAACATATTCATCATATTGCTTTCGGACTCATTCCATAACCTCGCTTCCGATGGAACTGTAGGAGACGGGGGAGGCGACTTGGAGGGTTTTGATGTCGACGCAGACGAAATGTGCCCTCTGGCTTGTATTGCAATGGATCTGGCGTCTATGTGTTTTTTCAAACCGTGCATATAAGTCTGCATAGTATCATCGGTATTGTCCGCAGATCTTGACACAGCTGCCTTTCCATTTGAAGTCGGTTCATTGTCAGAAGACGCTGTCGAAATATATCGACAGACTTTCCTCCTCTTAAATGCCGGCGATTCGTCCTCTGATGGCACGAGTGAGTCATTGTCGGCTCCAGCTGAGTTTGTGCAATCTGAAAATGTGGGCGCTTCGAAGTCAACAATGTTAAGATTCTGCAATAGTGGCTCACGTTTACGCTCGTCACAAGTACCTGTATCATCACATTCTGGAAATTGAACCGATTCGATGTCAACAACGTCAACATTTGTCAATGGTGGCTCACGTCTACGATCGTCAAGACTACCCGTCGCTGCTGATTCTGGATGTGGGGGCACTTCAATACTAGCCATGGGCACATGACGTTGCATTGTATTACATGGTGCTGAATCTCGTCCGACATGCACTTTACTCGTGGGGACATGTCGCTTCATAGCCTTACTTGAAGTGTTGCTCTGGCCGGCACCGGGTACAATCTCGGGAAGGCGGAAAGAATTACCTGTGTCACTAGTCTGTCCTGCACTGGCCTCGGTTTCCGAACGAACGTCTGGTCCTACTGTTACCTTCAGAGTTTTCAAGAAACTGTGCACCCTTACGTAGAGTTCTGGCTCCGGGAAATAATTTTCCAAGGTTTGGTTCGAAATACACGCACCAAACGACCTGAGAAATTTTTCATCTTTGGCCCGCTTTTCCATTAGCATAATATCTCGTAGATCGCACCCTTTCATACACTTATTGGCAAGGTGACGGGGCAATTTAATTTCTGTGGACAAACACAAAGGACATACCTGCGCTCCTTTGTAAAAGGCGGCGTTCGGCAATAGGCCGTTCAGATGCTCCATACCTACCCTTGTATTACCTGATCTGAAAGAAAATATGCAAATAGGTTATGTTATCGATAATGCACAGTTCTCCGAGGGGATAAAACATGACATGCAATAATTACGTACAGGAGTGTGCACATTGTTCGACTATTACATCGTGTGCCCGACATTATGTATGTAATTACGGAATAAATACATGTAGTCAAAGATGTGCCAATAAAACATAGCGAATATGAACATGTATATATGTATGCTATACGATCGTGTACATGCACTTGTTTCATAGAATGGCAAATAGCAGATGCCCTGATCAGCATGCGTGTCTAAAGCATAGAGCGCTATATCGAATAACACATGCACATGTTTACTTTTACAAATTTTCTCATGCTTTTGGCGTCATATATGGACAATATTCATTTTGTTTTCATTTTACCCAATTCTAACTTTGAAGTGGAACGCTTCACCGCCCCCCGTGTCATCCTTGCGCATGAGACCGCAAAGTATCTTTCAGACATTATAGTAAATACATGGTTAGTGTCTGAGAATATAAAATATATTCGGTTGAGCCTGAGATAACTTTATTGTGGCGAGCTTTGAACGTATGGTAAACTGAGCAAATTTATAAAATTGGGTATATGCACTGCTCAGATGGACCAAGCCTCAACAAGTGTAAAACATAACTTACTGTACATTTAAGCACTGTCATTGGATTCTATACCTACTTCATAGTGTGTTATAAGGGGATAAATACCAATGGGTAAAGTGACCAAACTTCAGCTGGGGTGTACCAAACATCAGCCCCGATGGTGCCTAACTTCAGCCGCCCATAAAGACGATACTTTATGCACATTTGCATATTTCTAATATGTACATTAACTGAAAACTAGTACTTAGGTCAGCGCTTTCTTTTACATAGTCGTTTCTATTTATGGTCATTTTGAATGTAATATTTCAAATGATTATGATCATTTTAAGCACATTTTATTGTTCTACAATATATATTTCTGTACATAAACAACTGTAGAGCTAGCATTGGTGTAATAGATGGAGTATGTATGTTATAAACTTCTCGATATTTTGGCAGCCATATTGAATTTAATGCTGATGCTATCAGACAACTATGTTTTATTGTATATAGTATATTTTACAGCACATCATGGTGGGCTGATTTGTCATAGTAAGTTGAGAACGTACCCATAACACTATCAATAGGATCTGGCAAACAAAACACATGTTTTGGAAGCCATTTGGTTGTCATGGCGGCCATCTTGAATGCATAAAAAGAATTAGATATTCATGAATGTTCAAACTTGTTTAGAACTAGATGCAGTTTCATTTTGCCAATTTCCTACGCCCCCAAGTCAGCGTGATTGTATCTCAGAGAAAACAAGCCGATGGGTGGAGAGCACCAATTTCCATAACTACATTGAAAGTGTATAATCCCCCTTAGCTCATTTAAGGTTGACGTCACTATAATGAACATGAATGGCGAAAACGTGGTAACTGTACAGAGGTGAGGTTGACTATTAAGTTTTACACTATAACTATTAAAATGTACGCTATGTTCGATAATTTAATGTTTTACAAATATGCTATGGTCATCATGCATGCCATGCAGTCGTTGTTTCAGCGTTAGCATACTATACGTGTTGCTGGTTAAATGAAACTGGAAGTTTGACAAATACCAAATTAATGGTAAAACACTGTGATATATGGCGGCCATTTTGGATGTTCGAACATTTTCACAAATGTTCATATAAAACATTTCTACTTACATAGCCAATTCTCATAAGAGACATTTGAGTCATTAAACCACCGACATGTGCCTGGTAAGTACAAATTATGAGTTAGCAAATTAGTCAAATTTTCATTTGGCGGCCATATTGGATTTTCAGCCATTTTGAACACCTTCGCCGGAAAAATTGTTGGTACTCTGACCTGGAACGTAATCGGGACAGGTATATGTGTTCAAAAATAGCATCAAACCTTGGCGTCATTTGAGGGTACGGTCAGGTGTTTTTTTGGGGGCTGTGGGACCCCGGCTATATGGCATTTTCAAAAGAACTTTATTTTTTCCAGCTGTCTTTTCTAATCCTCCAAATCCCAAACCTTCCCGCCTCTGTAACTATGTTTAAGCATTATTATGTCTCTTATGTCAATAAAAGATACGAAGAATATAAATGCAGCTCATATCCAACATAAATGGAAAATAGTAGAAAATAATGCATAAGTATTGAAAAACTGGACTCAAAAAGAGGCTGAAGTTTGGTCAGTTTTTCCCTATTACGACTAATCTACAAGCTTTATATACTGGAGAATCTTGTAGAAATGCAATTTAATACACATAGTTAGCTAAACGCGCAGCGTGGTTTTGATTTTGAAAAATGGCGAAAATGATGTTGTAGCGAAGACGTCGACACGGGAAAAGGACGTCGTGCAACTATAAATTCAAACTAACAATGCCGTTGTAGTCAGTCCCATTGCTCGCTCCGGCTGGGCACCCATAACCACATCATTCAATATTGTTTGTATTACTCTTATTCGATTGCTTGACCCTGAAAACATGTGTAAAACTACAAACATATATCAAGCTTGTATTCATATTATATACAGAGGTATGGGCGAAATGTGTTTTGGCGGCCATTTTGACATTTTAAAGCTGAAAATCAAAACCAATTCAGTTAATATTGTTAATATTGCTCTTATTGACAGAGATATGGGAAATAATTTGTTTGTGGTGGCCATTTCGAACGTTTTATGCCTCGTATTCACGGAAGCGGACTTCTTCCACATTTTTCCCACGTGTTTTATCTATAAGGTCATCGTGGCGAGATTTACGACATGGAGGTCGCTAACATAAAGTCGTCGTATCTCATACCGATTACATAAGGCTCTCGTAAAGTTATGACAACAACTGCCCTCTCGTATGTCGCTCAGGTGATCGTAAGTTCTTATTTTGCCTTTAGAAAGTGTTCTATCTAATTTTATTATTGTGCATGCCATAATGCTTCAATTGTTATTTCTTATTACAAATGTATTATTTGAGTTCTTGACTTACACTTCTGAAAGTGTTACGATTTTATTTATCCCTTGCAAAAGCGCAGATCCTGATGGGACGGCTAGTTCCGATGTAGTAACTGATGTAAAATTTACTCTCAGTGAAAATCGGTTAGGAAAATATAGATCTAGTCACACATTCATTATAATTGTGCCGTACTATGCGAATTCACCCTTATCGCATCGCCACAATTTGTATTATTTCATTTAGAAAATCCATGATATTTTCCGTAAATGACATCGAAAGTTGACGCAAATTTCAGAGCAAATGCGCAATTAGATCTCGACGAGATGGTTCAAATGGTGGTCACGACATATACTTTTGAGGAGAAATATAAAAACTGCGGATTTTCATTGCAAAAACTTTAGCCACCCTGTGGGTAGGTGCATTATTGAGTGGATTTTGAAATATCCATGTGAACATTAGATAAGATAAGATAAGATATACTTTATTTATAGAGGGTAACTCGGTTGGTAATATACCAATCTTCCCCGAGGCCCTCTAAAACATATATACATACATGAGAATGTGAAACATAAAAACAGATGAAACGAAAATAGATGTTATAAAGTGGGGAAAAAGTCATACGACATAGCCGCTGTACAATGTAGATCCTCATCATGACTTGATACCGAGCTGTATGGGCAATGTCCAGCTAAATTACCAGAACTGCTAACAGATTTACATCTTCCAACCCACGCGGAAGATTTCAGGTTTAACTCCAGCCCATTAATCGGATACTGTCTGCTTTAGTAGCCAATGCTGGCATTTGCTCAACACATGGTTTCGTATACATTATACAATAGCGCTTGTACAAATTGCAGGAGTATTTCTATTTTTAGCTCGTCTGAGCAAAGAATCCATGTACATATACATTGTGGTCAAATATGTTTGAAATCAGTTAAAAACTTAAAGTTGTATGGTCTCTGGTGACATATTTTTTTATTAATATTTTATTTTTTCTAGCATATATTTATGTACCAATTCCACCCTGTTTAAAAATTAAACACCGCTGATATATTAATATAATTATATATTATTAATTAATTTGTGCCTTCTACCGACTCGGGACAGAAAATTCTGTTTTTAGATTAACGGGTATAAAACACTTGTAGTTTATATTCCAGAGTAACCACCACTGCATGAAAAGTGTGATTTGTTATGGTATGCAAATGCGTTGTAAACATATGCGAATACCAGTATTTACAAACGTTTACCACGTACATGCGTATGTTTGACTTACATTTTCAGGTGGCAAATACCCATATTTGACCGTATGCACATACCCCGTGGCATTTATGAAATGCCGAAGTGAACTCGCCTTTTACGTGATTAGTGTAGTATCAGCGCACATGACTATGTGTCTGTATAAAATGAGGCTTATGAACATTAGTCTCATATCCATTGTTTGTCCGGGGGTCAAATGTTCGGAGATGCGCATATTATGTGACACTGGTGTGCAAATATATAGCATCTACTTACATTTTACACGGTCAGGATATGTTTGCACATTATCAAGTTTACCACAGAACGCAAATATGTAACAAATGCTAATATAAATGCTATATTTCCAGTAATGTGCAAGTCTCAATCTTGTGAATACATTTTCGTAGACCTGTGTGCGCATTAAAGTTGTAAATTACAAGTTTCCTGCCGTTTGACAAGCTATATAGGACATACATTTACTACCTGCCATCATATATTTACTATACGGGACAAATGTCAGTTCGAAACACAAATTTGAACAGGTATACAAAATGTATATAAATACACATATTTGATTTTATTTCCAATACACAACAGGTATTGTCAAATACGTGTATTTCATATAATCGCCGATGCCATAGTAAATATTTATGTTTGCAATGGGTATTGGTAGCTTGAAAATTCTTATAAATACAAGCATTTACACACTACAGGTTCGTAAATATAGCTAAATCTGTGTGTATGAATCATATTTGACGTATTTTTTTATGGCTATGCAAATAGTAATATTGTATTTGTGTTTGCATTCGTGTGTATTTATATATTACTTCTAATACAGTCTACATCCGTTTACTCGAAATCCTCGGGACCGTCAAAAATACTTCGAGTAGACCGAAGTTCGACGTAACAGAATCTGAGAAAACTTCAAAGTTTTTCCCTCATTATAAGCTCCGTCTGGTACACGGAGGTGGTGTCTTTAACTTTCGTTTTGTTTTATTACACATACATGTGTGTATTCGAATGAACCATCATAACCCGGATATGTGTAACTACAAACGGACTTGAGTATTACATGTATAGGTGAAACAGCAATCTCTGTAGAGTGCGAGTTTGTCTAGCTACTCAATTCAGCGATCACAGTATGCACAAGAAACGACATTTTTCATGCTTACTAAGCATCCATTTTTAATGAAAATAGGTGTGCAATTAGAAGAAGCATTCATTAAATGACATCAGAGGTTTGCACAATGTATGACAACTGCAGATGTTATTTATTGAAATATTTCATTTAGTTAACCATACAATTCCAATTGCACCAACGCTCATTATTAAATAATAATGATATGTATTGTGTCTATCATAACTGAGCGATGTTTAATTAGTGTCAAATTGAACACATTTAACGAGATTTATTTACACAAGACGTCTCTGATCTACCATACTTGCCGCGGCCAGTTGAGTATATTAAATACATGTACCCGTTGAAAGGTAGTTAAATTTGTCCAACTTGTTATCACTCAATAATGGTTGGCTAAGAGAATTTTAATAAGTGTCAAGTCAAAACACCTTTAATAAGGTTTGTTTACACAGTTAATACGGGGTGTCATTGATCGCGTGTAATCGGCACCGCCGATTCGAACCTCCACAGTAAATTGAAACTTCGACGTAGTGAGGGGAAATACTGTGGGTTTCTATTATCGTGACAAAAAAAAATCTTCGAAATTTGAGATAACAGAAGTTAGTTATATAGAAATTAATAGGAAAGTAAACCGGGACTTTGATATGGCTTCGACGTAACCGGGGATTTCGACGAAACCGAGTTGGAGTAAACGGTTGTAGACTGTACGTGTAAGAATGTGAGAGGCTATGTTGGTGCTTTGATTTCGCAATCGGCGGCTGCCGTTGCTTAGCTTGCTTCATTTTCAATTTATTATTTGAATATATGCTAAGGCATTTGAAATGGTGTATGTACACCTTCTCCAATAAAATCTGCGAAACAGTGAATATTCACGATAGTAGAGTGCGGCCACAATATTAGCCAGATAATTCAAACAGATTAAGTTGTCATAATAGCATGATATGTATCATGATCCGCTTTGTAAATATCACTATGTGGTTGTTTTGAACTAAATGAGACACGCCACGACATAAGGTACCTTCGGGCATAGTATTATTTTGCCGTATTTGATTAGGAAAATTGAACATATTTTCTGTAAATGAGGTTGCAATTTGTCGAAACTTTCGAAGCAAATGCGGAATTAAACTCCTTATCTGCTCTGAAAGTTTAGTCAAATTTGGACATCGTTTATATAATTATGTTAAATCCTCAAAATTAAATACTACGAAACTCCAAAATCACCGTAGGTACATTATGTCGTGGCGTGTCTCAAATTATTATTTTAATCACATGCGACTTTTTGTTTTTGTAAAATATATAGTGAGTCTGAACACCGTGAACATTTCAGAGCAAAAGCGGAATTTCTCCAATCCGCATTTGCTCTGGAATGATTTTTTTCTAAATGTTACCCCAAATACCGGTGCGAACTTGCAGTAAGAAAATTGAAATAAATGACCGAGAATTTATATATATAACGAAAGATTTATATTGATGAAGCTCAAGTTATAATCCATTTTGAAAATGTTGATGTATACACAGTTGGCAAATAGTATTGAAATCCATCAAGTGGTTCCGAAGAAATGAGTTAAACGAATTTGCTAAACGCAAACGTTAACAGTCACCCAGTGATCTTGACCTTGTATCTGGGTCCGCGAGGTGTGCGGGTGTGACAAGGGTATGCTTAGATACGCATACCTACAAATGTGCATAAAATGTCAGAAGTGTTTCTCACATCTATGTACATTACACCAAAATCTGTTCAGACGTTTGCATCTGAAATTGATTGGTTATGGTTGTGTAATACCAGATAGTATTAGCATTGACAGCTGGGTTCCCTTATATCTTCACCGGACGGCGAGCCAGTTTGAGTTATGGCAGTACACTGAACGCTGGCATGTTAATGGTCACGTTAATTGTTTATGCCATCGATTGGCGAGCTACCTGCAACGCAATTATCCAAGTGACCGCCAGATTTGGCTCTAATTTAACCAGATCTAAGGATTTTCTACAAAGCGAAAAACTGGATCTGTTGGAAAATATGCGGATTCATCGTTACACATGTTAATAATTACAATATTAATATTTTGTCCTATGCCTCCATGATATTTACCCTGTCGGATAGCCAAACGTGTATATACACGCATATATAGTATTGGTTCACGTCCGTCCTTCTGCCCGTCTGCTTGCACAATGTTGGCTCAGAGTGAGTAATATTATAATAATTGAGACAGAAATAGTACATGTACATATAATGTGTGTGACAATGTAATACGACTTTTTTATTACAATATACCTTATTAGAATAGGCGTCGAGGTCGATGCCTAAGTAATGTAATAACGCCTATTGTAAAATACTCAAGTCTCAGTGGTTACGGGCGTCGGAGGCTGCTAAATATTACTCAAGCTCAGACTCAATAATTCTGATTGGTTGATACTGACAATACCGAGAGTATTCTCGGATGAACTACTCACCTTGGTTGGGACTGGGTCTGATACAGAACTGGTTCTACCAGGGCTATCTAGAGATACGTGACAACGATTGCATTACAATAGGAAAAATTATTGGAAAAATCACATTCCAATGTGTTGCCAATAAATATCAATGTATTATAATACTAAAAACAATACTGGCGGCTGGTTTGTTTACTTATTATTTGTTAAAGAAAGACAATTAATAATTTGGTGTCACAAAAGATAATTAACTAGTTTCATACTGGATATTAATCAGTGTTAATGGTTGAATACTGTTATTAAGAATGTCTCCCTGTAAGTCTACTTCGTGTCAGTGTTGACTTTAGAACATCGTTCGGGGTACGACTAAAATAAGAAAAGGGCCCTTTTCTGTCCTTTTCTAAGAAAATGACAGAAAAGGACTTCGTGCCTAAGAAAAAAACACATTAACGGTTCAAATAAGTGTAAAACGATGTTTATATTATGTATAACGATATTTTATAGAGGTACCCATACAATAAAACCCATATCATGAAGAATAAAGATGTTGTGCCATTTGAAGTAATTTCGACTCAAAACGTGTATTGAACTATATAAAATGGCGGACAGAAAAGGACTTCGTGTCTAAGAAAAGGGCTATAAAAACCACATTAACGGTTCAAATGAGTGTAAAACGATTTTTTATATGTGTAATGATATTATATTGATGTACCAATAAAAATCCACGGTACGTGCGGAATTATATTCCGATTCCGATTCCACATGTACTCTGAAATTTATATTTCAGACAGAAAAGGACGTCTGTCTTAAGAAAAGGGCCTATATCAACTGTGTGTAGAGGTCTATTCCAACCCGCTGGCCCGGCCTTAAATAACCTTAGCTGTTGATAGGCTGTTAAACACCAACAATCATTTGGAAACCAATGTAGTGCTATAACAAATGGACTGAAAAACTTATAGAAAAGTTTGTGTGATAAGAAAAGGCCCTATATAAACTCTGTTTGGAGGTTTATTCCAACCCGCTGGCAAAGGCTGTTAAACACCAATAATCATTTGGAAAACAATGTATTGCTATAAAATATTGCTATATAATGCACCGTTGGCGCGGCCTTAAACAATAGTAGCTGTTATTAGCTGTTGATAGACTGTTAAACACCAATAATCAATCAAAATATACTGGTCACTTTTATTGGAACCAAGCATGAGTACTGTTACTATCATGAAAGAAAAAATGACATCAACATTTTTATTTATTTTATTACATATTAGCATTGTTTTCATGTTTCCATGTCACCCAGGGCCCGGTTTTATAAAACTTTTTCCGTGCTCATCGTGATTTATAACCTCGGGCCATGATGGTCATACAATGTTTGCAAGTGTTAAAACCCCATTTCTGCATGTGCATATGAAACATATGTCCGAAAATACAAAATAGCCTGGGGTATTTTCTACAATTCTCGAGTAAAACCTATTGTTGGTATGTACTTGTTAGAACTGCCTCGCTGAGGCGATTCTAATGCGTACCAACAATATATGTTTTTTTTAACAAGAAATGAGAAAATATATCTCTGAAGCATCATCAAATACTCCCCCTATCTGTTCTTCTCTGAACTTATAACACATTACAGTTCGGCATTGTATATTGAGGGAACAATATTATTGACATGTCAAATATGGATCGAACTGAAGAAATTGTGAAAATAAATAGAAACACACAAGCAAGAAATAATAATTTACAAGAATGCAATATGTATAAATACAATGTAGTCTAGATAGTATATGACCTATATACATTATATCATGTCTGGTCAGGATCCACATTGTTTAATGCGTATAAACATCAAGTTTGATTTGGTCAAGTTACATGTATATAACGTGTTTTTTTTTATCCAAACAGTGTATATATAGAACGGCCGGCCCGTAAATGCCGTCCGGTCAGGATCTACATCGTTTAATAGGTATATATATCTAGGTATAGGCATCAAGTTTAATTTGGTAAAGTTGCATGTATATTACGTGGTTTTCCAGCACATACTGATCATCTCCCAAGGAGACGATTCCATTATAGGGTCAGAACATATTTTGGACATAATAAAACAAATAGAAATTTACTAAATGGGAAATAATGTGGAACCATGTACATGTTTTTTGTGTGTGTAGTGGTTGCCAACTATGTTGGTCGATATATGTGTTTTTATGTAATATATCGGATGTTGGTGTCACGGAGTTATCATGACAGCAACAACTGTTATATGTTACTCATGTATCTATAGTTATATTTCCTTTACTTGGCAACACAATGTGTTATATAGCGTGTAGTCTCTTATAATTCTTTTAGAATGGCGATGTACTATTTTACTGTATTTAAATTGTATCTCTTACGTATGTACATTGATGAGACTTTAATAAACAAATATATATATATGTATACATTAGTAGCCGCGGGAATGCGTGAAGCACATGTTAGCTGCCTAGTTACCTAATTCAACGCAGTTACTGCTTTTCTCGTGGGCTGGTCAAATGCGGCATGTTTAAAGGACCAAAGTTTCCGACATTTCACACTTATCGCCATGTAAGGTCTACGAGCCAATTACGGGCGTTAAATCTAAGCAACCAACCAACATTTCATAATTATATATTAAGCGTGACCGTAAAGTTATACACACCTGGGTCGAATATTAATTTCCGGGTACAAAACAAATTACTACAAACCAATTACTATATGCATAATTCCATAAAGTGCCTGTCTTCAAGTTAACATTTTATGCTAATATTTATATAGTACATCTTAAATACTCATTTCAAACTATCAAATATTGTAAATTTTGTAAAAAAAGATTTTATAAATATACGGTGATGCCCGTATATAAGCCCTTTTCTTAACACACTAGTCCTTTTCTTTACGTACTTTTATGTCTATATTTCATAGCAGAAACTACATTAAAGTTATGTGTTTTATTTTATGGGTACATATATATAGTAACATTATACATACATAAACATCGTTTTACACTAATTTGAAGCTTTAATGTTGTTTTTATAGGCCCTTTTCTTAGGCATGAAGTCCTTTTCTGTCCGCCATTTTAAATATTTCACTACACGATTTGAGTAGAGATTGCTTCAAATGACACACCATCTTTATTCTTAATTATATGCGTTTTATTTTATGGTACATCGATATAATATCGTTATGCATATAAAAAATCGTTTTGCACTCATTTGAACCGTTAATGTGGTTTTTATAGGCCCTTTTCTCAGACACGAAGTCCTTTTCTGTCCGCCATTTTATATTGTATATAGTTCAATACACGTTTTGAGTCGAAATTACTTCAAATGGCACAACATCTTTATTCTTCATGATATGGGTTTTATTGTATGGGTACCTCAATAAAATATCGTTATACATATATATTTACACCCGCTATGTCTCGCTAAGGTTAAATTCCTATCTAAGCAATTGCGTTTATTTCCCAATAAACGCAATTGATCACGTGACGTTCGATACACAATACAATACGGCTGTTCCAATAATTGCGTTCCAACTTCCGTGTTAAGATTTGCAAAGTGTAAAAAATGACACAATGGTACTGTATTTTCTCAAATAAACATGCTAGTATCGTAGCATAAATGTTTTAAAAGGGGTGTAAATATAAGGAATAAAACGCACCGCAATTGCGTTTATTGGGTTATACAAAACATTTGGGCTGTTCAAAGTGTACGAGGAGTCCTTCGGACTGGACTCCACGCACTTTGAACAGCCCAAATGTTTTGTATAACCCAATAAACGCAATAGCGGTGCGTCTTATTCCTTAAATAAACATTGTTTTACACTCATTTGAACCGTTAATGTGTTTTTATAGGCCCTTTTCTTATGCACGAAGTCCTTTTCTGTCCTTTTCTTAGAAAAGGACAGAAAAGGACCCTTTTCTTATTTTAGTCATACCGCATCGTTCGTGAAATAGACACCCAGTGTCAGTAACTCAGAATATTAAGGTCTAACAGAAAGTGTACATTTCTGGAAAATGTATAAAGGCAGATAGGTCTGCATAGAAGCGGCACATTTATCGTTTTCATGTTCCTGTTGATGACGGCTTTGTCAGTTAAACCTTACCGAACATTTACTGTCGTGTTCGCAACACAATTATGCACTTTTAATGAGTATTGATTATATGTATATCTAACTTTAAAGCCCGAGCCTTTTTGTTTATTTCTTAAAGTGCACCCAGTCAGTTGATATAATTTACATATTTACCATGTTTACATAAGAGAACTCGTATGTGTGTAACGAATGTAAACTGAATGAATACGGGTAAATTTTGCATCAAGACTTGGAAATAAAAATTACAATTCAAACTGACAAACTATTATACAGTTACGTTAAACTTTTGAGCGTTGACACGTTTTAATGAATTGGACTATAAAGAACAATGTATGAATGGGTATCTGAGAAATATGAATACATAACAATGCATGTTTGTTATATCTAAATTTTAGTAGTTATTTTATATACATGTACTTTATGAGTAATTTTCGCGAAATTTAGTTGGTTTACACTATCTGATATGAGAGCAAATACTCGTCATGTGAATGGCGAATGGCGCCTAAAATATGCACAGGACGAAGTTTCGAAATTGATTTTTCAAACTGTCAAAAAAGGATAGGGTTGGCGCATATTCGTTGGTAGGGTCGGGTTGCCCGGGCGACAAGACTTTTTTTAGGCCTTATGAAATTGAAAAGTGTTCAAAGAACTGCTAAAAGTGATCGGAACATGCCCAACCATGGTTGCCTTGGCAATGATAGAGTATGCAGTTATTGTACCATAATAAGACAATTTTCTAATCGAATTCAAAATACGCCAATATGTACGTGTATACACACGCATTATTTGGATGATCTACGCATAACTTTTTGAACGCCTCTCGTATTTGCTATTGTTGCAAGGGGTGGCCCGTTCTTCGATCACCATCGAGGCTTTCGAGCTTAAAGTCCCCGACCCCACGTAGATTTTTTTTTCTAAAATAGTAAAATACCGCATTACTTATTTGCAAGCTGATTTCAGAAAGTTATATAAATTTATGCAAATAAACTGTTTGTAAACATCCGTAAATTCGCTACATTGTTTAACCGCGCCGTCTGACAAGGGCGTGTGATGTTTGTCATTATATGAAACAATGTCTATATAAGTCCACTTACTTTTTATTCAGCTGGCGGTCCATGATTCCTTTAAAATCCTTAATCCAGTATTTATGAAAATCACAAGTTAAATATTACACCAAAGTCACAACAGTACTACAGTACTCAACAAAACAAGTTGTCAGAACAGAACACAACTTTTATTCCGATTAAAAACACACTATGACCGTACAAAGACGGTATGCAAGTTGGTATTACGTTTCAGCGAAATGTTTCAATTAACACCTTACTGTGGGCTGTTTTCAGGGCGGGAGCGAACCACCTTCAATCCCGCGGACACCAGTACGCCGCACCCTCCCTAATGAGATATATGGAGATGTTTATTGCAATAAGCCAATTGGCCCTTGAGCATACAACATATTTACATAATAAAACCACGTAGACTTTAGGCCATCAATAACCCCTCCCCCTTGGGGGATTTTTGGTCAGTATGATTTTCGGAATCAGTAGCCAATTGTACATCCAACCTGAGAGTATGCGCTTAAAAACCGCTGGATGAAGAAATCGCGGCCATTTTTCAAAATGGCCACCAAGCCATTTCTGGTTGTTTATATAATTGCTGTTAATTGGCATTTGAGCAAGGATAAAACAAGTAAATTGCTATAATTTATTGCCAAATCGATAAATAAATGGTTTACAAAGCATGTGCTACACCATCACATCATGAAATACAAATACTTTTCAAAATGGCCTCCAAAATTCGATTTTTTATCGCTTTTTTTCAATATGGCTATTATTGAGACTTTTTGCAATCACGTAGTGGTATTAAATGTTCATAATTTACCTTTCATGACACAGATATATCTAACAAGGGAACCTGCGATCCATTTCGACCACCAACGTCTCAAATTATTTCAAAATGGCCGCCATAATACACATATATTTACTACATATGGGTTTTTTTCAAAGCTGTTATAAAATATGCAATGGATGTATTCCTTAGAATTCCTTAAAATTTGGTCTAAATGTAGTTGGCTTTGTATTCCATGTCACAATAATGTTTAATGTTTTCAAAATGGCCGCCAAATATTGTTATTTTTATGACACATGTTGTTCTCAGTAGTCCTAATCATGTCAGTATGTGTAACATCCGTTTCCTATCAAAATAACTAAAGATAGAAATAAATATACGGTATATGCAAAAATGTGTAACAAGACATAGTGCTGACCAGTTGGAAATTATTAAATACGAAATTATAATCAATTTCTTGATTGAGTATTGGCAAGCCAGGTTCTCATAATTATGCCAGTTTAATAATATTTACATATACATTGTACCGCATATACAAATCATTATATATGTACATGCCTTAATGGATATGTAGTGACATTAGCTATTAGGTCAAACGCAGATGCGCTGTGTGCTAAGTATGATATGATATTACATTCCTGGTACTTATAAGTGAAATGGGTGATGATTGATTTTCAGTATGAACTACGGTACATGATTACATGTGTTTTATAACACAATCAACGAGATCTCTACATACAAAAAGATGTACAAGTACATGACACAGCAATTATTTTAATACCTCAATGATTAGGCATTGATTTATAGTGTCACCTCTTCCAGTCATTTCAATTTTATTGTCAGCATGCCTATCATGCCTATCATTCTCCAATAATGTATCAGTATCATAACCACAACTATGTGTATGAATAATACTACCATACGTTATAATAAGTTACATTGGAAGAATGCATGCAAGTCAAGTTAGGGTATATCCTAATGCTTTATGTCCAATTAATTGGTGGGGGTGCATTATGTATTAGCCATGTCCGTCCGTACGTATGTGTGTCCATCCGAAAGTTTGTGTTTAAAATTTGTGTTTAGCAGATCCGTTTAGCAAATTGACTAACTTTGGCGCCAGTGGAGACATCCGTGTCTGGGAACATAGTTCTAGTTTCTTATAGCTAACACTGATGGGTTTCTCTTCAGATCAGATCTATGTAATTGAAATTGAAGCATCCGCAATATCCAAAGATGTAGTGAAGATAGCACTATTTGTATGTGACTTAATTCAAATGTGCACTATAGACTTGTGTTCTGTGCTGGACACCACGGCCGATACATATTCCTAGAGAGATCGAAGAACCTATAGAAATATGAAATAACTAAAGCACTCCACACTAAATGTATGGCGAGTGCATATACGGGTAGTCGCAGTGTCTTTAACAAGCAAAACATTTACGAACATCATTTTAATTGTCAAGGGATTTGTTTTACTATACACATGGGTCAAGTATTTGCTTGTAATGGATGATGGCACTTTATTATGGAATGGTTTTCTTATGTATTCATCATCAAGCTAAATGAGATATATGTATACACTGAAATGGTCCAATGAACAACAAAACCAATAAATATTCAAACGTAGGAACTATGGTATACTTATGCTATTGAGTGATGTGTCACAGAAATGATTATGGTCACGTAGAGTGGTGGCCACTCATGGATAAATGACTGTTGACATGTAAACTTTCATTTAAATGGTTTCATAAACATTTATGTTGTGTGAAAAAGAGATACAGGTAAAGAGTATTGGGGATCGGTACCGAGATATCAAGTGTTTGTCTCCATGTCGTATATACATGAAGCAGTAAAAAATGGTGGTACGGTATATGGGTATCTTCTGCCATGTTGGATGTAACATAATTGCTTAAATTTGGCATATACATACATAATATGTGGAATATTTTGAACCATGTAGGCATATGCTTTCTCATTGATAATACAAAAAGCACTCATATTTACTTCATGAATCATTCAGAAATTAATTGGTATTACCTGTATGTAAGATCTATAATACTATTCGACAAACATAAAATTTCGCATCTACATGGAATGATCAAACTGTGATAATACTTGTACACACACTGAACCATATTGTTTCACTGAAAGATGGACAGTACAATGTAGGCATAATACGAATGATAGTGAACATTAAAATGTATGGACATGTGGTGAAATGGTCCTGCTGTGGTCCATTTCTCACTATTTACATCAATAAAAATATTACATCACCAAGGGAAATTTTCCGTCCGAATGGAATTTTGGTATTCGTACAATGCACAAGCCATATACATGATATAGTGACCAGGAGTTTCGTATGAAATTGTCACGATGCACAGTATATATGTACCTTAATTAGATCTAATATCGAATTAGACACTAAACAGAAATAAGAATGCTTGATATATAAAAGTGTGTAATATTCTACACCTTGATAAGATCGATGCTAAGAAACATTGTCCTTTGATGAACGAATCTTCCGTGATACGCGAGGAATCAAGGCTGACCGGTCGAAGCTAGTCATTCAACAACTAAAAAAAAACTGATCTCTGTAAGTTTTCTTGATTTGCGTGCGGTTCTACATTATTAATCACTCATGTTGTAATAGGCACGAAATACAGAAAACCTAGAATTTACTCCGTAGAAAATTGGAGATACTGCCCCCCCCCCCCCCCCCCCCCCAGGAAAAAGTATATTATACCATATTTCTGGTGGTAAATAATACTTCTAGTTATAGACACTAAGTATACTAAAT
>JBEVXT010000708.1:0-25372 GCA_040505955.1 Sedimenticola sp. | reverse complement strand
CGTTAGCTTAAGAATATCGGAGAGTAGATTTCTAATGAAACCTTCTGTGTATATCGAGTCGTCAGTTATCAGCTACTTGGTTTCAAAGCCAAGTCGCGACATTATCATTGCTGGAAGGCAAGCGATCACAAATGACTGGTGGGAGAATCATCGGCATAGGTTTGAGCTTCGCATATCGATTTTGGTGGAAGAAGAAATAGGCAAAGGTGATAAAGGTGCAGCGGTTCTCCGAATGAAAGTGGCTGATGAGATAGAAAGCGTTGCTATATCCGAAAAGGCTAATGAAATTGCGGGAGTTTTGCTTTTAAGATGTGCGGTACCACGAGGAAGCGAAGAGGATGCGTTGCACATTGGAATAGCTGCAGCCCAAGGTATGGAATACCTCCTTACATGGAATTTCAAACACATAAATAACGCCGAAACCAAAGAGTCAGTGATTGAGGCGGTGGAGTCTTGCGGGTATGAGTGTCCGCAACTATGCTCACCAGAAGAACTAGGAGGAATATCAGATGATTAATGACCCGATCGTAGAGGAAGTTCGCCGATTCCGCCGCGAGCATGCGGCAAAATACAAAAACGACCTAGATCGCATTGTTGATGCGTTGCAAAAAAAGGAAAAATGCTCAAACAAACCTCGGCTCAATCCAGGGCCTCGGCTGCATTTAATGAAAACAGGAAGCTGACAAGGCCATAAACACAGACACTTTAAAGTGCAGACACGCTTCAATCTGCCGGTTATGGTTGGCGTCAGCGTGTTTTAGATACTGCAAACCATAAAAAGAAGTCGATATGAGAATTACAGAAACTAACATAGATGATGCAGAACAAATTGCATCAATTGTCAGTGAAGCAAATAAGGATGTAGCTGATCAATTCGGTATAAACTTCGAAAATAACCCAAAGCATCCATCATTTTATACAAAAGATTGGGTGCTTTCAGATTTCGACAGAGGGGAGGAGTACTTTATTTGTAGCGAGAATAAAGTCTATACTGGTTGTGTCGCATTTGAACAACCTGACCCTGATACAGCATATTTGAACAGGTTATCTGTTCTACCAAAATATCGTTGCCATGGAATGGGTACAAAGCTGGTTAATCATGTTCTAGAGTACTCAAAATCAAAAAAAGCAAAATTCGTTAGTATTGGAATTATAGCAGCGCATCAAGTTCTGAAAAAATGGTATTCTTCCCTAGGATTTATTGAAGGAGAAACTCAAGAATTTAAATATCTCCCTTTTGATGTCACTTATATGCGTTATAAGTTGTGAATCAGCTAATACATACTGATATACTGACAGCCATGCACTCTCGATAGCACTTTTCCTAAAGTTTCATATGCAGTTCATCCATAGTCTACCATCACCACTGGCCGCCGGTGATGCCAGTGTTAGCCATAAAAAGATGAGAAATACGTGATAGAAACAGCCGCAGTACTATGTGTTGTTATCGGAGCCATCCACTCATACCTTGGAGAGCGATTCATACTCATCCGTCTGTTTCAAAGTGAGAATGTCCCACACCTATTTGGTGATGACTACTTCACCAAAAGAACATTGCGCTTCGCATGGCATATCACAACCGTTGCATGGGTAGGCTTTGCCTACATTTTATTGGCTATACCAAGTGGTGAAAATGATTTCGCACAAACCGTATTGTTCACAATCGGAACTGTTTTTCTCGTTAGTGGTGTGCTTTCATTTGGATTCACCAAAGGGAAGCACTTAAGCTGGATTGTATTTTGGGTAATAGCAATGCTTAGTTATTATGCAGGTAATAGTGGTTAACCAAGCCTTCTAACGGATACTGTCATTGACGCGCCTGCTCCGCTGAAGACGACATTATGTGATAAGAATGTACAAGCGGTAAGGCGGAGTTTAATGTGAAATATTGTAAATAATGAATGGTGCTAATAAATGGAAAGCTCAAATATAATTCTAGAATATATAAAAGTCTTAAAATGGCCTTTAATTCTCATCATTGGCTTTACATTATATAATGATAAATTGTTTGGAATAATTGAAAATCGAGAGATTGATGCATTTGGTCTAAAAATCGGAAAGCAAGTAGATGAAGTATCAAGTAATTATAAAGCGGAATTAGAGGCTCTAAAAACCACCATAAAAAGTAGTAAAGACAGTTCATTGTTGGAAAAAGTTGAAATTATTGAAACAAATCTAGAAAGAGAGCTGGCACAGGTTAAGCAAACTGCATTAAACAAAGAAGCTCCATCATCTACAACGGCAAGAACTACAAAAGTTGCTAAATTAGAGCGTGATGGATTTATCGCGGTTATAAACAGAGATGCAAATGGTGCAATATCAGCATTTTCTGAGGCTAGTGATCTATGGCCTGATTACCATAATGTTTCTGAGATCAATGAATTACTTATAAAGAACAAAAATAATTTATCGGGTAATGAAAGTACAGAAACATGGGGCAATGTTACTAAAACTATCAGTGACAAATATTCATGGGGTATGCCTTCTGATGTTAGGGAGCAACTGATCAAATAACTTCTCTTCGACTTTTCGAACCGCCTGGTCTGTCTCGTTATATACTCGAATCGTCGAAAACCTCAATTGGAGATGGCATCATTTGTGATAATACGGTTTCGACCCGCTTCTTTTGCTCTATACAGGGTCTCGTCGGCAACGCGGTTAAGCTGTTCCGCGTTTATGCCGGTGTGGGATGAGGCAATTCCCGCGCTGAACGTGACCTGAAACGGTGTGTTGTCGTGCTGGTGGACGATCTGGGCGAAGTCCTCCCGAATCTCGTCAAGTATCCGGCGGGCATTCTCGGCGCTACAGTCGGGAAAGATAACGGCGAACTCTTCGCCGCCGTAGCGGCCCACGGTATCGCTTTTGCGCACCCGTCTCTTGAGCAGTTTGGCCAGTTTTCTGATAATCAGGTCACCGGTCAGATGCCCGTAGGTATCGTTGACTCTTTTAAAATGATCGATATCAAGCATGGCGAACGCCATGGACGATTCGTTGCGGTGGCAACGTGACATTTCCGCCTCAAGCTGCTCCTTGAGACGGGAATGGTTCAGCAGTCCGGTGAGACTGTCCAGAACCATGAACTTGCCCAATACCCGTGCGCGTTCGGCACGGATGGAAACGGCGGCGATCAAGTGGTCATCCTCTATCGGTTTGGTCAGGAAATCATCCCCGCCCGAGTGCATGGCATGTAATTGCTTATGGAGGTTGGTCTCCGCAGACAGGTATACGATGGGTATACGTAGAAACTCGTCGTGCTGGCGAATGACCTTGGCCAGTTCCAGCCCTGAGCATTCCGGCATGTACAGGTCCATGAGTATCAATTCGGGCCGTTGGTTCACCAAGGCATCCGATACCTCATTGGCCCGGTTGAGCACGGTAACATCCATCCCGGCCCGCCGGAGTACCAGGGCGTAGCGTTCGGCAAGTGGCTCATCGTCATCCACAAGCATTATTTTATATGGCTCTTCCTCTCTGCCCCCCGTAAGCCTTTCCAAATGTTCTAGCACGAGATCCGTATCGATGGGCTTGACAAGATAGGCACTGGCGCCCGCACGTACCGCGCCAAGCCTTGCGGCGAAATCGTCCCGGCTGGACTGGAATAGGATGGGCAACCCCTCGCCGTGGTGTTTTTGGATACGCTCGGCGGCCTGGATGCCGGCGGAGTCGCCTTCCGCAAGGATAATATCCATGACCAGGGCATTGGGGCGGCGACTTTCAATCTTGCGCTCCAACTCCTCGGTATCCACGAAGGTAAGTACCTCGTAACCGAATTGGCTCAACTGCAGTGCAAGTTTTTTGGCCAATACCGGGTCGTCTTCCAACAGGTAGACCAGGGGGTGCTCGTCCGGAACCTCGGTCGGACCAGAACGGATCGGCGGTATGTCCCGGTCAGGTGGGGTGGGCTCGACCAGCCCATCCAGCTGTGAGAGAAGGACCTGGATCTGGCGGCGCTCCGCCTCTCCAGGGACTGTTCCCGATGCCAGCCAGGCCTTGAGGCCTTGCTCGATATGGCGTGACTTCTCACTCAGGTCGGGAAAGCCGAAGGTGCTGCCGGAACCCGCCAGCTTATGTACCAGGAGGTTCATTTGTTCGAGGGCCTTCTGCTCCCAACCCTGCTCGCACAAGTGGTTCCAACAGGCGGCGATGGCCTCCAGTCTTTGGGGTAACTCCTCGACGTAGGCTTCCTGTAATGCCTGCAACTCCACGCTTAGATCCGTTTTTTCGCTCATATAAATATCCTGCCAAATGTTGGCCGGTGGAAAGGCTTGAGTGATTTCCTACCTGTCATGGAACTGGGTATTCCCTGGTGCATCCAGGATCCGCTGGATCCGTTCCTCGAAATCGGGACCGATGGGTTTCGCAAGGAAGTGATTGCAGCCGGCCTCGATGGCGTGGTTGCTGTCCCTCGTCATCACCGAAGCGGTGAGCGCTGCGATGGTGCCCGAATAATTCTGCTTACGTAGCGTGAGTGTGGCTTCATGACCGTCCATGACCGGCATGTGCATATCCATGAGTACCAGGTCGTAGGTACCGGCAAGGGCCTTGTCCACGCCTTCCCGTCCGTTGGCGGCCGTGTCCACCTGGTGGCTGGCCATTTCGAGCCGCAGACGTACCATGCGGCTGATCATTTCGTCGTCTTCAACTACCAGTATCTTCGCCATGGGGCGAACCCTCCGTATAGGGGATTGTGAAATTGAATTCGGTGCCCTCTCCGGGCCTGCTCGTAACCTCGATTGAACCGCCGTGCAACTCCACCAGGAGTTTGGTGATCGCCAACCCCAGTCCGGTACCGCCCGCCTTGCGGGTGCTGGAACTGTCCACCTGATGGAATTTCTCGAATATATACGGCAGATCCTTTCCGGGAATGCCGTGGCCTGTATCCGTGACCGAGAATGTCACCAGGGCATCCTTGCGGCACGTGGTCACGGTGATCGACCCCTGATCTGTGAATTTGATGGCGTTGCCGATGAGATTGATCAGGATCTGTTTGATGCGCACTTCATCCGCGAATATCAGACTTGTTTCGGAGCGATCCTCCAGCACCAGTCCTTTCCTATCTGCTGTCGGCCGCAAGGTGGTAATGACGGAATGCACCACTTCTTTGGTTGACCGCACCTGGCGATCAAGTGCCATCTTGCCCGCCTCGATCTTGGAGATGTCGAGCAAATCATTGATCAGGGTGAGCAGGTGATTGCCCGAACTCTCGATGTCTTGTGCAATGCTGGCGATCATCGACGCGGCAGGCAGTTTGTCTTCGTCCTTGAGTAAAGGCAGATAGCCCAGGATCACAGTCAGCGGGGTGCGCAGTTCGTGACTCATCATGTTCAGAAACTCGGACTTTGTGCGGTTGCTCTGCTCCGCGGCCTCCTTTGCCTGCACAAGGGCCTCTTCTGCCGCCTTGCGCAGGGTGATGTCCTGGATGACACCCACGAACAGAGACTCGCTGCCGAGCTTGGCCTCGCCCACGGCCAACTCCATAGGGAAAGTGCTATCGTCCTTGCGCCGCCCAACCACCTCCCGTCCGATACCGATGATCTTGGGTTTTCGAGTGCTATGGTAGTGGGTGAGATAGCCGTCGTGTTCGGAATGATACGGCTCGGGCATCAGTACCTTTAGGTTTTGCCCGATCACCTCGTCGGCCCGGTAACCGAATAGCTTTTCCGCTGCCGGATTGAACAGTTGAATGATACCCCGGCTGTCGGCGGTGATGATGGCGTTGATGGCGGTATTAAGGATGGCATGGGTGCGCAGCTCCCGTTCGCTGCCCTCAACGTATAGTTCGCCGAGATGTATCGACATCTCGTTGAAGGCTTGGGCGGTTGCCGCTAGCTCGTCGCTGCCGTGTACCGGAACCTGATGTCCGAACTGGCCTTGTGAAATCTTGCTCGAGGCCTCCCGCAGGCGCGAAAGTTGCTTGGTCAGGTATGTGCCGAGGACGAACGAAAACAGTGCCGAGATCAATATTGCGATAGAGACAATGAAGGCGAACCACTTTCTTGCCTCAGCGATGGTCTGCTCCATGAAGGCCAATGAGAAACCGGCCTCCACCCGGCCGAAACCCATACCGCCCTCCATGATGTCTCGGTGGATGTCGAATATGCCGTCATCGACCTCGGTGATGTTTTTATCGTCCAGGAGTGCCGTTGCAAGCAAATCCGTGCGCCCATGTTCCGATAACACCCTTCCCGCAGCATTACGGATTCTTACGTAAGTGATATCCTCATGGGCGGCAAGCTCGCTGGTAAAAAGGTCCACTGTGGCCAGGTCACTGCCGATCATTGGATCCTTGACCATTGTGGCAAAGGTCTGCATGGTCGATTCAACCCGATTGCTCATTGCCTCCTGGTTTGACGTGCGCAGAAAGTTGAGACTGGCCAGCACCAGTATCAGCAGCAGGGCGGCCTCGATAACGGCGATACCGATAATGGTCTTCAGGCGAAACGACATGGCTACGCTCTATCCTCGTTCGTTATTCAATCGAGCAGGTGAATACCCAGTTTGCGGACGTCATCCCAGTCACCCGGGACGGCACCCTCAATACCCTTGAATTTTATTGCCGCCAGTAGTTTTTTTCCCTCGGTACTTCGGCCCATATTGATCATAGCCTCTCGAATCCGCTCAATGACAGCCTGCGGTACACGGGGGTGTGCCGCGAAGGCATGTGGGGTGTAGCCGGGCGATTTCCACAGAATGGCCAGTTTGCCCTGGATATCGGTGGGATTGTTTTTCAGGGTGCGGACAATGCCTCCACCGGCGGGGAAGAATCCCCTGGACACGTTCTGATAGACCGAATCATGGGAGGAGACATATTTCGGCTGAAAGTGTATTCCCTCTTTCCTGAGAAACGCTCGTGGCAGGATGCTGGCGGCAAATGCGGCCGGAGAGGGGAAAACGAGGGTCTTTCCCTGCAACTCCCGGAGTGACTCCACGGGGTCAATCTTGTTGGTGACCAGGATACCGACAATCTTCTTGTCCTTCTGCTTGGCAAAGGCCCGGTAACCCGACGATTTGTTGAAGGTGACGTAATGGTAAGGGTTCATATAGGAAAGATCATATTTACCCTTGCCCAGGCGCCTTTCGAATTCCGGGATATTTGGGGCGGTTCGGAATTGTATCGGGTAGCCTGTCTTGTCTGATATATGCCGGATAATCGGCCCCCACAGTTTGGCCAGCTTGGTCGCGGCCTGTTGCGGAACGATACCGAAAGTCAGGGGGGCGGGCATAGCGTCCGTGGAACTGGCCCAGGCGGTATTCATCGCCAGGGAAAAGAGAGATAAAGTTATCCATATCAGGGATCTGTTATACATATACGCCTCCGAATTTTTTCGGCTTTACCCGATGATAGCTATTATCTCGAATGGTTGGACATTATCCCGTTCCGATGCCGGCTGGTGAAAAGGGCCTGCCGGTATCTTTCACGTTCTCAATGCAGCAAATTGCGCGCCAGACCCACGGACGAATAAAAATCGTCGGTTTCTTTATGCATAAACCCACGTTAAGACTCAGACTATAGGCCACTTCGTTGCAAAAACAGTCAAAATGCCGCTGCAAATTGCAGTCCACTGTAATTTGCAGCAATATGAGACCGATCGTCGGGATCGTGTGGAGGCAGTTGAAACCACATTTCATGAGGAGAAATCAAATGTCACGTTCACCGTTGTTGCTCCTGGTAGAAGATGATGAACTGCTGGCTAAGGTGTACCTGAACTACCTCGGGGGCGAGCAGTGCGAACTGGCTCATGTGGTGACGGGCAAGGCGGCCTTGGCGGCCATTGAAGAGAGACGTCCCGAGATCGTATTGCTCGACCTGCTGCTGCCCGATATCCATGGCATCGAGATACTCAAATATATCAGGGAAAGCCAGCTGGACATCATGGTCATCGTGGCGACCACAGAGGCATCGGCCGAGGTGGCGGTACAGGCCATGCGTGCCGGGGCCTTCGACTATTTTGTCAAGCCAGTCGACCGGGACCGTCTTGTCACCACCGTACACAATGCGCTGGAGCGTATCCGGCTGCAACACAGGCTGGCCCATTACGAGGCAGCACTGACCGGTAATCGCTTCGAGGGTTTTATCGGTACTTCCCCCGTCATGCGCGCTACCTACCAGCTTATCGGCAACGCGGCGGTCAGCAACGCGGGTGTATTTATCACCGGCGAGAGCGGCACCGGCAAGGAGCTGTGCGCCGAGGCCATCCATCGCCGAAGCGGACGCCGTGGCAACCCCCTGGTCACCGTCAACTGCGCCGCTATCCCCCGGGGCCTCATGGAGAGCGAACTGTTCGGCCACAAGAAGGGGGCCTTTACCGGTGCAAGCGCCAACCGAACCGGGGCCGCTGCCCAGGCCGACGGCGGTACGCTGTTTTTCGATGAGATCTGTGAGATGGATCTGGGGCTGCAGGCCAAACTGCTGCGCTTTATCCAGACCCGCCGGTTCCAGCCGGTAGGCGCCGACCAGCAGGAGATTACGGACGTGCGCTTTGTCTGCGCCACCAACCGGGATCCGGCTACCGAGGTACAGGCGGGACGGTTCAGAGAAGATCTCTACTACCGGCTCTACGTGGTCCCCATCGAATTGCCGCCACTACGGGCCCGGGGCGAGGATATCCTGCTGCTCACCCGCCATTTCCTCGAAGAGATGGCAAAGGAGGAGGGCAAGAGCTTCGATGGATTCAGCGCCGAGGCCGAGCAGCGCTTGTTGGAATACCATTGGCCCGGCAATGTCCGCCAGCTGGTGAACCTTGTCCAGAACCTGGTGGTGCGCCACCCCAGCGGTACCTTGAGTCTTGAAATGCTGATCCCTCTGTTGGGGGAGACAAAGGTTCCCGGCGTGGGCTTCGGTAAATCCCCGACAACTTCCGGAGATGCCACGGTCGGTGGGCAAGTCAAGAAAGGATCGGTGCATGTACAGCCGTTCTGGATGGAAGAGAGGCGGATCATCGAGCAGGCCATCGAGTTGTGCGGCGGTAATGTCCCGGACGCCGCCAGGCGGCTTGAGATCAGCGATTCGACCATCTATCGCAAACGGCGCCGTTGGCTGCGGGCGGACTGAAAAGGTCCATTTACCGGGTGTTCCCCTCGACTGCATTTTGCAGCGGCAGGGCAAAATGCAGTCGATGCGGCCTCCCAACATCTTTCTTCTTCGCAATAATACTTCACAAATACAATCCGTTAGGGTGTTCTTCAATCATTGGCCCAAAACCTGCAATAACTGACGTATGCAAGACTGGGTGGAGCTCGGCCTAATCCAAGGATAGGGATCGGATTGTTCCAGGGCTTTCCATCGGTTCCGGGGTAGGGCTCATCGCTTAGGACAGCGCATACCAGTCACAAGATACCCTGACAATGCCGAGGATAGAATGAATATTCGACACAAGATCATCAAGTTGCCACTGCTGTTCGGCATACTGCCCCTGGTGGCGGTGCTCCTGGTCTTTCTTATTGCCGAAGGTTCGCTCAAGGAAGACTACGGTAACCATATCGCCGTGATCGCGGCCGAGCAGATAGAGGAGATCGACCGCAGCCTCTTCGAACGCCACGGCGACGTACACGCCTTCGGTCTCAATGAAGCGGTGCTTGACCTCTTCGAGGGGCATGGGGATCAGGCCCATGCCCAGGTGCAACTGGTGCGGGCGATGAATGGCTACGCCAGGCACTATGGGGCCTATCGGCTGATGCTGCTCACCGATCCGGAGGGTCGTGTCCTGGCGGTCAATTCCCGGGACCGGGAAGGACAGCCGCTGGATACCGAGCCTCTTTACAGCCGATCCTTCGCCGGTGCCGACTGGTTTGTGGATATTCTCTCGGGCCGTTTCCTCGAAGGGCCTGGGGAGAACCGGGCAATCATCATCAAGGCACCACGGCGGGATCCTTTAATAGGCGAGTTGTACGGCGACGACGGTTTCGTCATGGTCTTTGCCGCGCCGGTGCGGGACAGTGCCGGAAAGCTGGTGGGTATGTGGGCCAATTACATGGATTTCGCTCATGTTGAAGATATCATCGGCATAACGCTTGCGAAATTGCATGAGCGGGGCATGCCCCAGGCGGAGATTACCCTTCTGGATGCTGAAGGGATCGTCCTATACGATTTCGACCCTAGCGTACCCGGCGCGGGGATCTACCGCCGCGACTGGCAGGTCATCGGCCGACTGAACCTGGTTGAATCGGGCACGGAGGCGGCCGTTCCCGCGGTCGGCGGTGGTACAGGCCACATGAGATCCCTCGATCACCGGGGATTGCACCAGGATGTGGCCGGATACGCCCACAGCGAAGGTATCGGTGATTATCCGGGTCTCGGTTGGTCAGTGCTGGTGCAGGTGCCTGAGGATGAGGCCTTCGCAACGCTGATCAATTTCAGAACAGCAATACTCGCGACCATCCTTACGACCATCCTGCTGATTCTGCCTATAGGCTATTTTGTGGCTAACCGGATCGCTGCACCGGTGCAACACGTGGCCCGGGCCATGCGGCAACTCACCATGGGCGAGAAGGTGGAACGGGTGCCCCTGAATACCGATATCGACGAGTTAATCGAGCTGGGCCACGCCTTCGATATCTTCCGCGAACTGAAAGAGAGGTACCGGCAGATCCTGGATGCCGCCGGCGAGGGGATCTATGGTCTCGACCTGGATGGGAATACCACCTTCGTCAATCCGGCCGCCGCCAAGATGCTCGGTTATGAGGTCGGGGAACTGCTGGGCCAACCGATGCATGCTCTCGTTCATCATAGCCATGCCGATGGTTCCCATTATCCCCGCGAAGACAGCCCCATGTACGCGGCCTTCACGGATGGCAAGGCGCGCCGCATGACGGAGGAGGTGTTATGGCGTAAGGATGGCTCCAACTTCCCCATAGATTACATCAGCACCCCGATCCACAAGGATGGCAAGCTGGTGGGTGCCGTCGTCCTGTTCACGAATATCACTGACCGCAAGCAGGCCGAGGAGGCCCTCAGGCGGAGCGAGGAGAAGTATCGCTCCCTAACGGAGAACATACCGCACAAGATCTTCTACAAAGATCGGGACTCGAGGTATCTGGCGGTCAATCCGAGTTACGCCCGGGGCTTCGGACTCGGCACCGAAGAGTTTGTCGGCAGAGACGATTACGCCTTCAATCCGCGTGAGAAGGCGGACAGGTTCAGGCGGGAGGACCGGGAGATCATGGCGTCCGGGAATACCAGAGAGTTTGAAACGACATCCGCCCGTGACGGGAAACCCCGTGTGGTGCACATCGTCAAGTCTCCGGTCCGTGACGGCAACGGCAATGTACAGGGTATCCTCGGGATCTTTTGGGACATCACGGAGAGGATAGAGGCCGAAAGAGAGGTTCGCCGCCTTAACGAGGAGTTGGAGGAACGCGTGCAGAGGCGCACGACTGAGCTTGAGACGGCAAAAGATGCCGCAGAGTCTGCCAACCGGGCGAAGAGCGCTTTCCTTGCCATGATGAGCCACGAAATCCGCACCCCCATCAACGGCGTTGTAGGGATGGCGGAGCTGTTGCAGGCGAGCGGTCTGAACGAGGAACAGCGCAGGATGCTGGATACGGTGCGCGTCTCCTCCCATGCGCTCCAGGGGATCATCGACGGCATCCTGGATTTCTCCAAGATAGAGGCCAACAAACTGGACGTTGAGTCGGTGCTCCTGTCGGTGAGCAACGAGGTGGAGCATGTGTGCGAGACACTCAAACCCAGTGTGATAAAAAAAGGGCTCCGGTTCCTGGTATTTGTCGACCCCGAGATCCCGGAGTCCCTGTTGGGCGACCCTCTCCGCTTGCGCCAGGTGTTGCTCAATCTGGTTGGAAACGCCGTCAAGTTTACCGGAAACGGCGATAACCACCGGGGTGAGGTGTCGATATCCGCGGAGCTTGAACAGCGGCAAGGCGATGGTTGTACCCTGGTGCGTTTCCGGATCAAGGATACCGGGATCGGGATGTCGGAAGAAGCGGTCGCCAGGCTTTTCGAGCCCTTTACCCAGGCCGAAAGCTCGACTACCCGGCGCTTCGGCGGTACGGGCCTGGGCTTGGCGATCAGTGCGCGGCTGGTGGAACTGATGGGCGGCCAAATTGAAGTGACCAGCCAGCCCGGGGAAGGTTCGGAGTTCACCTTCAGCCTGTCCTTGGAGCGATCCCCGCAAGCCGGGCGAGGGAAAAAAGTGCCTGATCTAAGTGGGTTGTCGGTATTAGTGGTCGAACACTCGGCCGGGCTGCGCGATCAGATGACAAGTTATCTATGCCACCAGGGAGTGGAGGCAACGAACTGTGAGACACCGGAACAGGCGCCGCACCCCGATGCCCTGAGCGATGGAGGTGGCTATGACGTGGTCGTGCTGAGCACGGATTGGGAACCGGCGGAGCGGCAGGCCATGCTTGACGGTTTGCGGCGAATCCCGGGATCGGGTGGGCCGCGGGCTGTGCTGCTGTCGGAACACAACAATGGTTATATGGATCAGCTGACCGCAAACTGTGTGGTTGTGCGCAGCAATCCCCTGCTGCCCTCGGAGTTCCTCCAAGGCGTGGCTGTGGCAGCGGGCCGTGTCAGCCCAACGGTGGAGGGGGCCAGTCTGCCGGCGTTGCCTCATGGAGCCGTCGTGCCCACGGTGGATGAGGCGGAGGTCGCTGGATCTCTGGTGCTGGTGGTAGAGGACAACGAGGTCAACCAGGACGTAATTCTGCGCCAGCTCAACCTCCTGGGCTACGCCGCCGAAGTGGCGGACAACGGTCGGGAGGCATTGACGCAGTGGCGCTCAAGGCGTTATGCCCTGGTATTGACCGATTGCCACATGCCGGAGATGGACGGATTCGAGCTGACAGAGGCGCTACGTGCGATGGAAAACGATGATGGCTATCGGGTACCTATCGTGGCCATTACGGCCAATGCCCTACAGGGCGAGGCGGAGCGGTGCCTGGCCGGTGGGATGGATGATTACCTGGCCAAGCCGGTGGAACTTCAAGCGCTGAAGCGGACCTTGGAAAAATGGTTGCCAGGAACAGAGACAAAGGAGACGCCAAGGATAGAACCTGCAACTGCTGGCGATCCGGAGTTGGACGGTAATAGTTGGGCCAGGCCGTTCGACCTGTCGGTGCTGGCGGGCCTGGTGGGCGACGATCCCGATGTGCAGCGCAAACTGATCGGCAAATTTACCCGGACGGCAGGCAGCACTATCGACGCGATTCACAAGGCATCCGGAGAGGATTTGGCGGAGGAAGTCGGCCGACTGGCTCATAAACTCAAGTCCTCGGCACGAACGATGGGGGCGAACGAACTCGGGGATCTGTGCGAGTCCCTGGAAAAGGCCGGTAAATCGGGGGACAGGGCCGGGATAGATGGCCCTGTGGCAAGGCTCGACGGACTTTTCATCGCCATCGAAAGGCATGTGGCGAGCCTCTGGACGAATTCCGATGTTGTGGCGAATCGAGGTAATGAGGAAATGGGGGTGCGGGGATGAACAACACCACCGACAGGGGTTCTCACATCAATGAGCCAAAGATCAATTGCGAGATAGAGTTATGCAAGCACATCATCAAAGACCGATAGATACAGGCGCCCCGGCCCCACGATTCCTGATTGTGGAGGACGATGAATTCATGGCGGAGACCATTGCCGTTGCATTGGGCCGTCTGGGCTTTAACGCGGTGGAAATGGCAACAAACGGGGAAGAGGCGCTGGCCCGTTACAACGCACGGCCCGAGTCATTCGAGATTGTGATTTCCGACCTCAATATGCCTGGAATGGATGGCGTGGAGTTCCTGCGACACCTGAAAAACCAGGGATTCGGGGGTGCGGTGACACTGGTAAGTGGTGCGGGAAAACGCGTCCTGGACTCGGTGGAATACCTGGCGAAGGCCCATGGGTTGAACGTTCTGGGTGTTTTGGAAAAACCGATAACACTATCGGCGCTGTCGGAAGTGCTGGGGCGATACGATGGCAAGTTCAAGGAAAAGATTCACAGACCGATTGAATCGGTTACCGAGGTAGAGCTCCGTCACGCCATCCATGCCGGAGAATTAACCATGTTCTATCAACCGGTCACGGAAATGGCCACCGGTAAAATGGTTGGCGTGGAGTCGTTGGTAAGATGGATCCATCCATATAGAGGTATTATTTCGCCCATTGATTTTGTATCGCTGGCAGAGAAAACCGGGCTCATCGAACCGTTGACGGATTCAGTTGTCAGGCAGGCCCTCAAACAGGGTGGTCACTGGCATCAAGCCGGACTCGATATGGCCATTCATGTGAATCTATCCATGAATAATCTGCATCGATTGGATCTGCCGGAATTTCTCGAGGCAAGCACGGTCGAGGCCGGTCTTAAATCCTCGGATGTGGTGCTGGAAGTGACCGAAAGTCAATTGGCACAGGATCTGAATGTGGCACTGGAGGTTCTTAACCGACTGCGCCTGAAAGGCTTTAATCTGTCGATTGATGATTTTGGGACGGGCTATTCAAGCATGGAGCAACTAAAGCAAATCCCATTCAATAGTCTGAAGATTGACCGGTCTTTCGTAACTGGAGCGGCGACTAACGAGGCCACACGCGCGATCCTCGAATCCAGCGTCGAATTGGCCAGAAAATTGGAAATGGAAATCGTAGCCGAAGGGGTTGAGACACAGGAGGACTGGGACTTGGTGAAAAATATGGGTTGTCAAATGGCCCAAGGATACTTCATTGCCAAGCCAATGCCGGGCGAACAGGTAGAACCGTGGTTGAACAGCTGAAAGAAACGTTTCCCAACACACCATCGAGTTGAGAGTAGGCTCTCGATAAATCTTGATGCTGTTGTAAGGGTTAGGAGCCAGTCCGGGAATAGGCACCGTAGCGAGGGAAGTTCATTTTGAGTCTTTTTTTTCGGTTACTTGAGGCGAGTAGTTACTCTTATTGTAACTATTCAGCACGGTAATCCGGAACTTAGGCGTAGGAGCGAACTTGTTCGCGAAGAGCACGTTTCGTAGTCCATCGCGAACAAGTTCGCTCCTACAATACCTCTGTTCCACCATAACTGTGGTTTTCAGGATTTTGGTGCAGAGCCGGTTTAAGGATAAAAAGGCATATAATGCGAGTTTATGTGTGCAGATGATTATTTTTTAACTCAGAAACGGCGAATTTCAGGGGTGGGCTGAATAGTTACCTCCTATTCAACGAAAATGATCGTAAAAATGGACTCAAAATGAGGTTTCCGCACGCCTACATGGATGGTAGTTAGAGCAATGCAGGAGCAATTGCCGAGTAGGTGCCCTATTCTCGGACAGGCTCTTAGAGAAACTCATCTACTCGGCCAATGATTAGAGCTTAAATCGGGTGATCACCTCTTTTAACTGCATCGCCAGCGACTCCAGGTGGTGTACCGCATCGAATGTCTTCTCCACCCGCTGTGCGGTGCCCTCCATTCCCTGGTGTATTTTCTCGATATTCCGCTTGACCTCTTCCGATACCATGCCCTGCTCTTCGGTGGCGCCTGCGATTTGTGTGCTCATGTCCGTGATGGTGTTCACCGCTTCAAGGATCGAATGGAGTGACTTACCCGCTACGGTGGCGTGAGTTACCGTTTTGTCCGCTCGATGCTGGCCCTTTTTCATGATCGCCACGGCGGCATCCGAACCCGCTTGAAGTCGCTCAATCATCTCCTGTATCTTCCGTGTGGAGTTTTGGGTTTTGGAGGCGAGTTTGCGCACTTCGTCGGCAACCACGGCAAAACCACGGCCCTGCTCCCCGGCACGTGCTGCTTCAATGGCGGCATTGAGGGCCAGCAGATTGGTCTGTTCAGCAATGCCCCGGATAACATCGGCTACGGTGCCGATATTCTCTGTCTCCAGCTCCACCTGGTTGATCGCTTCCACCCCTTTCTCCACCTCATGGGCAAGATCATTGATTGACGCTGTGGTTTCGGCAATGATCCGCCGACCGTCATCCACCTCTTCACTTGCGTGGCGGGCGGCTTCAGCGGTGGCTGTGGTGTTCCTGGATATTTCATGGACGGTTTCGTTCATCTGTTTCACCGCCAGGGCGGCGTGTTCCACCTCGGGCTGCTGATTCAGTATATTGTCTCTGGAGGCGGTCGCCAGGTCGCGTATTTCGGACGTTTGCCTGTTGACCTTGTCGGCATTGTCACTGATCAGCTGAACTGAGTCGCGAAGACTCTCCTGCATCTGCCTGAATGTGTTGATCAGCTGCGCAATCTCATTTGTTCCTTTGGTTTGGGGGATATCACGGCTCAGATCATTGTCCGCCATCGACAGGGCCAGTAGTTGTAAATTGGCTAATGGTTTGAGCTGTTTTATGCCATAGAAGAGGGCGCCAAGCATGGAGGTGGTAAACAGGAGGGAGAGCGCTAATATCAGATTGGCCAGTTTGCTTGTCTCCTGCTTAAGCTGCTGCATTGTGGCTCTTTCCTGCTCTCTCGCTTTGGTGGTGAGGCGGTCGATAACGGCCGTCATGACCGCAGCATGCTGATCAAATGAGGCCATCATCGGATTGCCGCCCGCAGGGCCCTGATCGATATAGTGCCTGGCCATTGTTTCACCGGCGGCATAGTAGCTTTCAAAGCTCTTTTCCATCTCGCTGTAGAACGGATCGTTGCCGGGATCCAGTTGCGACAGCTCTTCTATCAGATGCCGTGCTTTCCCGGCATGTTCGGCTGCGAGCATAAGGCCGTCGTTCAGCCCGTCCAGTCCACGGGTGGCGCTGATGTCAGTCAGCCACTGCTGCACCTGTATCACATGAATCTTGAAATTCTCTGCTCCGGCCTGGAAGGGTTGCTCCCGCTCTTCAAACTGCTGCACCAAACGCCGTACTTCTTCGGTTGTTAGCTGGCTTGATGTGATCATTGCGCCCGATATCAACACCAGGACGGATGTTATAATGATGACAATCTTAAAGATGACTTTTTTACCCATTAGAGGCCCCGTAAAATGAGCGGATAGTTGAAACGGAAGCCTTCAGCGGCCTACCGTTATATCGGCAGAATCGGTGTGGGCTTTACATATAATACTGATTTAATTTCCCTGGTATCTGGAAGTTCCATGTAATGAAGGTTGTTATGAGTACACCACCCATATTACGCTTTGCGCTTAGTAACTATTCAGCTCACTCCTAAAATACGCCATTTCTGAGTTACAAAATGATCATTTACATGTGTAAACTCACATTTTAGCCTTGAACTGACGAATTTTAGGGGCAATCTGAACAGTTACTGCGTTTAAAACCTTTGTGATTTGAGAATAATAAGACGATGGAAGACCTGAAAACATCTGAAACTTGGCGTATTTTCCGTATTCAGTCGGAGCTGATTGACGGTATCGAGACCCTTAACGATCTGGGGCCGGCGGTGACCATTTTCGGTGGTGCACGCTTTACCGAGGAGACGCGCTACTACCAGGATGCCATGACTATTGGCCATAGGCTGTCGGACGAGGGGTTGTCGGTGATTACCGGCGGTGGCCCGGGCATCATGGAAGCGGCAAATCGTGGTTGTAAGAAGGGTGTCGGCACCTCGATGGGACTCAATATTGAGTTACCCCATGAGCAGGATCCCAACCCTTACCTCGATGCCGGAATGGAGTTTCGCTACTTTTTTGTACGCAAGCTGATGTTTGTGAAATATGCCATGGCCTACATCATCTTTCCCGGTGGCTATGGCACCATGGATGAGCTGTTTGAGTCTCTTACTTTGATTCAGACCGACAAGATCAGACAGTTTCCCGTGGTGCTTTACGGCAGCGATTACTGGAGCGGTCTGCTGGATTGGATGAAGGGGACGATGATGGAGAGCAAGTGCATCGATCCGGGGGATCTGGATCTGTTCCAGGTGGTTGATTCGCCGGAGGATGCCCTCAGGGTGATCTGTTCCCACCGCGACCATTTGGCCGAGTCGAAGAAGATGGAGCGACGCAAGAAGTAGCAGGTTTTTCCTGTTACACAGCCTTCCGTTTTCCGCTGTCAGCAATCAACTCACTGCTTTCAGGGTAGAAGGATTCTATCACCTCAAGAAACCGTTTTGCTTGGGGTGAGAGGTATTTTCCCCGCCGAAAAACCACACCGTAGGTGCGTTTCTGGAAATACTGATCAAGAGGGAACTTGACCAGATTCTCATCACCGGTGAGGCAGACATCGGTGACGATGGATATCCCCATGCCCATCTCCACATACTTTTTAATCACCTCCCACCCCCCCGCCTCCAGGGTCACCTTCAGTTTCAACTCATGCTGCCGGAACACCAGATCCACCATTCGCCAAGTGGTCAGGCTGGGTGGTGGCAGGATAAGACCATAGGGGGTGATATCACCAAGAGAGACACTCTTCTTTTTCGCCAGGGGGTGATCCTTTGGCATGATCAGCGCCGGGGAGTAGGTTATCAGCGGCTTATAGATGATGTCGTCTGGTACATCGATCATTGAACCGACGGCAAAGTCGGCCTCATCCGCCCGCAGGCGTGACAAGCCATCCCGTCCGCCGGTAACGTTCTGCAACTTTACCCGTATCTTCGGGTGCATCGTCATGAATCGCTTCAGCGGTTGTGGCAGGATGTAGAGGATGGTCGATTCCCCCGCTGCAATGTTCAGCTCCCCCGACTCCAGCAGTTCCTGCTGGGCGGCAAAGGTTTCGTGCAGCTTGTCCATCCCCTCAACCAGCGGCTGTGAGAGTTTGAACAGTACTGCCCCCTCCGGTGTGAGGCTGATTTTAGGACCGCGCCGTTCAAACAGTACCGTCTCCAGTTCCCTCTCCAGGGCCTGAATCTGCAGCGAGACGGTGGGTTGACTGAGAAACACCTTCTCCGCCGCTTCGCTGATGCTGCCGGTGCGGGCGGCGTGGCAGAAAGCGCGGAGCTGCTTCAGTCGATTCTGTTTGTAGTAGACGGGTGTTGGGGAGACCATTGCTGTTCCCTGATTTGGCATGGATGTTAAGTATTGTGTAACTATTCAGTACCCCCCCCTACAGAGGGTCTTTTCACCAGGGGTCAGAGTCGATTGCGTTAAAGATGGTAGGGAAATTTACAGTTTTTTGCCGCAATCGACGCCGACCCCGAACTCTATTGGCAGCAGCTGAATAGTTGCAGTATTGTATTCCTTAATGGTGGGGATTTAAATAATTGCTTAGTCAAATAGCATATTCCTCTTCTAAAGTGATAAATATCAGAAAACATTGAGCTGACTGGACATTGACCCTAAACTACATCCCTACCTGTTGATATAGCGGGATATAAATCATAAGATACAGCTTGGCTTGATTGAGGTTAAATCAGTAAAATCATAGAGTTAAGTAGTTATTTGATGCTCGATTGAGTTGCTGAAAATGCTTTTATATTCCCCTTTTTTAACAGGGGAACAGCGTCGGCAAGCCCATCAAATGGATGTGGGCAAGTTGATAATGAATAAATAATTTAGGAGATATTGAAAGATGGCAACTGTCACACTGAAAGGTAACCCGATAAACACCAATGGCGAACTGCCCGCTGTAGGCGACAAGGCACCCGACTTTATCTTGCCAAACAAAGCCCTTGCAGATGTTTCACTAGCAACCTTTGCAGGTAAAAAGCGGCTGCTGAATATTGTACCCAGCCTCGATACACCCACCTGTGCGATATCCACCAAGAAGTTCAATGAGTCTTTTGCAGGGCGTGATGATGCCGTGGCACTGGTCATCTCCGCTGACTTGCCGTTTGCCCAGGGCCGTTTCTGTGAGACTGAGGGGCTGGAAAATGTGGAGACCCTCTCACTGATGCGCGGCAAGGAGTTTGCCAAGGCTTACGGTGTATTCATCATCGACGGCCCCCTCGCCGGACTAGCCGCCCGTGCGGTGGTTATTGTGGATGAGAATGATATCGTGACCTACACCCAGTTAGTGGGTGAGATCGGGGATGAGCCCGATTACGAAGCTGCGATGAAAGCGCTGGGCTGAGTCTTTATGTGGTCCAATGGGATTCATCCTTGGATCACAAGAGCAGACGTTGGATCCGAAGATCCGATGTCTGCTTTGTATACGTAACCATTCAGGTATCTGTTCACCACCGACACACAGGAGGGTTAATTGCTATTCGAATGATGCGGTTCGTACCTCTCACCGCATCCTACAATCCTTTCTCTGCCTATGCTCGCATGTAGGATGTGGTGAGCTTGCGAACCGCATATATTCACTATGCCCGCAGACTCTGTTATAGTGCGCGGCTTCTCGGGTGCGCTTCCGGTCTGCGCCCGATGCCATTTTGGCAATTTTCAAGTCTGATCTGCCTGGACCGGCCCCGGAGTTAATCTGTGGGCATGGCAGACCTCTCAGAGTCATAAATCAACCATGTCATTTGATACCCTCGGCCTATCGGCCGAATTGCTGCGTGCTGTTGCCGACCAAGGCTACAGTGAACCCACCCCTGTACAGAGCCAGGCAATCCCCGTCATTCTCGAAGGGCGGGATATTCTTGCCGGCGCCCAGACCGGCACAGGTAAAACTGCCGGTTTCACCCTGCCGCTGTTACAACTGATGAACAGCCACGCCCAGGGCAAGGGTGGTCGCCCGGTCAGGGCTTTGGTGCTGACACCAACGCGGGAATTGGCCGCCCAGGTGGAAGAGAGCATCGTTACCTACGGCAAATACCTGCCACTGAAATCAACGGTAATCTTCGGTGGCGTCAAGATCAATCCCCAGATCGAGCGGTTACGTCGGGGGGTGGATATCCTGGTGGCGACACCGGGTCGGCTTCTCGACCACGTACAGCAGAAAACGCTGGATCTCTCCCATGTGGAATTTCTGGTGCTCGATGAGGCGGATCGGATGCTCGATATGGGCTTTATCCACGACATCCGCAAGATTCTCGCCCTGCTACCGAGAGAGCGTCAGAATCTGCTCTTCTCCGCCACCTACTCAGAGGAGATAAAACGGCTGACCAAAGGCCTTCTCAAATCACCAGTGATGATCGAAGTGGTACGGCGTAATCTCGCTGCCGAGACGGTCAGTCAGGTGGTTCATCCGGTAGACAAGGCACGCAAACGGGAGCTGCTCTCATTTCTTATCGGCTCAAACAACTGGCGCCAGGTGCTGGTGTTTACCCGTACCAAACATGGTGCCAACCGTCTTGCTCAGCAGTTGGAAAAAGATGGTCTCAGTGCTGCAGCCATCCACGGCAATAAGAGCCAGGGCGCACGCACCCGGGCGTTGGCCGGTTTCAAAGGTGGCGATGTACGGATACTGGTAGCGACAGATATTGCCGCCCGCGGCCTCGATATCACTCAGCTTCCCCATGTGGTCAATTATGAACTGCCCAATGTGCCGGAAGATTATGTGCACCGTATCGGCCGCACCGGCCGGGCTGGCTATGAGGGTGAGGCACTGTCACTGGTCTGTGTCGATGAAGAGAAGTTATTGCGGGATATCGAGCGACTGCTGAAACGGAGTATTCCCAAAGTGGTGTTCGATGATTATAAGCCAGATCCCAGCATCAAAGCGGAGCCAATTCAGAACGGTAGGGGAGGAAGAAGCTCCAACCGTAGTGATCAACAACGCCCAAAAAGAGCCAGGAGTGGTGGCGGAGGAGGTCGTTCACGGCAGCCGGTCGCACGTAAAGAGGTCGACGGTAATCACAGGACAGCTGAGGGTGGTGCCAGCGGCAGACCGGGCGCCAGCGCGAACAGTCGCCCAGCAAACAGAGCATCCAAGCCGAGGGCCGGAGTCCAACAGCGAAGCGCACCGTCACGCAGTCGGCGGGAGCGCCCCTCGTTGTTAGGTGGCAACTCTTAGTATCTGAAATTCATACTCGGGGTCGGAGTCGATTGCGCCGAAATAGCGTATATTTTCTGATATATTCAACGCAATCGACTCCGACCCCTGCCGCACTACCAGCGTCTATATTGGCGCCGGGGGATCGTCAGTATTACAGTTCCTTTGCCATTCTCCCGGGTCATGCGCTGGAAATCGGCATCCTGGGGTAGGGGTATGCGTTGGCTCATGCTGCTCCAGCTCTGGAAGCCGCCGCGCGCACCCCTGCCGTTGTGATGCTGCTCCATGCTGGAGGTGCTGTTTTCAACCTGTAAGGCGCCATCCTGCATAAATATGCCAATGCTCTCAGGGGAGAGGCCTCTGACAGTGATTCTGACCCGATAGCCATCCGGGTAACTGTATCTCTGCACCCACAGGGAGGAGGTGCCGTGATGCTGAAATTGTTGGCTGTCGAAGTTGGGCGCATGCCCCATATAACCCCGGTTCCAGGGTGGTGCGGCATCCACGAGAGCTGTGGTCAGCAGCAGAATTAAACCCGTAAGTAGTGCTGTCTGTGGTTTCATTATCTACACCTCATATCCTATTGTCAGCTCCAGTTTCCTCTCCTTAGCAGGTTGTCGTAAATAGCCCACCCGCCCCACCGGCGAGAGGGTACTTTAACAGCCTCCTAATGAGGAAGAAGGAGCCAATCAACACCGATCCTTATGTTAAATATAGATCTTTTGTAGCCATTTGACAGAATATCCGTGATCTAAGAGGTTGCCTGTTAAAATAAAGGCTCTTTTCTGTGTTCCGCTTTTTTTCCGAACGGGCACTAAATTTATCACCCCAAGGAGCACTGGCTTATAATCACTGCTTCAAATCACTCAAACCGGGTCGGTAATGATCAAGCGTACGGTATTTTTTGTTTCAGAAAGCACTGGTATTACAGCAGAAACTCTCGGTCATAGCCTGCTCTCACAGTTTCAGGATGGGGTGCAGTTTCGTATTATCTATATGCCGTTTATCTCTACTGAAGAGAAGGCGCACCAGCTGGCGGAGCAGTTTCGCCTGCTAACCGAAGCTGAAGGTGTTCGACCCATTGTTTTTGCCACCATGGCGGAATCAGGGTTAAGACATATTCTTGAAGATTCAAGCTGTTTCTACATTGAAGTGTTTGACACTTTTATCAGCCCATTGAGTAAGGAGCTTGGTATGTCACCTTCCGGCATAGTCGGCCTCAGTCACGGTATGGTCAATGGTGAGACCTATGAAGACCGGATGAGTATCATCAACTTTGCGGTGGTTAATGATGATGGTGCACGCCTCGATAAGTATGAACATGCAGATGTGATTCTGGTGGGAGTATCGCGCTCGGGAAAGACCCCGACCTGCCTCTATCTGGCGATGCATTTCGGCCTCAAGGCCGCCAACTACCCAATTACCGAGGAGGACTTCGAAAAGGATAAACTACCCGAAGTGTTGATTCAGAACAGAGAGAAGATCCTGGCCCTGACAATCGACCCGGTAAGACTTAACCGGATTCGCGAGGAGCGAAGACCCGGCAGCCCTTACGCCTCTCTGGGACGTTGCTACTCGGAGGTGAAGAAGGCGGGTCGGATGTTCAAGCACTACAACCTCCATGTTTTTGATACAACCAGTCGCTCCATCGAGGAGGTCTCTTCGAGAATCGTCAAGAGGATTCAATCACTCAAGGCCTGAATCCCGATAATCTAATTGCATTGTAACCATTCAGCTCACCCCTGAAATCCGCCATTTCTGCGTTACAAAATGATCATTTACACTTGTAAACTCACATTTTGCGCTTTGAACTGACGGATTTTAGGGGCAATCTGAACAGTTACGATATAGTGCTGAGTAGTTACATCGCATTCTGCTCTTATCCAGCCCAAAAGGAAGGTCACTATGATGCAGCCCCTGACTCCTGAAACACTGCGCAGCCAGACTATTGGCATCGATACTCTTCTCTCCACACCGTTTGGTGAGCGGATGATGGTCTATGCCGACTACACGGCATCCGGGCGGGGATTGCATTTTATCGAGGATTACCTCAAGCAGTTGCAACAGTGTTACGCCAACAGCCATACCGTTGATGACAGCAGCGGCCGCATCACCACACAGTTGCTGCATCAGGCGGAGCAGATCATCAAGCAGGCGCTCAATGCCGGGGCGAATGGGCGCTTGATCGCCTGTGGTTACGGTGCCACCGCAGCCATCGACCGGATGCAGCAACTGGTCGGCCTGAAGCATCCCGCCGCCACCCGGATGGTAGTCAGTCGCCTGCTACAGGGATTTGCCGGGGAGGAGCAGGCTGAAGCCTTTGCAGCTTACTGTATGGAGCACCAGCCGGTGGTTTTTGTCGGCCCCTATGAGCACCACTCCAATGAGATCTCCTGGCGGGAGAGTCTGGCGACGGTGCAGGAGGTTCGCCTGGCCCCTGATGGCGGTGTGGATCTTCAGCATCTGGAGCAGTTGCTTACCGATCCTGCCTATCAGGGGCGACTGCGCATCGGCTCCTTCTCCGCCGCCTCCAATGTTACCGGCATGCGCTCGCCGGTAAGTGCGATTGCCCGTCTGTTGCACCGTTATGATGCTTTGGCGTTTTTCGATTACGCCGCCTGCGCCCCCTATGTTGAGATCGATATGAACCCACCGGCGGACGGGGCGGGTGATGCTTCTCTTGATGCGGTCTTCATCTCCCCACACAAATACATTGGTGGTCCCGGCAGCAGCGGTCTGCTGATGTTCAACAGCCGCTGTTACCACAGTGAACTGGCCCCCAGTATTGCGGGTGGTGGTACGGTGGACTATGTCGGTCCCGGGGGGCATGATTTTGTCGAGGATATCGAGGTTCGGGAGAGCGCCGGCACCCCCGGCATACTGCAGACCATCAAGGCGGCCCTGGCTTTCGAGGTGAAAGCGGCAGTGGGGGTAGAGGTGATAGAGGCCCGGGAGTTGCGAATGACCCGGCAGGCGATGGAGCGCTGGCAGAGCCATCCAAATATTGAAGTGCTTGGTAACCCCGATCCACAGCGCCGGGTCGGAATTATCTCTTTCAATATCAGGGGTGAGAACGGAGGGTATCTTCACCCACGTTTTGTCACCACCCTGCTAAATGACTTGTTTGGTTTGCAGACCCGCGCCGGTTGCTCCTGCGCCGGCCCTTACGGCCATCAACTGCTGGGTATTGATGATGAGCATGCAAGAGAGTTCAGAACGGTGATTGCCGAGGGGCACTGCGGTATCAAGCCCGGCTGGTGTCGGCTCGGTTTCCACTACACCTTCGATGATCTGGACGTGGGGTATATTATCGATACGGTGGAGTTTGTGGCGGCCCAGGGGCGCCTCTTTCTGGAACAGTACCGCTTTGATCACGACAGCGGAGCCTGGCTGCATAAAATCTGGTGCGGTGATGTTCCCTCACTCTCTCTTGGCGAAGCCCTCCAGGCACGGGCAAGTGCGGCTGAGCCGGTATCCGAGGCGGTTCGTGCCGCCCACTATCGGGATAATCTGGAGAAAGCACAGGAGCTGGCAAAGGATTTTGCCGCCATGCACAGCGGTGAGTCGGTACAGCTGAGTGGCGAGGAGGGTGAGCTGCAGTTCTTCCAGTTGCCAGCAGAGAGTATGCTGAAATAACCTCTCAATAATTCGTAACTATTCAGCTCACCCCTGAAA
>JBEVXT010000707.1:0-13667 GCA_040505955.1 Sedimenticola sp. | reverse complement strand
ATGATCGGTAAACTCGCTTAAACCGCTTAGATCAACCACACCACCAGCCAATGCCTTTATGGTTAGATCATTTGAGCCACCTGAGTTACGCGTCAGAGTGGTTAAACTGGAGAGGTCCAGCACTGAACCCGCATCTGCAGCACTAAGAGTACGATCCAGATTAAAGCCATCTGTACCCGTATAGGAGGTTACAGCAGTGGTTATCCGACCACCACCAGCACCCTGCCAGCCTTTTTGTACGATCAGGCTAGTGCGGTCTATATTTGCAGTGTGCAGGTCAATTATTGCGCCATCTTCAGCAATAAAGGTACTGTCGGTACCATCTACCAACAGACTCAAATCCAGTGTGCTAGTAGTGCCATACTTGGTCACCCTGCTAGAGGTTAAATCTGTCAGTTGACCAGTGACCTCACCACCCTTCAAGGCTGCAATGTTCGCGCTCTTCAGTTGAGTTACACCGCTGATATCCAGCTTTGAGCCAGCGCCATCGGCACTCAAATGCAAAGCACCATTACTACTGGCATGATCGGTAAACTCGCTTAAACCGCTTAGATCAACCACACCACCAGCCAATGCCTTTATGGTTAGATCATTTGAGCCACCTGAGTTACGCGTCAGAGTGGTTAAACTGGAGAGGTCCAGCACTGAACCCGCATCTGCAGCACTAAGAGTACGATCCAGATTAAAGCCATCTGTACCCGTATAGGAGATTACAGCAGTGGTTATCAGACCACCACCAGCACCCTGCCAGCCTTTTTGTACTATCAGGCTAGTGCGGTCTATATTTGCAGTGTGCAGGTCAATTATTGCGCCATCTTCAGCAATAAAGGTACTGTCGGTACCATCTACCAATTGACTCAAATCAAGTGTGCTAGTATTGCCATACTTGGTCACCCTGCTAGAGGTTAAATTTATCAGTTGACCAGTGACCTCACCACCCTTCAAGGCTGCAATGTTCGCGCTCGTCAGTTGAGTTACACCGCTGATATCCAGCTTTGAGTCAACGCCATCAGCACTCAAATGCAAAGCACCATTACCACTGCCATTATCGGTAAACTCGCTTAAACCGCTTAGATCAACCACACCACCAGCCAATGCCTTTATGTGTAGATCATTTGCACCACCTGAGTTACGCACCAGAGTGGTTAAACTAGAGAGATTCAGCACTGAACCCGCATCCGCAGCACTAAGAGTACGATCCAGGTTATAGCCATCTGTACCCGTATGGGAGGTGGCAGCAGAGAGGTCTAAAACACCACCATCACTGGCGTATACCGATGTGCCATCAAAAGATACGGTATTCAGCACATTAAGCACCGATCCAGTACCATCTACCTTGAAGGTATTGCCTGACATCAAGGTTAATTGATTGATAGTTATACTGGTTAAATCATCCAGACTCACATCCGCACTATTGTCAATTACAATATCGAATGTTTCAGTGGCTGAGTTTTTCGGGACTACACCACCATCCCAATTACTAGCGGCCGAGTACAACCCATTACCAGATATCCAGGTGGCAGTTGTTGCCGCATACGATGAACTACCTATGGCCGCAAACAGAAGAACTACCAGGGTGAGTATTCGTTTCATTTGATTTCTCCTTTCTCCAAAAGCAGGTGTTTTGGCAGCCCGGCTGTCTTCCATGCATCATCCTTGAACGGAAAAGATCAGGACACCCATCACTTGATCCAGCAAAGATGATGTCATGTCTTTTTCATCTCCACTAGCCCTAAAGTCTTTTATCTGGTCAAATAATAATATGTATTGTATAGATATTATATGTTGATTGTATGAAAGGAGGCTGTGCAAATGGCTGAGACACTGAAAAATATGAGCTTTTCTCTCGGCGGTCACGATCGCTCGTTTATCAATGACCAAGTGGAACATGGGCGTTTTGGAAACAAAACCGAAGTAGTGCGGGCTGGCCTGCGTCTTTTGGAGGACTACGAAAACAAACAAAAAGCATTACGGGCCTTAGTAGATGAAGGGCTTGCAGATATTGAAGCGGGACGATACAAAGAATATGACAGTGCGGAAAGCCTGCTTAACGACATCATGCAAGATTAAGGAATAGCACCATCAAACCCCTGTGCTTAATCATCACCGATACGGCGAAGTCGGATTTACGAAGCATCCGAAAACACATTGCCAAAGAAAACCTAAAAGCAGCCAAAGCTTTCGTAAAAGACCTGACGGACAAGCTTTATGCTCTGGCCGCAAATGGTGTTACAGGCTCACCCCGCGATTACATCAGGCAGGAACTGCACGGCTTTCCTTATCGTGGACGCTGTTTTTACTTCCACATTGTAGATGACAAAATGTTTATTGTGCGCGTACTGCACGGCTCACAAGATATTGGTGCACAAGCCTTTCCCTACGATGGGGCCATATAAAGCTACCCCCGTGGATCCACAGGCAAGTTCAAACATGCATTAGCCTTTTGAGGGGCAAGCCGTTTTCGTTACCCATGGACTACGAGAAATCCCAGGGCAATCCCCAATCTTAACCAATCATTAACCCATGCCTATCCGGTTAACGCAGGTTCGTCTGAGTTCGGGGGATTTGTATGTGCCTGCGCGCTTTCGTAAAAGCCTCTGTAGGTTAGCGACTCCACTCGGGCGGCAATCTTCAGTACGCTGTCGAAAGCCCCCATTGGCCAGAATCGACGGTTAAATAAGAAAGACAGGACACCCATCATCTTTGCTGCGTCAAGTGATGGGTGTCCTCATATGGTTTCATATGGTTCCTGCGGGGATAGGCCCCGGGAGAAGGAGGCGTTATCGAAAATTGGGGTCGGAGTAAAGTTCAGAGTAAAATTTATCATCAGAAAGGGATGCCTTAATTTCAAACGAACTTTTTCTTACATCGCGGGGCGAACCATATATGACCCCGATTTTCTCAGTGACTCCTTGTTGTGGCGTTGGGGTTTGTGGGTAAATGGCAGAACTAGCATGGCTACCATGCCAGTCACACAGCTGCGCCGCAGCGCTCTGCAACTTTGGGTAGCTGGTTACGCGAGGCGTTAGCTGCCCAAGAAGAATCGTGATTTTCTCATGTTTATGGAAAAAAGGATGTAATTACATTATAGTTACGTATGATTTTATAAATTATTGAGGTATGCTCAAATGACTCAGCTGGTAAGAATAGGGAACTCTCAAGGTATAAGAATTCCTAAGCCTCTGGTTGAACAAGCCCACTTAGAAGGAAAAGAGCTTAAATTACAATTAGTTAAAGATGGCCTTCTCATAACTCCAGAAAAGGGAGTTAGAGAGGGATGGAAAGAGGTTATAGAGCAAACAATTTCGGCTCAGGGGCAAGAACCACTGGATGACGAGTGGTTGGATTTACCTCTAGAATCAGATGATGGGCTGGAGTGGTAATGATAAAGCGATTTGATGTATGGCTGGTTGACCTTAATCCTACGAAGGGAAGAGAAATCAATAAAACACGCCCATGTGTTGTAATTTCACCCAATGAAATGTCACCACTGTCTACAGTGCTCATGGCCCCGATGACTACAAAAGGGTTCAAATTTCCGTGTCGTATTTCATGCAGGTTTAAAGGTAAAAATGGCTTGATATTGCTTGATCAAATTAGGGCGGTTGATAAGCTAAGATTGGTAAAAAAACTTGGGTTGGTAAGCGCAAAAACACAAAAAGAGCTGTGTTCGTGTTTGCAAGAAATGTTCGAGTACTAACGATATTGATGTACGGGAAATTGGGGTCGCCGGGCTCGGATGACCGCTCCGTTCCGAGACTAATCTGTTGAACAGACAACACCACCTGCTGCCGTTGATTGGGCTCACCCTGGCCATGCTCTTCTGGGGCAGTTCTTTTATCGCCTTGAAACTGGAAAGACAGGACACCCATCATCTTTGCTGCGTCAAGTGATGGGTGTCCTCATATGGTTCTGGATTTTCTCAGACTATTTCGATGGGTATCCTCGATAGATCGAGAGAGCAGAACTCGAGAGTAGCCACTTAAGTTATTTAGTATTCTGCCTCTTAATCTTTGTTCGCTTGGAGAATCCGAATAAACCCAAGAGGCCGGTGCCGAAGAGCCAGACTGCGGCGGGTAGTGGAACGGCGGAGACAACCTCCAGACTGACTGAATTTGCACCATAGATCAACTTCCACTCCCTCTTGTCAGCAAAGCCAGGAAGGATCAAAGAGTCAAATGTATCGAGGATCGACGCCGCAGTAAGAAAGGTGAACAGATCTCCTTCCTCTGGTAGATAATCACCGAGCAGAGTGACCTCCAGTGTGCCCCCCAGGTCGGCATAGCCGCTGATGTTCAACAGGTCGAACTCCCCTGCTGCAAGCCCTGCCAGTTCGATCTCCAGTATCCCGTCTGGTCCCTGGAGATAGTTGCCGGTAATGGAGCTGATGGCGGGAGAGTGTCCGGGACTGAAGCTGCCGCCCTGTATATGCAGATCACCGAGCAGGTTGGCGGTCATCAGGGTGCCGCCGTCCATATTGAAAGCGCCGCCCTGGATGTCGAGAGTACCCACTTCGAGGCTGCCGCTGGTCATGTCGAGCGTGCTACCGCCCCAGATTTTTAGGGTACCGTTGATTTTCACCTCACCGCCGGTTTCGACGGTACCCCCGGTTAAAGGGTTGTCACCGATGCGAAAGCTGCCCATACCACCGGCGGTGCTGGCGCTACCGCCAATATAGAGATTTTCACTGTGGAAGCTGCTTGGGGTGCCTGCATCGTCACCAGAGACAATAACGGTACCGATGGCACTACTTGCGCTGCCCAGGAAGACATCCTGACCATCACCCTGGAGTTCGCTGCCATTGGTAATCATCACCTCCGCAGAACCGCGACTACCGATGTAGGCCTCCCCGCCCAGTCGCCAGACAGCGCGGTCGATCATGGTGAGGGTGGCAACATCACCAAGTGTGGAGGCGATGTAGACATCGGTGCTGTCGAGAACAGCATCCTCTGAAAGCAACACGTGGGCGGTGCCGCTATTATCCCCACCGCCCAAGGAGAGCCCCTTATTGGCGTCCCAGAGGGTGCCGGAATCGCTCAGGTGGACAGTCGCTTCTCCCCCATTGGCCCCCAGCATCACCCAGCCAGATGTGTTGAGCACGCCCCCTTCGAAGAGTCGCATGCCGACCGTACCGCCCCCGCCAAGATTGAACGTGGAGACGACATTAACGGTTGCCGCACTGCCGTCGCCACTGTCGAGACCACCGATGCTTAAGGCGTCGTATGCGCCGCTTTTGAGCGTCATCCCGGTATTTGCGTTGACCACGGCGCCGTCGCGTACGGCAAAGTCGGCGTTGCCGTCAGTGAATATGAGATCACCTTGAAGCGTCCAGGTGGTGCCGCTGTCTTCGAGGCGGACATTGCCCGTCGAGCCGCTCTGGACGGCGAGCAGAACAGCACCGGACTCAATGTCGGCCCCACCGGTGGCGGTGAGGTTGACGGTACCGGCATCGCCCAGGGTCATATCACCCCAGGTGTAGATGAGATCGTCTTCGTAGCCCCGCAGCTTCCATTTTGTGCCGTGCCCATCAAGGGTGGCTGTGACGTTGCTGTCAGCCCTTCCACCGAGGGAGGCGTGATGGGTATGAAGCAGCGAACCGCTGGACACGGTGAGGTTGACGTCCATACCGCCATTGAGGGTGTACTCATCGGCATACCACTTGCTGTTGTTGAGCATGGTCAAGGTGACGGGTTTGGACCAGCTGCGATCTGCGGTGAAGAAGGAAGTGTCGGATAAGTAGGGGTTGCTGCCGTCATTGTCGCCGATGGTGCCACTGTCGAGGGTGAGGGTGACGGAGCTGTCGTTGCGATGAGAGATGTTGCCCGTGGCAAGCAGTTGTCCTCCCGCATTGATGTTAACGATGGCGTGGCTAGCGGAGCCCCCCATAGTCACTTTACCGTTGACAGTCCAGACATTATTGAGATGAACTGTGGCCTCGGAGAAGGAGCCGGTGGCGATATTGCCCACGTTTGAGGTGAGCTTGGCGTTGACGGTCCAGTCGGCATTCTGTCCATTGCCGTGCGCAATGTTGACCTCGTTGAAATCACCAGGTTCGTCGTGAGTCCAAGTGCCATTCCCTCTGACGTAATTATCGGCAGCGAGGACCGGGGAGCTCAGGTGGACGAGCATAGCGGCGGCGAGAAGACAGGTAAAGTGGGTAGATGGGATGACGGTTGATTTCATAATAAATACTTTAATGCATTAACATCAGAAAGAGGTCATCCAATGACTTGTGCTTTTTCTGATCGCGCAATCTAGACTACTGGGCACTAGACAGCTTCTCGTGGGCGGGGCGATCAATTGGGTGCCCATGCTAGCACGCTTACAAGAACCATCACGCATCATGGGGGAAATTCACATTTTCTCCTCATTCTGACTATCCTTCACAGCAGGGGCTGCACGGTATTGCGGCATGAATAAATCTGGGGATACGGTGTAGAGAGCGGTGTAGAGAGGACACCCATCATTTGACTTTTCCCCCCTGTCGCCACACAGACTAAGTCAAATGGTGCCGGATTTTATCGGCACATATAGCTGTCGTACAGCTAAGTGGAGACCCCATCAAAAGTATTGGATCTTAGTAGTTTCGCGATATCTTTCTCACCCAGCTTGACCTCAAGTACCACCGGGAGTAGGTTCTCGGCTTTCCCCGCCCTGTCTCCGAGGCACACTTGAACCTAGAATCCTCTGTTGACCGCTCCGTTCCGAGACTAATCTGTTGAACAGACAACACCACTTGCTGCCGTTGATTGGGCTCACTCTGGCCATGCTCTTCTGGGGCAGTTCTTTTATCGCCCTGAAACTTGCCTTCGCCTCCTACCCGCCATGGCTGGTGATCTTCGGGCGTATGTTTATCGGCGCGCTCTGTTTTCTGCCGCTGGTCGGCCATTTCAGAAAGATCCGCTTCCGCCGCCAGGACATCAAGTACCTGCTGCTGATGGCCGCTTTTGAGCCCTGCCTCTACTTTATTTTTGAAGCCTGGGCGTTGCAAAACACCACTGCCTCGCAAGCGGGCATGATCACCGCCATGCTGCCGCTGATGGTGGCGGTGGGAGCCGCTTTCTGGCTCCATGAACGGATCGGCAGGATCACCTGGCTGGGATTCGTCCTCGCCATCGCCGGTGCCTGGTGGCTCGGTCTCTCAGGCGAACCCTCCGCTGGCGCACCCAATCCCCTCTTCGGTAACTTCCTTGAGTTTATCGCCATGGTCTGCGCCACCGGTTACACCATCACCCTCAAGCACCTCAGTGCCCGCTACTCCCCCCTCTTCCTCACCGCTCTGCAGGCCTTTGTCGGCTCGGTTTTTTTCCTCTTCCCGGCGCTCTTCGCCCCCGGTGATATGCTGCCTGTAGAGCCAACACTGATCTCCACCCTGGCGATTGTCTACCTCGGTACGGTCGTCACCGTCGGTGCCTACGGCCTCTACAACTTTGGGGTAAGCCGCATCCCCGCCACCCAGGCGGGCGCTTTCGTCAACCTGATTCCGGTATTCTCTGTGATTCTCGGCTTTGCCATCCTCGGTGAGCGTTTCTCAACTCAGCAGTTCCTTGCCGCTGGCCTGGTGTTTATCGGTGTGTTGATCAGCCAGCTGGGTGGGGCCGGCAGGGGTAGCAAACCACTACCTGTCGCAGTGAGCGCCACACCCCTTCCTAACAACGATACAGTTCGGCAAAACGAAGGTTAGCCATATCCTCTTTTCCTGTATCATCAGGGCACTTAACTGCGGATTTCAGGTTGAATGATTGAGACGGCAATAGTCACTGTGGCCACTTTTTTTGCGACCATTGGTCCCCTCGATGTGGCGGCGATCTTCGCTGCCCTCACCGCCGACGAGTCACCACAGGCGAGACGGTCGATGGCCCTTCGGGGTACCCTGATCGCCTCCGTCATACTGGTGCTGTTTGCACTGGTGGGGGAACTGCTGCTTGCAGGCCTGGGCATCTCTCTGGCGGCCCTGAGAACAGCTGGCGGCATTCTGCTGCTGCTGATGGGTATCGATTTGGTGTTCGCCCGCTCATCGGGAGGGCTCACCGCCACCGATGAGGAGAAACAGGAGGCGGTGGCAAGAAAGGATATTTCGGTATTTCCCCTCGCCACCCCTCTGATTGCAGGCCCCGGCTCCATGGGCGCAGCCATCCTGCTGATGGCCAATACCGAGGGGGAACTCCATCTTCAGGCAGTGGTCGTAGGTGCCATGTTGGTAATGATGGTGGTAACACTCATCGCACTGTTACTGGCGACACAGATCAATCGCATTCTCGGCGTTACCGGCATGCATGTGATCAGCCGGGTTTTCGGTGTACTCCTCACCGCCCTGGCGGTTCAGTTCATATTCGACGGCATTGCCCAGAGCGGGCTGTTGGGCGGCTGAGCATCTCAACCTCATCGAACCGCGACAGATGAAAAAGATCATTATTATCACTCTCCTCTTTGCCGCCATGCTCAATGTGGGGAAGGTTGTCGATTACTTCACCCCCCTCCCGGACATTGCACTGAGCGATAACCATGAAGTGGTGATGTACGGTACCTCCTGGTGTAGCTACTGCGCCAAGGCGCGCAAGCTGTTTGACCGACTCGGAGTGGCCTACATCGAGTACGATATCGAGAAATCTGAGCAGGCAAGGGGCGAGTATGACGCCCTGGGAGGGCGCGGCACTCCTCTGTTGGTGATCAACAAAACCCTGATCAGCGGCTATGACAGGAAGGCAATTCTCGCTGCATTGAAATAATCCCACCGAGAAGGGTATTGGCAAAACATGAAGGACGGCAAATCAGTCGTCGTGCCGCTGATACTCACCCTCGATCACCTTGGTTTCATCCTGACGGGTCTCCCGATAAACGTTTCCTGGTGATGGCTGCATCACCCCGGAGCGCTTGAGAAAACCGATCACCAGCATACGGCGGAGTTGCGGAACCAGGCAGAGAAAGCCGGAAATATCGGTGAGAAAACCGGGCAGCAGCAGCAAGAGGCCGCAGAGTAACAACACCACCCCCTCCATCACCTCAATGGCGGGGGTCTCCCCCCGTTCCATGGTCTCACGCACCCGCAAAGCAGTGGCAAACCCCTGCAGGCGCACCATCATGCCACCGAGCACTGCGGTGAAGATGGTCAGGGCGATAGTGGGGATGGCGCCGATCACCGAGCCCACTTCAATAAGGAAGTAGAGCTCAACCAGGGGGGCGCCGACAAAAAGCAGCAAAAAGATAAAGAGTGGGTTCATGAGGCAAGCTTACGCTGCAACGGGGGAGGTCTCAATAGGGTGGGATGCACTCCTCAAGCCTCTGTACCAGGGTGTTTACGGCTTCTTCCTGGCTATAGTCCCGGTAGCGTCGGCTGAAGGCGGCGGCGTTATCGGCAATCGCCCTGTTGCCCCGAAGCGTCTCCACCATTTTCCGGTAGTCGTGATTCTCGCGCCTGGGCCCGCCGGCAACACCCAGCCCCTGCCGCTCTACGCGGTAAGCCATCAATGCCTGCTCCACATAGTTGGGCAGCAGTATCGAAGCCCGCCCGAGGCGCAGCAGCTCCACCACCAGGCCATGAGGGGAGTGACTGAATATCGCATCCGCCTCCTCCGCCACAGCCGTGATATCAACCTGCCGATTGCTGATCCGCAGGCGGCGGCCACTGTAGCGGCCAGCCTCCTGCCTGCTGATACCGGGTGATACCACCAGCGTTGGACAGCCCATCTCATCGAGCTGTTGCATCAGCCCGGCGAAGTGACGAAAGTGGTGGTGTATATAGACGAAAATGCGCGGCCCACCCCGTGCAGGCCAGATCGGCCTGGGCATGGGATCTGGAGACATAAAGTGACCATAGTACTCCGCCCCCGCCCTCGGCCCGTAATGATCCAGCTCGGCAAAGGTGATCAGTCCCTGAAAGCGGCTTACCAGCAGATCCGACAGCTGCTGCAAATGCTCGCCTCCGCATCGGTCGAGCACCCGGTTGCACCCTTCCAGGGCCTTACTACTGCTCTCCTGCAGGCGTTTATCAGAGACCAACGTCCAGGGAGTGATGGAGGTGAAGGGCTCTTCCGCTTTGGGCAGGGTAAAGCCGGTTCCGACCACTGCACAGGGGAGGTTCGCCACCCGGGCGGCAAGCAGGGCGGTCGGTGCGTGCTCGGTCAGAATCAGATCAGGCTGGAGAATTTTGTAGAAGGCGAGCCAGCTCTGCACCAGGGTTGCCATACCGACCGGATCAATAAAACCGATGCGCAGCAGAACATCCGCATAGCTTGCCACCTTGGGAAGCGCCGTGGCGTCGCCAGCCCAGAAGGGTGCGGGGAAAAGTGTTACCGGTAGTTGGCCCAGCAGGCTTCGCGCCCGCAGCAGATCCCTGGCTATCAGCGTAACCAAGTGGCCGCGCTCGATGAGCCGACCGATCACAGGAGCGAGCGTGTGGAGGTGCCCAGTTCCCCCACCCAGCTCCCAGGCGATGACTATATTGGCCAAAACGGGGCCGCCGACGAGGATCTGTTGTCAGACGTGGTGACTGAACTCACCACGCTCCGCTGGCGCCATCAATTCATGGAACTGTTCACCACTTACTCTCACCAAGTGGTGGTGATCCCCCGCCTCGAAGAAGATCTCGTCGAGTCTGCCGAGGCTCGATTTTGGATCCCACACCGTTTTCACCCCATAGGCCATGCCGACGGGCGGCACCGCCCCCAGCTCACAATCGGTAAAGATCTCTCTCAGAGTACCCTCACCCATCAGCAGCACCTCCTGCTGCAAAACAGTGCGTAGGGACTCAAGCTCGATCTGGTAGTCGGCCGGAACCACCACCAGCAGGTAGCCATCGTCATCCATAACCAGCACCCCTTTGGCCAGTGCATCACCGTGAACATGCGCCTTCTCTGCCGTCTCCATGCTATATTCGCTATGAGGATGAGCCACCAACTGATAGTCGACCTCATGTTGTTGCAGATATTTTTTCAGTTGCGATGCAAGTGCCATGATATCCCCCTGATTACGAATACCTATCCCTGTACTGAGATTAGTCGGCGAAGTGGTGCTGGGCAAGCCGCCAATTTAGTGATCAGCCGGAAATATGAAAGCGAAACACTGAAAACATAAGCAGAAAGTACACAGAGGAGGCACAAAGTTGGTGTTTTCGATATAGAGTGTTATGGTTTTCCATAGTTCTTATCGGAGAGGAATCTAGTTATATTTTTACATTGTTATAATTGCTGCACGAACACCCGCCCCAGACCAACAACAATACAACTGTGGCGACGCGGCAACAGCTTTGAAATTACCGGCCTCCGTTCTGAAACTGATGCTCCCAAAAACCTCTCCACCTCGCGCTGAATAGGTAGACAATATGAGCTGTAAAATAAGTGTTTTGCGTTCCCTGACACTCCTTTCACTGGTGATCTGCTCATCTGCGGCCCAGGCCATTGACCTCAAGTGGGTGGGGTGCGGCATTACCCGCAACGCCTTTATGGCAGATCTTTCAGCCGCTTATATGGCCAAATACAACCACAACATCACCATTGAAGGCGGCGGTGCTACCAAGGGCATCCGCAGTGTTGCCGCCAAGCAGGCTGATATCGGCGGCGCCTGCCGCTACAAACTGAATACCGCCCGGGAGGAGACCGCTACCCGGATGGTGCCGGTGGCCTGGGATGCACTGGTCGCCATCGTCCACAACGACAATCCCGTCGACTCCATCTCACTGGCCAATCTCAGAGATCTCTATCTGGGTAAAATAACCAACTGGTCACAACTGGGCGGAGAGAGCGCCCCGCTGGAACTGCTGATTCGTCGCGGTAAGATATCCGGCGTCGGTCGTAGCCTGCGTAACTACCTGTTCGACGATCTGGATCTCGAATTCAACAGCAAGCATCTATATAAGTCCTCCGGGCCACTGGAAAAGGCGGTGGAGAAGAATATCAATGCCATCTCGGTAACGGGGGTGGCCAGTGCCTATAAACGGGACTTCAAGATTCTTAAATTGGAGGGGCTGGATCCCTCATTTGATAACATCAAAACTGGAAATTACTTCCTCTATCGTCCCCTCTTTCTCACCTATAACCGCTCTGCGGAGAATGGCAAACAGGCGGATCACTTCATCAAATTCGCCCTTGGGCCTGAGGGACGGAATATCATCCGCAGAAACAAGGTGGTGCCCTACTTCGACGGCATGCTGCTGATCCAGAACCGACTGAAGGAGTGGAACAGTTTCCGTAATCAGGCGCTGGAGCAGGCGAATTAGGAGGTAGGGGCTGGGAGACAGCGCTTAACTGAATAAAATCCCGCTATTGGATGTGTGCTCAAGGGGGGTTAGTGGATTGTGCTGGTGGTGGATACCGTCAATCTACCACTTTCCCTTGGGGCACTTGGCATAGCTGCGACGGGCCTTGAATTCAACCAAACAGCCACACTTAGTACACTGCTTCCACAGTGGGCTTTTCCTGAACCTTAAGTGCTTGCACTTGAGGCACTGCTTCAACCTTTTCTTAACTCTCTTCTTTTTCATACTTAATTACTACCCGGATCAAGTCTGAATCTACACCGTTAAGTTAGGCCTAATTGTTGCAGTTCACAAGCCCATCGCCATTAAAACTTATGAGCAATTGTAACTCAAGAGTAACTATTCAGCTCACCCCAAAAAGCCGCCATTTCTTGAGTTAAAAAATAATCATTTGCACACATAAATTCGCATTTTGTGCCTTTTTATCCTAAAAACCACAGTCATGGTGGAACCGAGGTGTTGTAGGAGCGAACTTGTTCGCGATGGACTACGAAATATGCTCTTCGCGAACAAGTTCGCTCCTACATCTGAATTCTGGACTACCGTGCTGTACTTTCGGAGGTCGGAGTTGATTGCCCATATCCATGTGGGCAATCGACTACGACCCCGTACCCTCTATGCTTGCATGTAGGATGTGGTGAGCTTGCGAACCGCATCAATCACCCGAATAGTTACACTCAAGATTCAGAGTTCAACTGGCTACTACTGCTCTTTCAGCATGATAATTACGAATTCAGCTACCTTGTGGTGTTACTGCACCCCTATTCCACGGACTTCTTGAAAAGTTACCACTCCCTATAAACCCCTATATAGTCTCAGGATTCTCTCTTTTGCACAGACCTATGGGTTGCTGTATCTTTCTGCCCATGTCTTCCGAAGCACTTCTAGTTTTCTGCACCTGCCCTGATGGTGAAACCGCCGGGGTGATTGCCGGGCAACTGGTGGATGAGAGACTAGCCGCCTGCGTCACCATCAGTGAAGCGGTTACTTCGGTCTACCACTGGCAGGGGGCGAGTGAAACTGCCGAAGAGCGGCAACTCCTGATCAAGACAACACGGCAACGCTATCCGGAGCTGGAGCGGAGGATTACCGATCTCCACCCCTATGAACTACCGGAGATAATTGCGGTCACTATTGAACAGGGCCTTCTTGGAGCCTGTCCGAGAATAGGCACCGTAGCGAGGGAAGTCCATTTTGAGTCATTTTTTTCGGTCATTTGAGGCGAATAGTTGCTCTTATTCAACGAAAATGAGCGGAAAAAAGGGCCAAAATGGGGTTTCCGCAGTAGGTGTCCTATTCTCGGACAGGCTCCTTGGCTACCTCAACTGGATTCATCAATGCACAGAAGAATAAAAACCGCTGGTTTCACCCTACTCTTGCTCACCTTTTTTCTGCTACTGGGCTCCGGCATTAC
>JBEVXT010000706.1:0-2474 GCA_040505955.1 Sedimenticola sp. | reverse complement strand
AAATCAAGCTGGCTGACCCCCTGATCTCTTCAGACTACTCTTGTTGGTCAAGCATCAGCACTTCGGGCTCCTGCAGAAGATTTTTCAGCTGGGCGACAAACCTTGCGGCATCGGCACCGTTGATGAGGCGGTGGTCGAAGGCGAGGGTGAGGGGCAGCAGCAGGCGCTCCCGCCAGTTCCCATCCGGATCACGCCGTTGACGCCAGCCTGCAGAGGCGATGCCGACAATGGAGGATTGGGGCCAGTTGATGATGGGGTAGATGCTGCTCAGGCCCATGTTGCCGAGGTTGGAGAGGGTGATGCCTGCGCCTTGTAGTTCGTTGGGTTTCAGGCTGTTTTGATCCGCCCGCACCGACAGCTTCGCAATCTCTCTGGCGATGGCCTCGGGGGAGAGTTTTTCGACACCGCGTATCACCGGTACCACCAGCCCGCGTGGGGTATCCACCGCCACACCTATGTCGCTATAGCGACGGTAGAGAATTTGGTCATTGGTCAGGTCGATGGTGGCGTTGAAGAGGGGATGCTGCGCCATGGCGTCGGCCATCGCCTTGATGATAAACGGGGTGATGGTGAGGGGAGGGGATTGGTCGCCCCGTGCTGATTTCAGTTCTTGCCGCAGCTGCTCCAGTGCGGTGATGTCGATCTCTTCCTGCATCCAGGCGTGGGGGATCTCCTGCCAGGCACGGGCCATATTGCGTGCGGTGGCGCGCTGGATATTGCTGAGGGGGGTGCTCTCCAATGTACCAAAGCGGCTAAGGTCGGGGAGTGGCGTGGGCTCAGGTTTTTTGCTCCCTGCACTGCCCTCTTGCAGTTGCCGCTTGGCAAAGGCGATCACATCCTGCTTACAGATACGCCCCCGGGCGCCGCTGCCGGGAACGGTATGGATAGCGAGGCCCAGCTCTCTTGCCATACGGCGGGCGGCGGGGCCGGCGGGTGCGGAGTGAGCTGTGGCAGTAGGCTTCCTTGCAGGTCTGTCGTGGCGTGGTAGTGCTGCTTCGGCCTGGCGGGGAGTGGCTGCCGTCTCCTGGATTACCGCGGTGGTTGCTGGTGTCTCCTTTGCGCTGGAGGTGGCTGCCGTGAGTGGAATATCGCCCCCGGCGGACTCAATGGCGGCAAGCCGGTCACCCACCGCCACTTCGTCTCCGGGCTGTGCATAGAGTTGCCGGATAACGCCGTTGCTTTCTGCGGGTATCTCGACGGTGACTTTGTCGGTCTCGATTACAAACAGTGTCTGTCCGGCTGTGATGGTGTCGTTTGCCGCAACTGCAACAGTGATCACGGTGCCGGAGGTGATGTCTTCGCCCAGGTCGGGCAGTAGTAGTTCAGTTATCACCGTCATACCTCGCTGGGGGCGCGTTTTTCAGGATTGATGGCAAAGCGCTCGATGGCGTCCGCCACCTGCTGCGCTGCTATCGCTCCCTCCTCGGACAGCGCGTGGAGGGCCGTCAGGGTGATGAAACGGGCATCTATCTCGAAGTGGTCACGCAGCTCCGGGCGGGCCTCGCTCATACCGAAACCGTCGGTACCGAGGATCTGATAGGGGCCGGGTATCCAGGGGGCGATGGAGAGGGGCAGCGCTTTCATGTAGTCGGAGGCGGCAACGAACACGCCGGACTCATCCGCCATTACCTCTGCCAGATAGGGGGTGCGGGGTGTTTCTGTGGGGTGCAACCGGTTCCAGCGCTGCACCTCCATGGCGTCGCGGTAGAGTTCGTTGTAGCTGGTGACGCTCCAGATATCGGCGTTTATGCCCATCTCATCCAGCAGTTCCCGGGCCTCCAATGCCTGCTGCATGATGGGACCGCTTGCCAGCAGATGTACCTTTGGCCCCTGCCACTGGGTAACTTTCCCCTGCCGGTAAAGGTAGATGCCGCGCACTATCCCCTCTTCGATGGATTCAATGTTTACAGCCGCCGGCATCGGGTGGTTCTCGTTATAGAGGGTGATGTAGTAGAAGTGATTCTGCTGCAGTTGGTACATGCGGTGGATGCCGTCACGGATGATCACCGCCAATTCGTAGGCGAAAGCGGGGTCGTAACTCTTGATGCTGGGTACGCAGTTGGCCACCACCTGAGAGTGGCCGTCCTGGTGCTGCAGTCCCTCGCCGTTGAGGGTGGTGCGCCCCGCCGTACCGCCAAGCATAAAGCCGCGACAGAGCATGTCGCCGCAGGCCCAGATCGAGTCACCGATGCGCTGAAAGCCGAACATCGAGTAGAAGAAGTAGAACGGGATGGTGGGGATGCCGTGGACAGCATAGGCACTGCCGGCGGCCATAAAGGAGGAGATGGCGCCGATCTCACAGATCCCCTCCTGGAGTATCTGTCCATCCTTTGCTTGGCGGTAGGTGAGCAGGCTGTCGTGATCTACTGGTGTGTAGCTCTGGCCGTCGGCGGAGTAGATGCCGGCGGATCTGAAGAGGGAGTCGAGTCCGAAGGTGCGCGCCTCATCAGGAACGATGGGCACGATGTAACGTC
>JBEVXT010000705.1:0-1726 GCA_040505955.1 Sedimenticola sp. | reverse complement strand
ATCGGTATGTGGAGAAAGAGAGGGGAGACTTAGACCTGAAGTCCTACTGCCTCCGTTGACCACCGAAGACGGAAAGCACTGCTCAAGTCGGATAAAACCGGCGAGAACGGTGTTACGGGTAGAGGGATGTCGGAGCGGCCTTTAAGTGATGACAGGTGGGACAACACAACCCACCTTGAGCGTGCGGCCGTACTTTGACAGTGCTTGTAATGTAAAGAAGGCCACATGAGTGTCGAAAGACTATGAACATGAGTAGTTACGTCCAAGCTTTGCAGGACAAGCTCTCCCATGCAGCGAAACAGTCGCTGGATAGGAGGTTCGGTGCGCTCTATGATAAGTTATACCGTAGAGACGTGTTAAGGGAGGCCTGGTTTAGGGTAGAGGCGAACAGAGGAGCACCGGGAATAGACGAGCAGAGTTTTGACTACATCGAAGAGGAGATAGGGGGTGAAGCTTTCCTGGATGAAATAGAACAGGAACTGCGGAGCAAGACCTATCGTCCCCTTCCGGTGAAGCGCTGCTGGATCGAAAAACCCGGTAAACCTGAAAAACGCCCACTTGGAATTCCCGTCATAAAAGATCGATTGATCCAAATGGCGGCAAAACTGGTGATTGAACCGATATTCGAGACGAACTTTTTGCCGTGCTCCTACGGTTTTCGTCCTGAACGCGATGCGCCTATGGCAATTCGCGAGATTCAACGAATTATCACCTTCAGGGGAAGAACGACCGTAGTAGATGCGGACATCCGTAGCTGCTTCGACAGAATCCCGCAAGAGCCACTGATGAATCTGGTTAAACGCCGGATAAGCGACCCACGGATGATAAAGCTCATCAAAGGATGGCTGGAAGCGGGCGTCATGGATGATGGAGCCTACATCGAGCCGGACGGATTGGGAACGCCACAGGGGTCGGTGATTTCGCCTTTGTTAGCGAATATCTACCTCCATTCGTTCGACAAGATGTGGCAACAATCCAGGCTACCTGGAACCCTAATCAGATATGCAGATGACTTTGTCATCTTGCTACACCCGAAGACCGATGCAGAGTGGATACTCACAGAGATACGCAGGATGATGGGCCGATTAGGCCTTGAACTACATCCGGAGAAAACCCGGGTAACCAAAGCCAAAGAGGGTTTTGACTTCCTGGGCGTCCACCTGCGGTTGTGTCGGGTACGCAAGCCAAAGGCAAAGATTAAAAACAGCTGCCGGATCTGGCCATCCGATTGCTCAATGCAGAGAATACGCCAGAAAGTAAGAGATGTTATCGGAAGACGTTACAGCAAGGAGCTGGAAGAGATGATAAAAGAACTCAATCCCAAACTACGGGGCTGGGCCAACTATCATATCCGAGCGCGAGGAGAGCGCAAACGAATGAAGAAACTGAATGGCTTTGTGCGTGAGCGATTACGAATCTTCCTGAAGCGGAAGTACAGTGATGAAGTGAGGGGGTCGCGGAGGCTCCACGGGAATTTATTATCTCGACTTGGTCTATACCAGTTCGCCTGATTACTATGCTTCAACGACAAAGGTTACTGATAAGCCCATGGGCAATGTCATCGGTAAGCCGTAACGGGGAGAACCCGACTTACGGTTTGACGAGGGGACTAAGGGAAATGATTGGTTGTGTTGGGCATCAAGCCGGATGCTTAAAGAACATTGGCAGGTATCGTATACCGTATTCACCAATGCAGCCATCATGCACTGAGGTTCTACTCTACTAT
>JBEVXT010000704.1:0-6302 GCA_040505955.1 Sedimenticola sp. | reverse complement strand
ACGAAGGATCTGCAGCCCGATGAGGATGGCTTTGTCCGCACCTCGGTGGCGGCGGGCCTGACCGAAAAGGCGCAGACCATTCTGCAAAGCACCCTCCAAGGCTACGACATCGACAGCACCATGGTGCGTCTGGGACTGATGAACCTGATGATGCACGGCATCGACGAGCCACAGATCGATTACAAGGACACCCTAAGCAAAAGCTACCTTGAGGAGGCCGAATACGACATCGTCATGGCCAACCCGCCCTTTACCGGCAGTATCGACAAGGGCGACATCAACGAAAACCTCTCCCTTGCCACCACCAAGACCGAACTGCTCTTCGTCGAGAACATCTACCGCCTGCTGAGGAAGGGCGGCACCGCCTGCGTCATCGTACCCCAAGGGGTGCTGTTCGGCTCCGGCAAGGCCTTCAAGGTTTTACGTGAAGCCCTGGTGAAACGTTGCGACCTCAAGGCCGTGATTACCCTGCCCAGCGGCGTGTTCAAGCCCTACGCCGGGGTCAGCACCGCCATCCTGCTCTTCACCAAGGTGTGGGGGCCGAAGGAGAAGGTCACCCAACCGGCCACCGAGCAGGTCTGGTTCTATGAGATGGCCGCCGACGGATACTCGCTGGACGACAAACGCTCCAAACAGGAAGGTTATGGCGACCTGCAGGATATCGTCGCCAAGTATCATGCCCGCAATCCTGAAACGGATACCGACCGCACCCAGAAATGCTTTGTGGTGCCCCGTGCCGACATCGAGGCTGAGGGCTATGACCTCTCCTTGAGCCGATACAAGGAGGATGTGTTTGAGGAGGTGGTATACGAAGCACCAGGGGTGATTCTGGACCGGTTGCTCAAGGCCGAAGTGGGGGATGCCAGCGATAAGGAGTTGAAAAAGTTGCAGAGCGGGATTGTGCGGGAACTGTTGGAGTTGCGGGGAATGATTGGATGAGCTTGGCGTCCCGTACTTTAGATTCGTTGTTGGCAAAGTCAGGGTCGGAGAGGGCTGGAGGCAACGATTTTCCAGTGCTCTCCATAACGATGAAGCACGGCCTCGTCGATCAATCAGAAAAGTTTAAGAAGCGTGTTGCGAGCCAAGATACATCAAAATATCGTGTTGCTTACAGAAATGAACTGGTTGTGGGATTTCCGATTGATGAAGGAGTTTTGGGCTTTCAGACTCAGTACCCTGCGGGAGTAGTCAGCCCCGCATACGGCATCTGGAAGCTAAAAGATCATGCCGAAACGCATATCCCTTACCTTGAACGCTATTTGAGATCACCACAGGCTCGCCGGATTTATGCATCTAAAATGCAAGGCGCTGTTGCCAGAAGGCGCAGTCTTACTAAAGCAGATTTTTTAAATTTAGACATTCCTTTCCCAGCACTGGAAGACCAAAAATGCATTGCCCATCTGCTCGGCAGAGTGGAAGGGCTGATCGCCCAGCGCAAACAACACCTGCAACAACTCGACGACCTGCTCAAAAGCGTCTTTCTGGAAATGTTTGGCGATCCGGTTCGGAATGAGAAAGGGTGGAATAAACAGAGATTTTCTGAACTCCTTTCAAACATCGAGAGTGGCAAGAGTCCGAAGTGTGAGCCCCGTAAAGCCTTTGACGACGAATGGGGTGTTCTCAAGCTGGGGGCAGTAACCAGTTGTGCTTTCAGAGAAGAAGAAAACAAAGCATTGCCGCCGGTGGTCGAGCCGCGGACAAAAGATGAGGTGAAACAGGGTGATTTGCTGTTTAGCCGAAAAAATACCTATGAACTTGTCGCTGCCTGTGCGTATGTTTTTGATACGCGACCACGGTTGCTGATGCCTGACTTGATTTTTCGATTCGTTTTTAAGGACGATGCAAAAGTACATCCAATATTTATCTGGAAACTGCTTACTTCTGATTCTCAAAGAAAGAAAGTTCAATCACTCGCGGCAGGCGCCGCTGGTTCTATGCCCAACATATCCAAGACGAACCTGAAACAGGTTTTACTACCGGTTCCACCCATTGACCTACAAAACCAATTCGCCGCCATCGTCGAAAAGGTCGAAGGCATCAAATCCCGCTACCAGCAAAGCCTTGCCGATCTGAAAAACCTCTATGGTGCTCTGAGCCAGAAAGCGTTCAAGGGTGAGCTGGATTTGGCGCGGGTGCCGTTGCCTGTGGAAACCACGGAAGATGAGAACCACGAAACACACGAACAACACGAAATGAAAGAATCATTCGAACTGCCCGCTCCGACTGACTTTGCTGCTTTGAGTTCAACCGATGGCCGCCAAGTACTGCTTGAACAATGGATGGATGTCTGGCTTGAGCATATCGACAACGCACCTTTCTCCAGTCAGCACTTCATGGAAGCCGCCCAGCAACGGTGGAAAGAATTGGTGGAGGATGATGCGCCCGAGCGGAGCACTGTGGAGTACGACCAACTCAAGAGGTGGGTATTTGATGCGCTGGAAAGCGGTCGTTTGACGCAAACCTACGACGATGCCAACAACCGTGTTCAACTCTTGGTGGCAGGCAAATAATCATGTCACCTCGGGCCAAATATTTTTTCGTGTGTTTCGTGGTAAATAAATCATGAAACTACTGCGCCTGAAAATCACCGACCCACAAGGTTTCCGCAGTCTGCAAGCGGGGTTTGAGTATTGCTTCCGCAGTGAGTGGGATTTGCAGGAGGAGCAGGGCTTTGCGCCCTTCGTCTGCGCTGGCCCCAACGGCAGCGGCAAGTCGAACCTGCTGGAGGTACTGGCGGCGATCTTCTATCAGCTGGAAGTGCTACGGGTGCGCCGTAGTTTCCTACCGGAAGTGCTGCAAGACTCATGCGTAGACATAGCTCCCAGAGCGTTCGAGCTGGACTATCTGATTAGAGTGCCCTCCGAATATTTCAGACCGAATGGACCGCAGTGGGCTCAGGTAACTGTATGGAAGGAATACGGAGAGCCTGTCAAGTGTCTTTGGGGGAACCAGAGTAATTTTGATACCAACATTAATGAGGTATTCGAAGGAGGTTTTCTGGATATATTATTGCCTCAGTACGTACTGGGCTACTCCTCCGGCGAAAACGAAATTCTCAGCCTGCCGTTTTTCAAGATGCGCTTTGTCCAGTTCGATGAATACTGGCAGGCGCTCAAACAGCAGTTGCCCTATCCCGGCAGGCCGGAATCACGCCTGGTCTATCTCGACAACGGCTTCAGCCAGGCGATCCTGCTCTGCAACCTGCTGTTTCAGGATGTCGACGCACTGAGGCCGTTCCGCGAGGATGTCGGGATCGAGGGACTCACGGAGTTTCGCATTATCATCCGGCGCAGCATCGAGATTGACGAAAGACAGGTACCGATATTCGGCAGTCAAAATGAAAGCAAGCGCGAGTCGACAGAGGAAATTATCAGGAACCATCCGGCACTGACGCGTATTGAGACCGAGTCAGACACCAAGCGTTACCGCCTCAATCTGGTGGAACTGCTGGAAGGTGACGGCAGATCCGACAAAATCATCGTCCGTCTGAAACGCTGTGCCACCTGCTGGTTTGCCGACGAGGCCACCGACACCCTTTCTCTGGATTACTACGTCAACGATGCCACCCGGCAGGCCTTCCGCGAGAACTTCGACTTCGAGGTCAAGCGCTCCCCCATTGCACTGTTTCAGGCCTTTCAGGTGCTGCTGACGCTCAACCTCTATTCAGTCAGTGACCCACTGAAAGCCGACCTCTATCAATCCGACAGCCTGTATGTCGGCGAGACGGTGCCGACGTTGGCCTCTGATGAACGCATTATGCGTTTCAAAAACTTCTGGGTGTCCAAGAAGGATATCGACCAACCCGTCTTGCTCAAGAGCCTCTCTGACGGCGAACATCAGCTATTGCACACGCTGGGCCTCTGCTTGCTGTTCAAGAACACCAACAGCCTGTTCCTGCTCGACGAGCCGGAGACCCACTTCAACCCCGACTGGCGCGCCAACTTCATCACCCGCCTGCACCAGAGCTTCAACGGCGCCGATAGCCACGACATGCTGGTCACCACCCACACCCCGTTTCTTATCTCCGACAGCAAGCCGAAAAAAGTACTGGTATTCAACAAGACGGATGGCGTCGTTTCTGTTAGCCACCCCGATTACAACACCTTGGGCGCATCCATCAACAAGATCACCATGGCCACCTTCGGCAAACGCGAAACCATCGGCGGCCATGCCCAGGCGATGCTGGACGACTTACGGCAGCGCTTCGAGCAGGGCGAGGACAAGGAACGGCTCATTTCAGAAATCAACCGTCAACTCGGCGATTCGGTGGAAAAGGTGCTGCTCATCAAGACCATTCTCGACAGCATGGAAGCGCAGGACTAATGCTGTTTCCGTACACCTACGTTCCCCACCAGATGGAGAAGATGCAGGCTTTCATCGACTTCATCTTTTACAAGATATGGTGCAAGGCACCTGGGGGTGGCGATTTCCGCCTCGACCTGTTCGACGGCGATGCCGAACTCAAAGAGGTGATGTCTGCTTTCTATTATGGGGATACACAGGGTGGCGATTTCTTTTATGGCCATGTAGAGCGCATTTACAGCTTGTTTGCGGCATTGAGCCAGGCGCAGATCGACCAGTTCAAACAGTGGTACCAAGCCAATAACGATATAGAAAAAGTCTGCGCCAATGACCCGACTGTTCACATTGCCCGCTATGCCGATATCCAGACTGACCACCCTGAGTTGAGCAAACAGCTTGCTTCGTTTTTCAAGGGGCTCTATTCCCTGCAACTGTTAAACCTCGCCGCACTACGGGAAAAAATCGGCGATATCGAGGACCACTACCGTGCGTTTGTGGAAGTCAACAGTACCGGGAAATGCCCGTTTTGCGGCATCACAGACATGCTTGGCATCTACCACTCAAAACGGGAAGCCTATGACCACTACTTACCGAAAGGGCTTTACCCGTTTAACTCGATCAATTTCAGAAACCTGGCGCCAGCCTGCCACCATTGCAACAGTAGTTACAAAACCACCAACGATCCAACGTACACACCAAAAGACCCGGCCGGTGAAATCCACCGCCGGAAAGCCTTCTATCCATACGCCACCCCAGGCCACCCTATTGAGATCACCATCGGACTCGGAACGCCAGATATCGACCGTCTGACACCCGACGATATTCAACTTACGTTCGGGCCGGCTACCGTCAACGAGGAAATCGAGACCTGGAAGGAGGTTTACGATATCGACGAACGCTACAAGGCCAAATGTTGCAGCAGTGATGCCAAGGACTGGCTTGAGCAGATTCGCATTTTTCGAGATACCCATAGCATTGCTCCGGCAGCTTCGCTTGCCACCCTGCAACAACAGGCCGATAAAAATCCCCTTGCCAACAGCAACTTCCTGAAAATATCCTTTCTTGAGGGTTGCCAACAAGCCGGTCTGTTGGCGGTCATTACATAGACAAGGTTCGTCTCATGGCAGGGATGGACATAACAACGGCCACGACAAGATCACGAAGATCACTGCCCCCTCATCACCGACGAGGAACGGCGTTGAACTCCTCTACCGTGCAGAATTCACAATCCCCAGTCGGTTGACCAAAATGCTGCCCCAGCAGCCCGATCACCAGTGCCAGGGAATAGCGGTGTTTTTCCAGTGTCTGCTTGGTGATCAACGCTTGGAGATGACCGACACCAATGGTGGAGTGGTTCTCCCAGTCGATAAGATCAAACTGGATACCTCTGAGCTTGGTATTGTCGTGGTTGTAACCGTTAAAAAACCTGCGCACTGCCTAGCGCTCTTCTTCCGTATCACTGGGAGAGGCAAGGAACACAAGTAGGTATCTATCTTGTTGGGTTTCAGAGTTTGCGGTGACATTCCTGGTCTGCCTTAATTGTGTACTGGGTGCAAGCCATGCTTTTATGGATGAACAGGAATGGGGTCAGAACAGGAATGGAACAGGTATGGGGTCAGTTCTAACATTCCAACATCCCCCCTCATTCTTCAGCTTTTTCACCGCCCGACTAACAGTCATATAGTCACTGCCTAATCTCTTCCATCGCAAGCCTTAAGGGTCTGACCATCGGTTGAGCATAGCACTAATGTCGGAATGTTAGAACTGACCCCATGCCCTTAGCATGCCCTTAGAACTGACCCCATGCCCAATTTATTGCCCTGTGCCCAGCCCACAGCCCATGCCCAGCCCAGGACCCAGTGCCCACAAAATCCTTCAAGGCCTTGACTCTTCCAAGACAGCCCACATTTTGCAATGTGCGCACGTATGGCGTACAGTGAAAAAAGTCAAAAGGAGATCGCCTCATGGCCAACGCAGAAACCATCAAGCAACAGCGCATG
>JBEVXT010000703.1:0-4694 GCA_040505955.1 Sedimenticola sp. | reverse complement strand
ACTACGCGTTTTCGCTCCGTCGCCCCGCTAATTATCGCTGCGCCGCCACGAAGAAGCGAGGAGACGAAATGTCCCTAACCGGCCACGATACGTTACAGCTACTGAATCCGCATAATATATCAAAATATTGTGATATTCGCCGCTACTAGTAGTTGTCTGTATAGTAAATCACTGTTCATAGATCTAGGTAGAAAGGGAAATGTCTGAACCCCCAGACGAAGCATGTTTGATCGATGAGATCGAATCATCAACAAATTGGCAGTTGTGTATTGTGTGTCAAGGAGACGCTGCCAAGAAAGGACCATTGGTTAGTCAACCACACCCGCAGTCCTATGAACGGATACATGATGCCATACAGGCACGGGCACAGCTTCAAGATGGCGATTTCGTACAAATTGACCATATACTTAAAGGCAACACACGTGGCAGTCTGCAAAGACAGTTGGATATTTGGCATCGTATACAACGCATACTCAGAAAATAGAGGCATGCACACATGGTCTCTACCGGTGTGTTTAATTTCAAACAGAAAGGTCTGAAACGCAATAGGAGCGACATGGATGATGTTCCGTCGTCTTCAACCACGTACACACGATCACAAACAGCTCCACTTGACAAAAACAAATGTTTCTTCTGTCAAAAAGTGACGGAAGATGAATTATTCAAAGTCGGCCCAATAAATGCAGGTCAAAAATTGCAACGTGCAATTGAAGTGTCAGGAAACCCGGACATGAGTACACGACTAAGTACAGCTATATCTACAGGTGATGCACGTGCTATTGATGTATATAGTAAGGTACCACAAGAATACAATGACAAGAATTAGTCATGCTAACAGTGGTTCTACTCGGCAACAACATGATAATTCATGGCAAAATGCATATCTGATTGCGTTAATTAACTTAATTGACGTAGGAATAAAAGCAAAAGAGATCATATCGATATAAGATATTGAAACCACATACTTGAATTCCTTAGGCGATGTGAAAGAAATCGATAAGCACACTCCTTCATATAATAGAAAATGGCTCAATTCTACTGTTATGTATGCGTTACCCCATTTGAAATCAGTTCTTCAGAAAGACAGGCGAAAGTCTGCAGTTCTGTATTCCCCAGATGCATGTGATCAGGACTTGGTGAACATTGCTCTGGCAACTGAGAGCGAAAGTCAGAACCATATGAATAATATCTACTGATAAAAGCGAGCGAGCGAGCACATAAAGTGAAAGAGGCAGATATTACCATGAAACATGTATTAAGAAAACACCAAATACGAGAACAGTTTGAAGCATGGGAGGAAAAAAAAGAGTCATAAAATGCCATGTTCAAGGCAATGATGAATTTTCTTCATCGGGTGGAAGTATTTCTACATTTCATAGAAGCATTCATGAATGCAGATCTTCAGCTCCACCTTGAAGCCGGGGAAAAGCTCAGTAGTATGTTTTTCGCAATGGACCGAATGAAATATAAACGATTGTGGCCGAGATATCTATCTGATAGGCAGAAGTTGAAGACAGAACATCCAAATACTTGGAATGAACTCGAAGCAGGGAACATCTCTGTCACAAAGAAGGATGACATCCCATTTGCCTCAATTGGTGCTGCTCATGTCCTCGAACAGGTCAATAAACAGATAAAGGATCCATCAGCACTAATAGGCAGTTCGAACAACGCAAATGCGAGACAGCGATTTTTTCTGGTTGCCCCCGAGCTCAGATGTCTTTCATCGGAGTATACGAATCAGTTTCAGCGCATGTCAGGAGCTGTCCGAGAACACCATGCATTGCAACCGAGTAAAGTCCAACGTGAACACATTGTAATAGACAAAATCAAGGCAGCAATTACATCTCACACAAATCCATGCACTGCCGATGGCCATTCACTGTATCATCTAATCAATCATGCTTATGTTACACAGGAGTATGTCCCCCATATATTGAATATTGATGCAACTGGACAAAACATGTATGAGAGTTACGTTGCCGAGCGTATTGCTGGGAATATCAGTGTATGGGCACCACTCAAACGGGCAAATAACAAAATGTACACGTCAGGTAACAGGACACATACCGTTAAAGTCAGAGATGAACCAATTGACCTTAAAGAAACCAAAAATCTGTACGGGCGCCTCATGGTACTAGCGAAGTCAAACAGGGATGTTGACATGAAGGGCGCCATTGGTGAACATGAGGCAAGATCACTGTTTTCGCCAAATGGAGCAGTACTCACTTGCATTGACAAATCTAAATTGTTTCATGCTCTTCAGCAGACGGCTGCTACTACACCCGGAGCCTTCAGAATCAGCACAGATACCACGTTCCCAAATGCCACTTGGCGATGAAGTAATGGACCATGTCGACACTAGCCAAAAGATTGCCATTTTTGATGGAATGGTAATTGTGCAAAAACTAGAAACGTGTTCAGCAGCAATAATGACAGTTAAAGATCTCGGTGACTGTTTCATTAAAGCGATCATGCAGGAAGCAGCCAATTTTAATGAAATCATTGTAGTTGTTGACACCTACACGAAACACTCCATAAAGGCTGCAGTCAGGGAATTGAGGAACAATGGTCAGGTACCTGTACGGTATCAAGTTAAAGATGAGACAAAATTGACACACATCTCATTGAAACGATTCCTGTCCCATTACAAGACAAAAGCGCACCTGACGACATACTTGGCACAAAAACTCAGGGAAATACAGCACAGAAACAGAGAAAGTCATTGTCTCTGGAAATGGCCATACTAAATGCAACAGAGACATTTCATTTGAAACCAACAATCACGAAGAAGCAGACACATTGATAATTTACCATGCAGTGTTGTCTAAAAGGCGAAACCCATCAAATTCCCAGTTAACGGTATTTTCACCTGACACCGACGTACTTGTTTTGCTAGTAGCAAACTATCAGCGCTTACACAATGTAACATGTATATCGATGGTTTCAGGTGCCATTGACATCAAGACCGTATGGTCACAGCTTGGTGAAAGAAAGGCAAATGCATTGCCGGGGCTCCACGTCTTCTCTGCAGCAGACAATACAGGGCGATTTTCCAGGGTGGGAAAGTTGCAATGGTTTAAACAATATCAAAGTCAGAACGACGAGGTTCTGTGCTCATTTCAGATGCTAATTGACAGTGATAGTATATCAGATCATACATTTGACATGATGGCTCAGTTTGTTTGCAGAGTCTATCAACCGAAAGGCATCAACATCACTCAGATTCCCGATCTTAGATGGCACCTATTCCGCAAAACTATGGCGGAAAGTGAAAAGCTACCCCCTACTCTCGGTACAGCAGCATGTGAACATGGTTCATAAACAGGCCAGGAAATGGGGACAAGCTACTGTTGCACAACAAGTACAGATTTCCCCAATGGGCCATGGGTATTATGAGGACGATAATGGTTGTATGCTTCCACATATATCAGATGTGTCACCAGCACCCACCGCAATTGTTGAGATGGTCAGATGCCAGTGCAAGACTAATTGCAAAACATAGCGCTGTTCATGCAAGCACAACGCTTTATCATGTACAGTCCTCAGCCGATGTAGTTCTGACTGTGAGAATGATGCGGATACGCATGTTGAAAATTGTATTCTGGCGGATGACGGCGATTCAGATTAAGACATTTCACAACTGCCATGTCATTTAGACGTGTGTTATATAACGTTACATATGTGTAGTATACGCCGCGAGAACATTTATTGATAATTTGGCGGCCATTTTGATTTTGTAACATGTTAATCACTTTTCTGCATCATGTGTTACTTCTTACATATTGACCCAATCATATTAATCGGATAATGTCGTGGTTTTACCTGTAACCAAGGCCAGCGTCTCAGAAACTTGCAGATATAAAGCACAAACGGATAAAACCTGGCAGCCATTTTGAATTGCAGCATTGAAGTACGTATCGTGTTTTCACTATCCTAGACATACATAGTTTAATGAGTTCATACTCATTCCTTACTAAAAGTTTAGACATCAATAAATCCGCCAAAGAAATACATGTACGATTAACCATCACAATACCCCAATTTATGTGTAATTTGGCGGCCATATTGAAAATGCCGTTTATGCTAGGTGTTATTCTACATTATAGCGATACCTGCCGTAATGATACAATACCTGCAATGGTAATATATCGTAGTTTCATGATTAAATCAATATTACGTGCAAAGAGTTGTGGAAATATAGCAAAACAATATGAAAATGTTGGCGGCCATTTTGAATCGCAAAATAGAGGTCAACGATGGGTTTTGCGCAAATCGCAACATCGATTTTCGGACTCCTCGTTCAATTTCCTTACAAAATATGCATAGAGCAACAAATCTCAAACAAAATCCGACGAAACTACACAACGGTACGGACTATGTTTGCAAATGTTGTCTCTAAAGAGGTATGTGGTGTTGAATGGGTTAACAAACAGTGGAGATCCTGATAAAATGAGTGGTCACAACATATACTTTTGAAGAGAAATGGAAAATATATTTTGAAAATATAATTATACTCCTAGAGGGGTAATCCGCATGTACAAGGTTAAGCTACAACCAATCAATAAATTCTCCATACTATTTTCCAGAAGAGTTCTTTCATTAGAATAAGGGTCCTCTTTAAAATATTAAGAATATTCACAAATAGTGCAGATCATGGTGAGAAGGCTCGCTATGAGCCACCTCATATGGAT
>JBEVXT010000702.1:0-1528 GCA_040505955.1 Sedimenticola sp. | reverse complement strand
ATGGATATTCACTCCATGAATTGCAAAGATAAAGCCTCTACCGGGATCGAGATAGTCTTACGTATGAGTGCTGGATAAATGGTGACGTTAAGAAATGTCCTACGAACTAAAGCGATGTTTTCTTATGGCGCATGACATGAATAGCGGTTAGTTTTTCATCTCCATTTAGGAAAAACTGACTAAACAAGGAGTGACACCATGAAAACTGCAATTCGATCGACCCTTCTCGCCCTGCTCTTCTCATTCTCCGCCTTCGCTGCCCCGGTCAATATCAATAGCGCAGGTGCAGATGCCATTGCCGCTGCTCTCTCCGGTATTGGCGCGGCCAAAGCACAGGCCATCATTGCCTACCGTGAAGCTAATGGGCCGTTTAAAAGTGCTGATGACCTCGCCATGGTCAGGGGAATAGGTGCAAAGACGGTTGAGAAGAACCGTACCGATATACTGCTGGCTGATGAGGTAAAGCAGTAGTAGCGATTCAGCTCAGGTCTGAGCTGTCACAAGAGAGAGGCCGGAGTCACCACAAAGTGAGTGGGGCTCCGGCCTATTTTATGGTGTCGCTGTGGTAACTATTCAGCTCACCCCTAAAATCCGCCATTTCCGCGTTACAAAATGATCATTTACCTTTGTAAACTCACATTTTGCGCCTTGAACTGACGGATTTTAGGGGCAATCTGAACAGTTACGGCGCAGTACAGAATAGTTTTTCACTGCGTAGAGTCAGAACGTGAAGTGTTCGGCAGTCGGTACATCGGTCAATTGTGCCAGCTCAGTCTCAAATAGAGCTTCACTGTGCCAGCTCTCCTCACCGGTGCGGGTTACCAGCATCGCCTCCATTGCCGGTGATTCACCGACAACAGCAAACAACCTTCCCCCAACAGTCAGTTGACGCCTGAGTGTATCGGGTATCTCAGGCAGAGAGCCGGTAACGGCGATGGCGTCAAAAGCCTGGCCCTCGATGGTTTCGTTCAGATTGTCGGTGCAGCGCAGTTCGGTATTGGTGATGTCCTGTGCCTTCAAGCAGGTATCAGCATGGGTGATAAAGTCGCTCTTGGTATCCAGGCTGATCACCTTGTCTGCAAGATTCGCCAGGCATGCAGTGAGGTAACCACAGCCGGTGCCGATCTCCAGTACTCGGTCATTGGGTTGGATGTTGAGCGCCTGCAGTAGCCGCCCCTCAATCTTGGGGGAGAGCATCGCCCGGCCGTGACCCAGAGGAATCTCAATATCTGCATACGCGAGATCCTGGTACGGCCCGGGGACAAAAGCGTCACGGGGCATATCACCCATCAGTTGCAGAACCTGTGCATCCAGTACTTCCCATGGACGAACCTGCTGCTCGACCATATTAAAACGGGCTTGTTCATTGGTATAGGCTGTCATCGATCTCTTCCGTCACGCTTGCTGAATATTGGTATATGGCTGGAATTTAGAGGACAAGACTACTCATTTTAGGGAGTATGGGCAATAGTGGCAGGCCGGTTTGTCGTTGTTCTTATGCAATTCAGCAAATACCAGAGGGATATAA
>JBEVXT010000701.1:0-7834 GCA_040505955.1 Sedimenticola sp. | reverse complement strand
TGCGGGTGCCCCGCTCCAGATCGCGACTGATGGCACCGGTCTTGCGCTCCAGATGAAAACGCAGGGAGAGGTTGTGGAGGTGAGTCAGCACTTGGGTGGAGAGCCGCCGCATGGCGTGGTAACGCACCCGGGCAAACACCACATCGCGCAACTCATTGAATAGTGTGCTGCTGAGGCGCAGGGCGCCGTAAGCGAGCAGCAGAGCCACCGGCAACACCAGTTCCACCCCGCCGTTACGCTCCATCAGATCGACAATCTCCTTGAGAACCAGGGGAATACCGACATTGGCCAGCTTTGCCATCACCAGACAGGCTAAAGCCAGCAGCGCACGGCCGCGATAGTCCCACAGGTAGGGAAGCATCTTGTGCAGATTGTGCCAGTCGCGGCGGTCGCTGTGAGGACGGGATTCGGCGGTGCGGTTGTGGGCCATGTTGAGATTCGGTGCTCGGGAAAAGTGAGATTCTAACAGGTATCAGTTTAAACCCATTCCTGATTACCCTCGAAGCTCAGCCACTGAGTAGAAGAAAAAGAGTCAATGTTGGCCACAAATAAACACGCATGAACGCAAATATTTGAAATTGGCTCTATAAAACAGTTCTGAAGTCGGGTGTAGGAGCGAACTTGTTCGCGAAGAGCACGTTTCGGAGTCCATCGCGAACAAGTTCGCTCCCAATGTCATTAACTTAAGCTTAATACCATAGTCATCCCTGCATAGGTTGGAATCCAGTGGTTGAACTTCCCTCTTTCCCGTCATACCCGCGCAGGCGGGTATCCAGCACTACGGAGCGCTGTCCCCTGGATTCCATCCTTAGGTCCGTAAACGGTGCATCCCTGCACCACTACTCCCACCTACGCGGGAATGACGAGCCTGAAGTTTACAGGGAATTTTCCACCTAAGTTAATGGCATTGAGTTCGCTCCTACAAGGGCAAAACGCCAGAACATGCTCTTGGTTATTAGAGATCAATGCCAAACAATATACCAGTGGAGAGTCATATTTGTGTTCATTTCCGGCTGATTTTCAGGGGTAATCAGGAACCCATTTGCAAGCAGGGGCTTCTTCCCCAAATGCAGCGACAGTCCGGCCAGTAAGCTGGACATAGCAGTCCAGGATTGACGGTGGATGACCTGAGACTATTTCGACGCTTTGTCCGACTTCGGCCAACTCACATCCAATACACGGATAAAGATCTGCCGTTGCGATATTGGTGGTAAGTTCTCTATGATGCCATGCAGAATGGTTGCAGATTCGATTGGCTCATCATCGAATCAAAGTACACAGGCAACGATACCGAACACCACCAGTACCCTCTGCAGCCTCTGATATCCGCGCAACCACCCGGCCAGCGGCAAGCAAACGGCAAGCATACTCATCCACCCGCGCAAGAGGAAAGCCATACCTTGCCCTCCGACGGTTAAATCCCATCTTCCGCAGCCCAAGCCACTGACACAAAGCATCATCTTCCTGGCAATAGAATTCGATAAACCGTCCCACCGGGAACAGCAACACCACCTCTGGATATCGCCAACGCAGATAGCGGTACTGCTGCCCCACTGTGCGCATCCCCTTGGGCATCAGATAACGCCGCTCCAGCCTGCTGTCGTCCGGGTGATAATGAAAGTACCAGCGGAGAAAACCAAAACGCCGCCAAAGCTTTGCCCATAATCGATAGGAATTTGCATGACTGAGATGTCCAAGGTAGCTGGAGAGAACAGCATGCAGACGATCCAACACCTCCACGTCAAAGCGCAACATACGCCTGCCACTGGTTTCACCCACTAACTCCCGTTCAAAAACGCTCAACTTGGCGAAGAGATTCCCCACCACCCGGCGCCGCACCAGCCGATACTCACGCCGCACAATGTAGCCGAGAAAGTCGATGCCATCACTCACCGGTCGCAACCGCTCCCGCTTGTCATTAAGCTTCAGCAGCAACTCCTCTTCCAGAAATGCCTGAATCGCCTCACGCCAGGTTGCCAGTTCATCAGGGTTTGTGGAGAGCAGCACAAAATCATCACAGTAGCGCAGGTAGTGACGACACTTGAGCCGGTGTTTGACAAACTGATCGAGCCGATTGAGATAGACATTGGCGAAGAATTGGGAGTTGAGATTACCAATGGGCAACCCCTTACCGGGTGCTGTACGTGTCAATGTCTTGTGGGGTGGGAGACGCGCCAGATCAGCGGAACGGCCCTTGTAGATATGCCCTTGGGTGCAGTCATGAAACACCAGCAGCCGGGTCAGCCAAAGGGCGTCCGGGTCGTCGATATGAGGCTCCAGCAACCGCCACAACACCGCCTTGTCGATGGTCATGAAGTAGTTGCGGATATCCAGTTGCAGGTACCAGGCGCGGCGGCTGCCGTTGGCGCTCACCTGGCGGATATATTGCTGCAGGCGATCCACCGCCTGGTGTATTCCCTTACCTTTACGGCAGGCGTAGGAGTCGTGGATAAAGACCCGTTCCCAATACCGTTCGAGAGACTCCACCAGCAGATGGTGCACCACCCGGTCACGGAAATCGGCAGCGAATATCTCCCGCAACTTGGGGCGGCGTGTAACAAAGCAGACAGAAGGGCCGGGGCGGTAGCTGCGGTCCTGCAACTCCCCCAGCAGCGCCAGGAGATTCAACTCCTGGTTGACCTCAAAGGCCAGGGCATTATGGGTATTTCGCTTGTTCCGCCGGCAACTCAGATAGTGCCGCTGGAGATTCTCAAACGAAAACAACAAAGGAATCATTCTCCGGAACGCACAGCCCATGCATGGAACTGGTTGTTCTTGTCGTTGTTGTTCTGGTTACCGTTATTGGTGTTGAAGTTCCACGCGTTATTGGTATTGGGCGCATACTCCAGACCAGACCAGTAGGCGTAGGATAGCGACTTGCCCACTCACTTATTGGCATATATCACGGGGTCGGAGTCAAACCGACCAATAGCATGGATTTCACCCACCTTGGCCTCACGGTTTGACTCCGACCCCTGCCCCACCGGTTGGGAATCCCATAAAGGGTATCCCGCCCTGTACACTCATGCCCGGAAAAACCGGGCGGAGTGGGCGCACAATGATTACTCGGCACGCTCCCTCCGGCTCGGGCGAACCCGGCGCCGGGAGGATTCTGGCCCCCTCTGTCTACCTTTACCCTGACCATTCGAGACACTGCGTAACCAGCCCTCGTTCTGCCTGCAAATCGAGCCCACCTGTTCCACCGTGAACTGGTAGGCGCTGAAACTTTTAAACGCCTTCACCTCTTTGGCGAGACGGATCAGGATTAACAGCTCATCGAGATGGACGCGCAACGCCTCCAGCTTGGCACCCTTCTCCTGCGCTGAGTTAGCCTGAGTAATGAGGCTCACGACCCCCCGGCTGCTGTTGCGCAGCTCCGTGCCAAGGGTGTATTTGTGATAGCGGGAAAACCCCGCCACCACCTTCTCGAAGTGGATCGCCAGATCCATCGCCGCCTTATAGATCGGCAAGTGTTCGTATCGCGCCACTGCGCCCTCTCACGGGGTCGGAGTCAAACCGTCCAACCCCAGCGATTTAAACCACCTTCGTCTCACGGTTTGACTCCGACCCCTGCCGTAGGCAGGTATTCGTATCGCGCCACTGTCTGAAAATCCTCAATGCGCCTATCGGCGCATGCAGGGGGGGGAGACCCCCCCCTGCACCCCCCCAAAGGGTCAAATCACCCGAAGTGCCAAATCACCCATCTCTCCGCCTGCACCGACCCAATCCAATCAGCCCAATCAGCCCTGTGCCAAACAGCCAGACTGCCGCCGGAATCGGTACTGCGGAGAGAGAATCGCCGGAACGCACAGCCCATGCATGGAACTGGTTGTCCTTGCCGCCGTAGCCCTGGTCACCGTTAACGGTGCGGAAGCCCCACGCGTAACTGGTATCGGGCGCATACTCCAGACCAGACCAGTAGGTGTAGGATATTAAGTTATCAATGGTCACGCCGTCTGCACTGGTACTCGTCAGGCCCCCCGCTTGAGGGTTGCCGTTGGTGTCGTACGTGGGTGTATTGCCCAGGGTGTCATCCCACATGCTCGCCATTTCGCTGTAGACCGTCGCTCCGGCTGTGGTCTGGACGTTGTAGCCGCAGTCGGTTCCGTTATAGCTGAAGTCACAACCGGGGGTACCGGTATCCGTCATGGTCGGCAGACGCCAGTCGTCGTAACCGCCGTAGCTCAGGTTGGCTGACCAGGCAACGGCGTTGTCCCAGGTCATTCTGCCGTCTGTTGCGCTGCTGCCGTTGTCATAGGTGGTGCCTGCGCCGTGGTTGGCATCCTGCAGCCAGGTGATATTCAGTACATCGTCGTAGATCAGGCCACCGCCTCGGTCGATCAGGGTTGCCTGGGCGGTGCCGATGGTGAGCAGTGGCAGGAGCGCCAGTGTAAGTAGTCGTTTCATATCCCCTATTCCTGTAGGTTTGTGGTTTTATCTATAGCCCTGAAGCAGCGGCAACCCAGCCCTCTTCCCTTATACTTCCATGAAGAGCCGTAGCTTTCCGAACCCATATCACTATGGGGATGGCTTTATCTGCTGACTTTCTAACTTTATTTTGTAGCAGTGATAGATTATTCGTTCGGAGAAGAGAACGCCGCAAGCGCTTGGCGAACCATCGTTGTTTTGCCCACCTGACGCGGGCCTGCCACAACGATCATAAACCGTGGCACCTCATCGAGACGCCGCCTCAACACCTTGATTTCATTACGTTCAAAATCCATTTCCATATCCTGAGTAAATTTACTCAGAATATTATAGCTTGTTATAGCTTGAATTCATCTTAGAATCAATAGCTTCCTTCCCTGGCTAATTAATTTGTAACTATTCCGCTGCCATTGAACACTGTACTTGGCTTCAGGTAGAACGTAGCCTGGGTTTCGCAAGCTCAACCCAGGCTACCCCTGCCCGAAACCAGGTACTCAGTGCCTTAGAATATAGGCAAACACCGATTCCCAGCCAAGCTGCTGCTCCAGATAGTCGGCAGTGGTCTGCAGGAAAAGAGTGTCTTCGGTGTAAGAAGACGGACTCATCCCTTTATCCCCTTCTGTTTGGTCAATAGCGCCTTGCCTTTGACAGTGAGACGGTACTTCTGACTACGACTTTTTGGTTTACCCGGGATCGTCATCTCGACCCAGCCACCCTCGAGTGCAGGCTGAAGATAGCGCTCTCTGAAGTTGGCCTGCCCTGTTAAGCCCAGAGCCAACTGGAGTTCCACCCTGCTCTTTGAGCCAGAGGAAAGTGCTTGCACGACTTGATCGACTTCACCCGTAACTTCACCCGTAACTTCACCCGTAACTTCACCCGTAACTTCACCCGTAACTTCACCCGTAACTGCACCCCGACTTGATCCCAACTTGGTTCCGACTTGGTCGGTAGCCTCCAGGGCGACATTCTCCTGCCTCGTTGTCCGTTCCCCTTGCTCCAGTGCCAGCCGCTGAAAACTCACAGTAAACCAGTATTCGGAGACATCAATACTCGGTTCAGCAACACCATACTCACGGCAAAGTTTTCGGATACGCTTGATACCGGACCCGATATGCTCAACCGCCTCCATTCTGTGCAACATGCCGAACAGCAGTGGATTGCGAGGAATGCTTTTAACACCAAGGTCTGCCTCGGTCATCCCAGCGGGCAGGCCACCCGGACTGACAATCTCCAACCGGTCCTTAAAAATATAGACCTGGACATTGGCGGTGGAGCGGTAATCGCGATGCACCAGGGCATTCACCACCGCCTCGCGCAGCGCTTCCTCGGGCAGTTCCGGCCGCTCTTCACGTTTCACATGCTTGATGATGTACTCCACGTTGACCTTCGAGAGGATGTAGGCCAGCACCTCATCGATCAATGAGTACACATCGCTGTTGAAGCCCCGCCGGTCGAGAATTCGCACCTTGTCTCTGCCCATGAAGAGTGCACAGGCCACATCGGCGCTGATGTTGAATTTCTGGATGTCCTGCGCCAGCAACCAGGCCCCGGCATGGGTCATCCGGCCATCCTCTCCAATCAGGTGCAGGTTCCTGAGGGCAGTCACCGGCTCCATCTCCTTTGGAATCCTGGCACGACGTTGAAACAGCGCCCAGGTCTCATCATTCAAATCATGCTCAAGGGAGAACTTGGTGCAGGGTGTTTCATCGAAATGGATCAGTCCCTCTTTGTAGAAAAACTCCCGGATCTCGCTACGGGACATTTGCTGTGATGACGCCCCCTCGCGGATGAAGAACTTGCCACCAAAGGAGTAGGGTTTACTATGTTGGGCCGGTACCGTCACGCACAGCACCTTATCGACACTCTCCACTTCCACGGCAACCGGCGGCTCCGCCGACCGGGCCGTAGCCTGCACCTCGGATTTCAATTTATTGTGGTCGCCTACGCCGACAACGTCTCCAGCATCGGTAACACCGATCAGAATCATTCCGCCGGTGGCGTTGGCAAAGGCACAGAGCTCCCGCCCCAGGTTAGAGGTACCTGAACGCTTGAACTCGGTGGTGAAGCCCTCACCCAGAGCTACCCAGCCCTGTAGGTCGGTTTGCTTCATGCTGCAATCTCCCATGTAGGGTGATGTGCCCCCGCCTCAAAGATGACGATGTTACTCATATTGCCTCCATGCGGTGATATGGTCGGATTGATTGCTCAACCGAAAATCCCGTTGTGTATGCTCCAGCACCCAAAAAGAAGTTTGTGTACGGTATAGCGGTACAAATCGTACACAAACTTGCCTGCAGTTACTCCTCACCGGCTTGCTGATGTAACTGGCAAGGCACTTCCGATCAAGTTGCTGTTCCTTGTAGTTCTCCACGATTTGTTGGAGGAATACCTCTTCAGTGATGGCAGTCATATTACTCAAGCCCCTCAAAGACTCGCCATACTCTCTGATAAACGGGGCCTTTTAAACGGGATAGGTGGCACTTAATCACAGCAATCACCTTATAAAAGAAAATATTTCGTAACTATTCAGTACCCCCCGCAAAGAGGGTGTTTTCACCAGGGGTCGGAGTCGATTGCACCGAAGTTATTGGTAAATGCACCTTATGTGAGATGCAATCGACTCCGACCCCGTACCCACAGGTGCTATTCCTGTAGGAGCGCTTTCCCGAAGCGCGATCAAGCACCCATCGCGCTTCGGGAAAGCGCTCCTACAATCAGTGCGGCACCTCCTGCTGAATAGTTACAATATTTCATCCTAAATAGCAATTTTAGTCGCTAATACCCCCACTGTAGAACAACATTTTTTCACTCTATAGGACGTTGCCGGAAACAGAAGTATTCCAACATTAAAGGTGGCTGGCTTACCCAACAGCAGAAGCTACGTGATCCGGCGTACCTATGCCAGTTTACTCCTCAGCATCGGTGTCCCACTATCCTGGATCAAACAGCAAATGGTGCATTCCAATTATCGGATGCTTGAGGAAGTCTACGCCCGATGGATCGAAGTATCCGATGAACAACGAGACAAGATTTTGAGCTGGTTTAGGGAAATAGCACAAAATGGCCACACCCCTGCGGCCATCAAGCCTTTTATTTAATTTATTCAATAAACTTTCTGGCAGGGAGGGATTCGAAAAACCCTCGTATTGTGAAGCGTCTGAACATACTCTCGATGATTATTTACGCTCAGTACCCTGGAAATCTATTCGCGAAGAGTGATTTCAGTGTCATATTCGTGTTTAGTTTGCGTTCATTTCCGGCCAAGTTTCAGAGGTAACCAGGTTTTCCTATATAATCCCGGTAACAGATTCAGGAGATCAGAATGACCCAGGAGTGCAGTTACAACGAGCTCTACCCCCTGCAGGTGCTGGATGACAGCATGGCGCCGGAGTTTCCGGAGAAGTGT
>JBEVXT010000700.1:0-3559 GCA_040505955.1 Sedimenticola sp. | reverse complement strand
TGTCCTTGTGTTTGCTTGTGTTTACTGGATTGGTTAGGAGAGTGGAAGCGATTAATCGCCAATATGATATTTGACCCCTGCCGTAGGTTATTTAGCCACCCGGCGCCAAGGGTGCAACCTCGCCATTACTGAGCTATGCTATACATGTATAGTATTTCTGGAGACCGACCTATGTTAGCCCTTCGATTACCCGAAGAAATTGAACAACGTCTAGCCGACCTGGCAGCCAAGACAGGCCGTTCCAAGAGCTTTTATGCCCGCGAGGCGATCCTGGAGCATCTGGAAGAGTTGGAGGATGCATATCTGGCTGCCGAGCGACTAAAGACGCCAGCCAAGCGCTGGACACAAGAGGAGTTGGAGGCGGGACTTGATCTGGACAGTTGAGTGGGATGACCGTGCCAGGCGTGAGTTGCGCCGATTGGACAGGAAGGTTCAACGGGATGTCCTAAAGTATTTCTCTGAACGCATTGCAACCGAAGAAGATCCCCGCCGTTTTGGTAAGCCCATGCAACATGAGCTACAAGGCTTATGGCGTTACCGCATCGGTAATTACCGTGCCATTTGCCATATCGAGAATGAGCATTTAATGGTTCTGGTTGTAGCCATAGGTCACCGTCGGCAAGTCTATCAATAATCCTCTTATTAGCAGCTAAGGGACAGAGCCTTCCTTGGCCCTGCTCCCTGCAGTTATTTACAAAGACTGGGACACACATCAACTGGTTAATCCAAGATGATGGGTGTCCTTGTATTCCACTTGTATTCCTTTTAATTATGTATTGTGTCCCCAGATTTGTTGTTTTAATTATGTATTGTGTCCCCAGATTTGTTGTTAATCATGTATTGTGTCCCCAGATTTGTTGGTGCCAGGCGTGAGTTGCGCCGATTGGACAGGAAGGTTCAACGGGATGTCCTAAAGTATTTCTCTGAACGCATTGCAACCGAAGAAGATCCCCGCCGTTTTGGTAAGCCCATGCAACATGAGCTACAAGGCTTATGGCGTTACCGCATCGGTAATTACCGTGCCATTTGCCATATCGAGAATGAGCATTTAATGGTTCTGGTTGTAGCCATAGGTCACCGTCGGCAAGTCTATCAATAATCCTCTTATTAGCAGCTAAGGGACAGAGCCTTCCTTGGCCCTGCTCCCTGCAGTTATTTACAAAGACTGGGACACCCATCAACTGGTTAATCCAAGATGATGGGTGTCCTTGTATTCCTTGTATTCCACTTGTATTCCTTTTAATTATGTATTGTGTCCCCAGATTTGATTGTGTCCCCAGATTTGGATTTGGATTTGTGTCCCCAGATTTCCGGTTGGCGAATCCCTTGAGGCGTCGCTCTCATCCATTCTCGACACTATTGAGGGCAGGGTGGTGGAACTGCTGGCACGACAGGGGATCGTATCGCCACCACTTCGCAAGGCAGGAATCTGGCAGAAGACATAAAAAAACCGCAGCATCTGCTGCGGTTTGATTTGGCTAAAGCGTCATAAGTTTAGGCGCTTTTGCTCACCTTCTTACGTAAACCAATAAAGCCAAGCAATGCAGAGCCGAAGAGCCAGAGTGCTGCCGGAACGGGCACTTGACTCGGAATCATATCGCTCATGATGGTCCATTCATTAATATTACCGTAAGTATATCCTGTAGAAACGAGTGTCAATGTCCATACGCCATTGATATCCATGCCATCGAAGACCGATAGAGTTCCGACGGCAGGTTCTCGTCCGGGCATCTCATCACCAAAGACGTAAATCCCGCCAGGAGCATCCCTCTGATCAATCAGGGTGATGGTTTGACCACCGTGGGAGAGCTTGATTGTTTCACTAAAGACATTTCCAGAATTACTGATATCTAAGAGGGTATCGATATCGGTGATGGTTCCGTGGTCTGAGACCGATATCTCTAATTGGAGGGCGGTATCGAAATCCAAAGTCACGGGTATATCTGCAGAGCTGTATGAAAAGGGGGCCGCATTTGCTATGCCAACAGTGAGACTGAGACTCACCAGAAGAGAGAAGGTGTACATTTTTAATTTCATTTTCTTAACCCAATTTACGGTTACAACCACCGCTTTAGCGGAACGACTGGCCCATTTATACTCTGGTTTTATGGGTGCTGTCCATGGGCTATGAAAAAAATCAATAAAAAAACAGAGGAATAGGAAGTGTATACCTAGTTCTTTGTTCGTTTGATCCTGTAGTGGTGGTTAGCTGCAAAATCACCTTCCAGGTTTGTATGCTCACCATCAGGCCAGATAACCTCTATCTTTCCTACCGCACTACCATCTCCGAGGCCAAAATGAAGGTAGGGGTTGTCAAAAGAGAGAAAGCCGCCGCTCAGTTTAAGCTCCCGGATCTGCTGGCCTGTAGCTGTGGTGATGATCACCTTGGCGCCGATGGCGAAGTGGTTACCTCTCTCATCCCGTAGCTCGAAACTGATGGCATTGTGAACTTTGGGGTTGTTGTTGATGAAGATTTTGCCTTCGGCCAGCATTCCCGTGGTGACGATATCCAGATCCCCATCCAGATCAAAATCTACATAGGTGTAGCTGGGGGTGTTGATGTACTCCCTTAGGCCAAACGGCTCCTGGGCTTGAATAAAGCCCCGGCCCTGCTGGTTATGAAAAAGGATATTACTATGGATCTCCCGCTCTTTGCTGCCAAAGCCGTAGCCGTTGCCGATGTAGATATCCTGCCAGCCATCATTGTCGAGATCGGCAGCCTTTGAGTTCCAGCTCCAGAAGCTCTCTCCTACTCCCATATCAGCAGTGGCATCTTTAAAGTGGCCGTCGGCTGTTCCCAACATCAGCTTGTTACTTTGTACCTGGGGGTGATGCTCAAATAGTGGGAAATTCTCTTCGCTACCCTCTCTCTTGGCCACTTTCCGGCAGAAGAGTCGCTGTAGGGGGTATTCCGGTAGGATCTTCTGGCACTCTTCCGGTTGCTTGTGGGCCATTGCCATATCACGCACCACCGCTGTCATGCAGTCGCTACGCTCCTCCGGCTGTTCAAGATTGATACACCACTTTATGTTACCGAGAGCGATCTGCTCCTTACCTTCGAGAAGGAGGCGGCAGCGCTGTTGCTGCTGCTTATCTTCTATGCCGTCACAATAGGCGACTTCACTCTCACCGGAGAAGCTCATGTCGGTGGTAAAGAGATCCAATCTCAGGTCGTTGTTGAAATCAGCCGTATCCACGCTCATGGTGTTTAAGGAGGTGGCGCTAATCACTGCTTCTTCCGGTTTTATTCTCTTCAGTACCCCTTTTCCCGCTCCGCGGTAGTAGTAGTCAGGCTTTCTCACATCATTGGCCACAATGAGATCCAGCTGGTTATCCTGGTTGATATCTGAAAAGAGGGTGGAGAGGGTTTCACCGTTAAGTTCACCAGGGAAGGTCTTTGAGGTGAAGTTCAACTCATTGTTGAGGAAGAGACGGTTTTGCGAGTAGTGGGTGAGAAAGTTCTTTGCATCTGAGAACGACCAGTTGCCAAGGACAAAATCGAGGTAACCGTTACGATCCAGATCAGCAAAGCCGGTCGCCATCGAGAGGTTGCTGGCTT
>JBEVXT010000699.1:3851-4098 GCA_040505955.1 Sedimenticola sp. | reverse complement strand
CTCCGAGTTTGTTCGTCCCAATGACCGTTCGTCCCGTTCGCCCGAGATTACTTGATTTTCTTGACCCTCACCCTTGAAAAGTACTTGAATTTCATTAATCTGTCGGGTGAAAAGTGCGGAAATTCGACGAAATTTGCGTCTGTTTCCTATTTTAATAATTTACATCTCGCTGCCAGTTCCATGAACGATACTGGCGAATTCCATGAATTTAACGAAAGCGAAACTGCTTGTTGCCAAAAATAGCCGC
>JBEVXT010000699.1:0-3841 GCA_040505955.1 Sedimenticola sp. | reverse complement strand
TTATGGCAGGTGGTGGCAAGTTAAAATTTGGAAATTTTGGACCCCCCCCCCAGTTACTGACTTCTCAATAAAACTATTTACAAGAAGTTATCCAGAGGCAGGTAGTTTAAATTCTGCCTCTGAATATGTGGAATTAAATTTGGGACTTGAACCCATCCACAGTCTGGCTCAAGACTGCAGATTGGGATAGGCTGTTCCATAAAGGTATCGTCCGAGGAAAAAATGAAGACTTAAAGGCATCGGTATTTACATGTGTTCGGTAATACTGAGAATTGTGGGAGGATCTAGTTCCACGAAGGGAGATGGACGGGGTGAGATACTGATCTTTATTAATCGATACCAGATCGGTGTGAATTTTATAAAAGAACACCAAACTGGTTTTATCTCTACGGGTGTTTAATGTCGGCCATTCAAGATCAGTCAGCATCTCTCCTACATGGCTAGCGTTTCGCCAACGGCGACAAGACCATCTAGCTGCAGTTCTTTGTACCATCTCTAATTTGTCGACATATTTTTGATGGTAGGGGTTCCAGATAACGGACGCATACTCCAACTGGGGCCTCACTAGCGTTTTGTATGCAATGGCCTTTGTCTCCCTAGGGGCAAAGGCAAGGTTGCGCCTTAGGAATCCTAGTGTTTTGGTAGCTTTGCTGGCTATATTTGTCACGTGTGTGCCCCAGTCCAGATCATCCGTCATTGTAACCCCTAGATATTTTGCTGACGATACATTTTCTAAAATTTGTCCATGTAGTTTGTAGTCATGGTTTATCCGGTTCCCTGTGCGGTGTCTGGTAACTCTCATTGTGTGACATTTAGCTACATTAAATTCCATGAGCCATTTCTTCTCCCACAGACCGAGTTTGTCAAGATCATCTTGTAATATTGCACAGTCATTGTGGGAGTTGATATTTCTATAGAGGACACAGTCATCCGCAAATAGACGTACAGAAGATTTGAGATTTTCGGGTAGATCATTGATAAAAAGTAAAAAGAGGACTGGGCCGAGAACTGAGCCCTGAGGGACACCAGATAGAACATCCCCATTTTCCGAAGAGACACCATCCAAGACCACCTGTTGTGTGCGACCTGCTAACCAAGCTGCAATCCATTGGTTTATGTTACCGCGAATCCCATAATAATCTAACTTGAGCGAGAGACGTCTGTGAGGCACCTTATCAAAGGCCTTAGCAAAGTCCATTATTATCATGTCAGTCTGTTTGTGTTTGCGGTTCGATGGTCCGTCTAAATTTTGCAAGATGTCATGGACAAACTGGACAAGCTGTGTTTCGCAAGACCTGTGGCTCCTGAACCCGTGTTGTGAGTCTGCAAGAATATTTTTGTTTGAAAGGTGCCTCATAATATTGCTAACAAGGATATGTTCTAACATCTTACAACAGATACAAGTCAGGGATACTGGTCTATAATTAGCGGGGTTATACTTTTCCCCTTTCTTGTATACTGGTACAACATTAGCATGTCTCCAGTCATCCGGTACTATGCCCTGCCTGATTGATTGGTTGTATATTGTAGTAAGCGTTTTTGAAAGGGGATCACTGCATTCTTTGAGGATTCTCCCATTCAGATTATCTGGTCCTTGAGCCTTATGAATCTTCAATTTTTGTAGTAATTTAGCTACTCCGTCATGGTGGATAAAAATATTGTTCATCGCAGAATAAGGACTGTGTCCCATGGGTGGGGTTGAGTCATCAGATTCTTTGGTAAAAACAGATTGGAACTGGTTGTTCAAAATGTTTGCCTTGTCTTCGCTGGAAGATTTCAAAAATCCATTTTCTCTCAAAGCAGCAATGCCTGATGAATCTTTTTTCAAATTATTTATAAAAGACCAAAACTTTTTGGGTTTGTCATTTTTAGATGGATCAATATCCTCGGCGTTATCTAATGTAAAAATGCCTGATACATAGTGCCAGTAAGCATCTCTGATAGCTTTCTGTACTAATGCTCTCACTTTTTTGAAGTGTTCTTTTACAGCAGGATCGTTCGATTTCCGTGAGCGATGATAAAGTTTTTCGCGTTTACTTATCAATCTTTTTATCGATTTGTCTATCCATGGGTAACCAGCCTTTTCTTTTGTCATTTTAGAGGGTATAAATTTATCTACTGCTTTGAGGAGTTCGGTTTTGAAATCTGTCCACAATACATTAACATTTATGTCATCAAGGTTCTGTGTCTGGAATGTGTTATCATAGTTTGCCATATGTTGTCTCAGGCCATCCATGTCACCTCTCTTATACAGGAATATCTTTCTGGGCGTTTGTCTTAGTCGCTTAGCTTTAATGTCGTATTCGATGTATATGATGTCATGGTCTGATTTGCCAATTGGAGGCATTCCTTTGACCCTGTTGACTGGCGTAGGATTATTTGTCAGTAAAATGTCAAGTGTTCTGTCTTGTCTTGTGGGGATATCAATAACTTGTGAGAGGCAATGTTCCTGTACAATGTCAACTAATTGTTTCTGAGTTTGGGATTTTTGTGCCCCAGGTGGGACATGCATGTTAACCCAGTCAATGTCTCCACAGTTAAAGTCTCCTCCTACGAGTACTTGAGCATTTTTGCTGGTCATTATTCGGCGTAAAGAGTTATTTAATTGGTCAAGGTATATGGGGTCCGTTTTGTCAGGGGGCCTATAGAAGGAGCAAAGGTATAATGTTTTACAACCAATGATTTCTAGTTTGGCCCAGGCCATTTCACATCCCGTATTAAGCTCGGGCGTTTCGACACAAAGTAGATCCTTTCGGAATGCCAAAAATACACCTCCATGAGCATCACCTACTCGGTCATTTCTGATGGCATCATAGTCTTCAGGGAAGATCTCTGTATTTGAGACCTCAGGGGAGAGCCACGACTCATTACCAAAAACAATGTCTGGCTTGGAAGACTCGATTATAGTCTGAAATTCAGCCTTTTTATTTTTGATGGATTGACAGTTCATCAGTAACATTCTGAGGGGATGATTTAGTTCAGCTTTTCTCTTCCGTTTAGGACCGGCTCTTGGTTGATTGATAGGAGAGGACGTAGCAGTCGGAGTACCTAGGCAGTCTGGAATTGGGCTGTCCGGTACTATTGCTGATAAGGAATCAAACCTGTTGCTTAAACTGATGTTTGCTAATGAGTCAAATAATGACGTAGAGAAATTCGGCATTCCACAATTACAACATTCCCAAACAGCACTCTGGTTACATGAGCGATTGAACATGCTATACATAGTTGGGCTCATTCCTTGGCAGTCAATGTGAAACCATTTATTACAAGTGTCACACACTATACCCCTATCATTCCATCCAACACTGGCTTCGCATACTCCACATGGAAAATGTGAGGAACTATTTTCGACTGACGGGCCAGGGTTTGTTTCGGTATCACCAGAATTCCCAACAATCACAATAAATAGGTACAAGTAAAACAGTCTATCTTTTACATGATTTGAGGGCGAGAGTTTCATCAACTTTAGCAAGGATACTGTATACTGCAGTGGTATACTAAGCTTCAAAGTTATATCACTAGCAGTGTGTTCAGACGAGTCCGCATACACCGGAAACAGGGAGACATGCATTTTTTCCTGCAATATTTGAGTACGACAGGTTGTCAGACGGAAGACCGCAAGGAGGCACAAACAAACCAATGCTACGCTCACCATGGTTGACTCTAAATTGTTCTAATCAGTTGATAAAGCCACTGCAAAATGATCTTGTCAAAAACCGGAAGTGAAAAAACAAAACAGGAAGTGAAAATTTGAACAAAGCTCACTAACTCAAATGGAGCCAATTAGCAAAAACTATCCTAACTGCACCAAAAATGATTTTTGTTCTCACTAATAAATGAG
>JBEVXT010000698.1:0-33755 GCA_040505955.1 Sedimenticola sp. | reverse complement strand
GAGCCGATGCCTTCACCATCAGTGGTGAGAACGCCGGTGGTGTGGCTGGCATGACCTTCAGCAGCATAGAAGCCCTGGCGGGTGCAGGCGGTGATGACAGCTTCACCCTGAATGTAGGCGTAAGCACCTTCAGCGGCTCGATAGATGGTGGTGCTGACAGTGACTCCCTGATAGCGACCGATGGCAGTAATAACTGGGTAGTGACAGGGACGAATACGGGTACCCTGAACACCTCTACCATCTTCACCACCATGGAGAACCTGACCGGTGGGTCAGGTGCAGACGCCTTCACCATCGCTGCTGGTGCAGACCTGACCGGTGGTCTGGCTGATGGTGGTGGCGGTACGGATAGCTATGACGTATCAGCTATCGGTGGAAATGGAGTCTTTACACTAGGTATCAATTTCTCAAATACGGAGAGCATCACGGGTGCGGCGACCCAGACCATTGCGGGTGATGACACCAACAATACCATCAATCTGGGTGCCACCAACACCCTGGATGGCGCTACCTTCATAGGCTTTGGAACGGTAGCCGGTGGTGCTGGTAATGATGAGTTCAACGTTGTCCAGGCGAAGACAGTTGACTTGGCCGGTGGTAGCGGGGATGACACCTTCAACATCGACGCAGCCCTGAACGGTAAACTTGATGGTGGAAGTGGAACAGACATATTGCAGGGTTTAGTGATCAATACAGTAATCCTTACCGCCTCGGGTGCAGACGGCTTTGCCGGAACCGAAACAGATATAGCAAACAACTTCTCAGGTATAGATACATTGAATGCTACCGGCACTGGATCATTGACAGGAAGGGATGTCGACAGTATCTGGACGCTGAATGGTACAAGCTACAACGTCGGAGGAGACTCCCTGGACTTCAGTGGTTTTGTCGACATATATGGCGGCAGCGCAAACGACACCTTCAATGTTACAGCGGATGTTACCCACAACCTGTTTGGTGGTGGTGGTGATGATATCTTCAACATCAAAGCGGCCCTAAACGGTACACTTGATGGTGGAGCTGGTGCAGACATCCTTCAGGGGGTGCAAATCGATGCAGTGATACTGACCAGCTCCGATGGTAACGGCTTTGCCGGCACCGAAGCGGCGATCAGTGGTGGCTTCGCCGGCATCCAGACCCTGACCGGAAACGGTGGCACCCTGATGGGTGAAGATACAGCCAGTACCTGGACACTGGATGGCACCCCGACCTACAACGACGGCAGCAACACCCTGAACATCAGTGGTTTCGCCAACCTACAGGGTGGCAGCATCACCGATGCCTTCAACGTCACTACAGCGAGCAGCTTTAACCTGGCCGGTGGTAGCGGGGATGACACCTTCAACATCGACGCAGCCCTGTACGGTAAACTTGATGGTGGAAGTGGAACAGACATATTGAAGGGTTTAGTGATCAATACAGTAATCCTTACCGCCTCGGGTGCAGACGGCTTTGCCGGAACCGAAACAGATATAGCAGACAACTTCTCAGGTATAGATACGCTGAATGCTACCGGCACTGGATCATTGACAGGAAGGGATGTCGACAGTATCTGGACGCTGAATGGCACCCCGACCTACTACGATGGCAGCAAGACGCTGAACGTCACCGGCTTCGCCGACCTTCAGGGTGGCGCTGGTGCCGATAGGTTTGAATTTCAAAGCGGTACCTTTGGAGGCACATTTGCCGGTAATGCGGGTAATGATATTTACGAGCTGAATGGTGGCACGTTTAACCAGAAAGATGTTGATGGTGGAGCCGGGAGTGATCGCTTTGTGGTATCTAAAGTAACTAACCTCGGCCACGACCTGACTTTGGATAATGTGGAGGAAATCAGCACTACAACTGCATCAGATGTATTGACGGTTGGTGCGCTTGCCATCAACAATACCGGCTCTATTGGATCGTCTTCTGACATGTTCAGAATTGCCGCCACTAGCCTTGAGATCTCCAGCGGCAGTAGTAATCCTGATGTCTATATCAAGGAGAGCAACAGCCTGAATCTCGGGGATATCAACTTAGGAGCAGGTGATTTCACTCTGGAGGCGGGGGGGGAGTTGAGCAACCCAGCATTAAATACGAACATCAATAGCGCATGGGGAGTGATCACCGCAAAGAACCTGAACCTGAAAGTGACTACTGCTTCCGAAGCAATCGGTACGATTGAAAATCCAATCTGGGTGGATTTGACAGGGACGGTTAATGCAAGTACAGAAGGTGGTGATATTTATATAAACAGCGTAGGTGTCTTAGGGGATGGGAAAGGTACTGATCTGAATATAGAGCTCATTAGTGCAGGTGCCGACGGTGCTGATGCAAGAACAATGGGTAGAGTTGAGCTTAACGCCGGTGGAGATATTCTCAATGGACGCACCGATTTCAATAATAACATCCGCGGGTCAAAGGTGGTAATGCGTGCTGATGGGATCATCGGTGAAGATGGTAATGACCATCGTGTAGATGTACCGACTGATTCAATCATTGAAGTCGGTTCAGCTACTGCTGTGAAGACTAATATTTATGCAGGCAGTAGGGCGGAAGTTGGAGTTTTGAAAGAGGCGCCTGGATTTGGCACTGTGCAAGCGGGTAGCATATTCCACATTGTAGGTTTCGACGGTACCAATTTTAATTTCATAAACCTTATAACTGAATTTAGTAACCGCGCGCTCGATTTCTATGGTAAAGATCGTGATAGTGAAGTCCTTGATATTGACTGGTCCGCACTGGGAGGTGATGTCAGCCTCTACGGCATGCTGTTTGACGGCCTGCTGATGCCCGAAGATCAGCGTGAAGATGAGCTGGCAAATATCAATGTGATTTTTGATGGTAAGCGTATTACTGATAGCAGATGTTGCGCGGTACCTACCGCATCTATAGTAAACTTTTAGTCAGGGTAAACTTGATGAATAAAAAGGTAGTAAAAGGGCAGGCTCCAAAAGCAGCGCTACCGCTGTTCTATAAGCAGGTCATCCCGTTGAGTCGTGAAAAGCATACAAAGTCGCGAATCGATATGACTGCGGGCTACGGTTTTGCCAAGGAGGCAACTGCCGTAGCCATAACCGATGTAGAGTTCGGATTAGTGGCCAAGGAGTACCCGATTGTTTTTGTACAGGAAGGTGAGAGTCTCGCTCCTGTTGCAGTGATGGGTATCCGCCAAAATGAAAACCTCTACGTGGACGATCAAGGTGAGTGGCTCGGTGGTTATATCCCCGCCTATATTCGGCGCTTTCCGTTTATTCTTGCCAATCAAGTAAAGAGCAATGAATACACGATATGTATAGAAGAGGAATTTGCTGGTCTAAATTTAAAAAAAGGTGACGCACTGTTTGATAAGCTGGGTCAGGAGACAACATTCCTTAAAGAAAAGATAAATTTTCTCAAGCAATTCAATAACCAATACCAGGCAACACTAAACTTTGCCACCCTGATTTTTGGCTTAGGTATTTTGCAGCCAATGGATGCAAATGTAACCTTGAACACGGGTGGCAAATACTCTCTCAATGGCTTCTATACAGTCAATAAGCAGAAGCTCAATGAGTTGGATGACGATGTATTAGCAGGTATGGTCAGAGATGATCAGTTACATCTAATCTATGAGCACCTGACATCATTAACTAATTTCCCCAAATTAGTTGATAAAGTTGCTGCAGCAGAGGTTGCATAAATACTAATAACAAAACAGGATCAGCATGGCCGCCATTAATATAGAAGCCTTACTCAAGGAAGTCGATTTAGATGAACCTGCAGGTAAGGAGGAGATTGAATACGATCCCGTATTTGAGGAGATGGCGCGTGCCGCTGAATCTGTTGCCGCCCATCAGATGGGTGATGCTGTTACCGGCGGGCATGAGGCAGATTGGCAAAAGGTAAAGAAACATGCAATCGAACTCTTTGCTCGTAGTAAGGATATGCAGGTGGCTATTTATCTATGCCGTGCCTTAATTCATACCACAGGTTTCCAGGGGTTTTCTGAGGGGCTTAAGTTCTACCTTGGACTGCTTGAACAATATTGGGATGATGTGCATCCCCGCCTTGAGGTGGAATTTGATAACGACCCCACGATGCGAATGAATATACTCGCCTCACTGGCAGATTACGATACTGTTCTTTCGGCTCTTCGCACTGCTCCCCTAGTAAGTTCACCCATAATGGGAACTTACTCACTTAGGGATATAGATATTGCTAATGGTGTGCTCTCGCTATCGGGGGATTCTGATGAGACTGCACCGGAACAAGGTGTAATAAATGGCGCCTTCCTTGAGGCAAAGTTAGAAGATTTACAGAGTCTAGTTGATAGCCTGAAGATCGCAAAAAAGACAATAGAGGCGATCGATGAATTTGTAACGGGAAAGGTTGAGACCTCATTTGCGCCAGACCTCTCTGCATTGACCAAACAGATAACGGAAGCAGAAAAAACTGTTAATGGTTACCTTGAACAACGTGGTATAGCGACTGAGACAACTGGTGGAGATGATGGTGTAGAAGGTAATGAGTCTAAGCTGGCTCCCGTAGGGAGTGTTATGCCGACTGGTGCTGTGCTGAGTGGTCAGGTGAATAGTCCGGATGATGTCCTGAAGGCGCTTAATAAAGTGATTGATTACTATCAGCGGAGTGAGCCTTCAAGCCCCATTCCTCTCTTGCTTGAACGTGCAAAGAGTTGGGTTTCAAAGGGATTTTTTGACATCTTGGGGGATATGGCTCCAGATGGGTTGAATCAGGCGCGTGTTGTAACCGGTACAAAAGAAAAGTCGGAAGAGAGCTCTTGGTAGAAAGCAGCTAAGAGCTTAAATTGATTATCAGTAAATAGATAAGAGTTAAACCTATCTAAAAGGAGAGTTGTATGGCCAGTAGCCAAAAGTTTATAGCCCGGAATCGTGCACCTCGTGTACAAATCGAATATGACGTCGAAGCCTATGGAGCTGAAAAGAAGGTACAGCTTCCTTTTGTTATGGGAGTGATGTCTGATCTGTCCGGTAAACCGGCCGACCCGCTAGAGCCGGTTGCAGATCGCCAGTTTCTTGAAATTGATGTTGATAACTTCGATGAACGCCTCAAAGCTATGAAACCACGAGTTGCATTCCAGGTGCCCAATACGCTCACCGGTGAAGGAAACATGAGTGTTGATCTTACTTTTGACAGCATGGACGATTTTTCTCCCGCTGCTGTTGCTCAGAAAGTGGACTCACTAAATAAATTACTGCAAGCGCGTACCAAGCTCAGCAATTTAGTCACCTACATGGATGGCAAGACAGGTGCAGAAGATCTTATTGCAGATGTTCTGAAAGATACGGCACTGCTTAACTCATTGGCAAGCGCCCCAAAGGCGGTAGACGATAACACTGGTGAAGAGGACTGATAATCATGGAGACTCAAACTGAAAATCAAGTTCAAGCAGATGTTGCTGTCTCAGAAGGTAGTGCTTTTAGCACTCTTCTAGAAAAAGAGTTTAAGCCTAAGTCTGACCGCTCCAAAGAGGCGGTGGAAAATGCTGTGCAAACTCTCGCAGAGCAGGCGTTGCAATACACTAATCTCATCTCCTCTGATGTCTGCGATTCGATTGAAGCTATGATTGCCGAGATTGATAAAAAGCTGAGTGAGCAAGTTAATAAGATAATGCATCACGAGGATTTCCAGAAATTGGAGGGTTCTTGGCGCGGTCTTCACTATATGGTGAATAATACAGAGACTGATGAGATGCTCAAGATTAGAGTTATGAATATCTCTAAGAATGATTTTCATCGTACTTTGAAAACGTATAAAGGGACAAAGTGGGATCAAAGCCCTCTCTTTAAACGCCTCTATGAAGAAGAGTTTGGCCAGTTTGGTGGTCAGCCGTATGGTGCGCTGGTAGGTGACTACTATTTTGACCATAGCCCACAAGATGTAGCATTGTTGACAGAGACGGCAAAGATCAGCGCAGCAATGCATGCACCCTTTATTACCGGTTTGTCTCCAGCCACATTACAGATGGAAAGCTGGAGTGAGTTGAGTAATCCTCGTGACCTAACCAAGATATTCTCAACTCCAGAGTATGCTTCCTGGCGCTCTCTTCGTGAGTCAGAAGATTCAAAATATATCGGTATGGCGATGCCCCGTTTTCTCGCACGCCAGCCCTATGGCATCAAATCCGATCCAGTGGAAGAGTTTAACTTCGAAGAAGAGAGTGAATCTGGTGCCAGTGACAACTACTGTTGGTCCAATGCGGCTTATGCCATGGCAACCAATATTAACCGTTCTTTCAAAGAGTATGGCTGGTGTTCACGCATCAGGGGTATTGAATCGGGCGGTGCAGTAGAAGGACTGCCAACTCACACATTCCCAACGGACGATGGTGGGGTCGATATGAAATGCCCCACCGAGATTGCTATCAGTGATCGGCGTGAGGCTGAACTATCCAGTAATGGTTTTCTGCCGCTCATTCACAAGAAAAACTCAGACTTTGCAGCGTTCATCGGTGCTCAGTCACTTCATGAACCTGCTGAGTATGAAGACCCTGATGCCACCGCTAATGCAAATCTGGCGGCGCGGCTACCCTATCTGTTTGCTACCAATCGCTTTGCACACTACCTGAAGTGTATTGTGCGTGACAAGATCGGCTCTTTCAAAGAGCGCGATGAGATGCAGCGTTGGTTGCAGAACTGGATTATGCAGTATGTTGATGGTGATCCGGATAATTCAAGCGAAACGACAAAAGCGGAGAAGCCACTGGCTGAGGCCGAAGTGCAGATTGAAGAGATTGAAGGTAATCCAGGTTATTACTCATCTAAATTCTTCTTGCGCCCGCACTATCAGCTGGAAGGACTGACGATTTCTCTGCGCCTGGTTTCAAAACTGCCTTCTGCAAAAGGCGGTGCGTAAAAACTGCAGTATCAAACTGCTTTAGAATACTCCGCCGTCACCTATTATTGGAAAGTGGAGTTATATGTACCCATGAAATACAAGGAGATAGATAATGGCTGTTGATTTTTTTCTGAAGATTGAAGGTATCAAAGGTGAGTCGCGTGATGACGCTCATAAGGATGAGATTGATGTGACTGCATGGGACTGGGGGATGAGCCAGACGGGATCCATGCATATCGGTGGTGGTGGTGGTACTGGTAAGGTGAGTGTAAATGATCTCTCCATCACCAAGACTATCGATAAGTCCACACCAAACCTTATGAAGTCATGTACCACAGGCAAACATTTTGCCGAGGCAACACTGGTTTGCCGTAAGGCCACTGGTGATAAGCCACTGGAGTATTTGGTGCTCAAGCTCAAAGATGTGCTGATCAGCAATATCTCGGTGGGTGGCAGTGAAAGTAATGGTGGCGTAGTTACAGAGAATGTAACACTCAACTTTGCCAGTTTTGAGTATGCTTACACACCTCAAAATGAAAAAGGCGCGTCGGAAGGTGTAGTTAAGCACGGCTTTAATATTGAGAAGAATGTCGCCGCCTAACTTGGTGCCAGTCGTATTTCGATGAAGCCTATAACCAGCGGCCAGTATTTTTGGTTGCTGGTTTTTTCTGCATTGTGGTGGGGATTCTATGGATTTCGAAGATGAGCTGCGCCAAGGAAATTTGAACGACCTCCTTACCAGCCTGCAACAACAGATAAGAGGTAATCCGGCCGATTCAAAGCTTAGGGTTTTTTTATTTCAACTGCTTGCCGTCATGGGGCAATGGGATCGTTCCCTCACGCAACTAAATGTTTGTGCTGATCTGGATGCCAGCACTCTTTCTATGGTGCAAACCTACCGGGAGATGTTGTCAGCCGAAGTTTTTCGACAGCAGGTCTTTACCGGTATTCGTACCCCCTTACTTTTCGGTAAGCCAAAGGAGTGGGTTGCACCCCTGCTAGAGTCTTTGAAGTTGTTAGGCCTGCGTCCTGAAGATGCAATCAAATTAAGGGATCAAGCTTTTGATTTGGCTCCCGCTGTTACAGGCACTATCTCAATCGGTGATGAGAAAGAGAGGTCTTTTGAGTGGATTGCAGATGCAGATCCCCGTTTGGGCCCGATGTTTGAGGCAGTGATCAATGGTAATTACTATTGGATACCTCTGGAAAGCGTAAAGGAAGTTCGCTTTGAATCTCCTGAGGATCTGCGTGACCTCGTATGGACACCCGTTTATTTTACCTGGAGTAATGGCGGTGAGGCTGTTGGCCTGATGCCAACAAGATATCCAGGTTCTGAGATAAGTGAAGACAGTGATATTCGCTTAGCACGACTTACACAGTGGCAGGAGCTATCTGAAAACAGTTATGTTGGCCTGGGTCAACGGATGTTTGCAACAGGACAGGACGAGTACGCTTTGATGGATATTCGTCAGATTAAGCTGGATGTTGTTGTGGAAGATAGTATTCCTGATGTAGGAACTGATATGCCGATAGATATCAAGTTACATGGCTGAACTAACGCAACAAGAGAAGTTACAGCCGTCTCTGCTCGATAGATTGGCGGATGATGAGCCAGCTGAAGAAATAGAGTCGCGGGATAAGCGAATATTGTCCTTACGACAGCTGCGTAAGTCGGTTCATCGAGACTTAGGCTGGCTGCTTAATACCTGTAATCTCTCATGCGCTGTTGACTTGGATGGTTATTCAGAAGTTACTTCGTCGGTATTGAATTATGGTTTACCTGAGTTAACCGGGCGCACCTTAATGAGCCTTGATAGAGCAGGATTAGAACGCCTGCTTAAAAAAACTATTTTATATTATGAACCGCGCATCCTAGAAAACAGCCTACGCATTAGAATTGATATCGATACTAATGAAATGAGCCACAAGGCGCTCACCTTTGATATAGAAGGTGAGTTATGGGCGCAACCTGTGCCTATGCGAATTTATCTTAAAACCGAACTCGATCTTGAGTTTGGGAAAGTTAAGATAGAAGATCTATCTTGAAAAAATAATGGATCCTAAATTACTAAAATACTACGAAACAGAGCTTAAATTTCTACGTGAAATGGGTGGGGAGTTTGCGCATGAATTCCCCAAAATAGCGGGGAGATTAGGGCTTAGCAGCTTCGAGTGTGCAGATCCATATGTGGAACGGTTATTAGAAGGCTGTGCATTTCTCACTTCACGACTGCAATTAAGGATGGATGCTGAGTTCCCTAAGGTGACGCAACACCTATTGGAGATGGTTTATCCACATTATCTTGCCCCTACTCCCTCTATGGTAGTGGTCAACTTTTCTCCAGATATGGCGGAAAGTGCGTTGGTTAACGGCTATGATATTCCTGAAAATACCAGTCTGCGCAGTCTGATTGGTAAAGGTGATAAGACTCCCTGTGAATTTCGTACCAGCCAGGGTGTTACCTTGTGGCCTATCGAAATAAGCCAGGCGGCTTATCTGCCTAATTCCGCAAGTATGTCGGAGCTTGGTCTTGATAGTAAGCTCCGCATTAAAGCAGGCATTCGTATTAAGCTGAAGAGTCTTGAAGGGCATAAATTCAGTGATTTGTCATTGGATAATCTGGTCGTTTATTTACGCGGGGATGATGAATTCCCCATGCGTATTTATGAACAGATATTTTCATCGGCCTCTGGTTTTTCTATCTTACCTGCCGGTAAATCAACTTCTACGCCGAAGTTTTTCCCTGCCAAGCAGATAAAGCTCAGTGGTTTTTCGGATGATCAATCTCTACTACCGGCAAGTGCAAGATCATTTTCCGGCTATCGTTTGCTGCATGAGTATTTCTCTTTTCCAACTCGTTTTATGTTTTTTGAGTTGATTGGTATTAATGAAGAGTTGAGGAAATGCAATACAGACGAAGTTGAGGTGATTATACCTCTCGATAATTTTGATCCTATTTTAGAGCATAAGTTGGACAGTGGCGTATTTTCGCTATTCTGTACACCGGCGATTAATCTTTTTTCAAAACGCAGTGATCGTATTCATCTGGATAAGCGCAATCATGAGTACCATGTGGTGCCTGATCGTACACGCCCGATGGATTATGAAGTTCATAGTGTTATGGAGGTTAATGGTTATGGTGACAACATGGATGAACCTCAGTCATTTCATGCTTTCTACTCATCCACTGACCTGTCATGTCACCAGAATGGACTCGCCTACTATTCAGTCTCCAGGGAACGGCGTAAGTTCTCAAACTTTCAGAAAAAATATGCTACTAGGATGCGCAGTTACGTTGGTAGCGAGGTCTTTCTCTCTTTAGTGGATTCTGAGCAGACCCCTTACAGCTCAGAGCTGAAGCAGCTGGCTGTAAAGACGCTCTGTACCAATCGTGATCTGCCGCTGCATATGCCACTAGGTCTTGGTAAGACGGATTTCAATATTGATACCGGTGCGCCGGTATTGAGTGTGCGCTGCCTGGCTGGCCCGAGTAAACCACGTCCCTCGTTTTCTCAGGGAGAGACTGCTTGGCGTCTGGTCAGTCATCTCTCACTCAATTATCTATCGCTACTCAATAGCGACAACCGACAGGGTGCCGAGGTGCTGCGTGAGTTGCTGACTCTGTACAATCATGTCAGTGAACCACATATTCACAAGCAGATTGAGGGTGTGCATTCAATTAATACTAAGTCAGTTACGCGCAGACTGCCGGTTCCTGGGCCGGTAACCTATGGGCGTGGGCTAGAGGTGGCTGTTACGCTCGATGATGTCTTATTTCAGGGTACTGGTATATATCTTTTGGGGGCGATACTTGAGGAGTTTTTCTCTCGCTATGTATCTATAAACTCATTTACTGAGACAGTGTTGCACTCGACTGAGCGCGGGGAGATAAAAAGATGGCCAATTCGGATCGGTCGCCGTCACATCGCCTGATGTTTGAAGAGTCGATTGAAAAAACCCCTTATGCTTATGGGTTCTACAGTGCTCTTCGGCGTATAGAGTGCCTTCATGACGACGTGCCGCGCCTAGGAGAAACATTCAAGCCGGCAGATGATCCTGTTCGTCTTGGCCAAAAGATAACTATGGCCTTTCCCTCCTCGACACTTGCCTCTTATAAGTGCGCTACAAGCGCTTCAGCGCCCCGTCTGGAGAGTAATTTCTTTGGCTTGTTTGGCTCAAATGGGCCTCTACCGCTGCATATTACAGAATATGCCCTTGAGCGGGAAATACAGCACAAAGATCTGACGCTTAAAGGATTTGCCGATATATTTCATCATCGATTGTTCAGTCTGTTCTATCGGGCATGGGCCGATGGGCAGCCGACAGTGGGCTTTGATCGCCGTGAAGCTGATCAGTTCGGAATGTATGTCCGTGCATTCGCTGGTTATGGCATGCCAAGTCTGGCTAATCGGGATGCATTCCCTGACGTAGCAAAAAATTACTTTTCCGGGCGGCTGGCGAATCAGGCAAAGAATCCTGAAGGTTTGCTTACCATGATTAAAAGTTTTTTTAACGTGGAGGCATCATTGGAAGAGTTTGTAGGGGAGTGGCTGGAACTGCCCGAGCAGTACCATTGCTGCCTTGGGGGACAAGCTGATAATTGTACACTTGGTGTATCCCTTACTATAGGTGCATCTGTATGGGAGTGCGGGCAAAAATTTCGTTTACGTATCGGGCCGCTCTCACTGAAACAATATGAAGTTCTGTTGCCAGCAGGAGAGAGTATGAAGCGGTTGGTGGCCCTGGTACGGAATTATCTCGGAGATCAGTTCAACTGGGATGCAGTGTTGGTACTGAAGAGAGAAGATGTTCCACAAATTGGTCTGGGTGGTTATGGTCAGTTGGGGTGGACCACTTGGTTAGGCGAACGCAGAATCATTGATGATGCAGATGACCTATGTCTATCTGCAGTTTAACATGTAGTATAAGGCGATCAGTTATCGAATGCGCCTGATATGACTATGGAACTAATAAAAGCGAAAGCTAGATAAAATAGGAGATATTCAATGGGTGAAATTAACCGTGCAAAGCTTTTTGGCAAGCTCGACAGTCTTTGTTATAAAGCGATAGAAAGTGCAACAGTATTTTGCAAGATGCGCGGCAATCCCTATGTAGAGCTTGTGCATTGGTTTCATCAGATCCTGCAATTGCAGGATTCAGATCTTCACAGAATCATCAAGCACTTTGAATTGAATCCTGCGACATTAGCACGTGATTTCACTGATGCGCTTGATAAGTTACCACGTGGTGCATCTTCCATCTCCGACTTGTCAACGCATCTTGAAAATTCGGTAGAGCGTGCTTGGGTTTATGCCACTTTGCTTTACCAGGATTCACAAGTACGCTCAGGCTATCTTGTTGTTGCCATGCTCAAGACACCTGAGTTGAGAAATGTTCTGCCCACCATCTCCGATGAGTTCAGAAAGCTGCGTGTTGACTCCCTGAGTGATGAGTTCACTGAGATCGTTTCCGGCTCCCCCGAAGATGGGCAGCTTGCTACCGACGGTAGCCACTTCGGTGGTGATGCCGTGCCGGGTGAAGCCAGTGGCGCTATGGCGCCAGCGCAAATGGGTAAACAACAGGCCCTGGCTCAGTTTTGTGTCGATCTCACAGAAGAAGCGCGCAATGGCAAGATAGATCCTATCGTCGGCCGTGATGAAGAGATTCGTCAGATTGTTGATATCCTCATGCGTCGCCGACAGAATAATCCCATTCTTACTGGTGAAGCCGGTGTAGGTAAAACGGCCGTGGTAGAAGGTTTCGCCCTGCGAATTGCCAATGGCGATGTACCTCCGTCAATGAAAGATGTCAGCCTACTATCGCTTGATGTGGGCGCACTACAGGCTGGTGCCAGCATGAAGGGTGAATTCGAAAACCGTCTCAAGCAGGTTATCGAAGAGGTACAGGCCTCAGAGAAACCGATCATTATGTTTATCGATGAGGCTCACACCCTAGTGGGTGCCGGCGGAGCGGCGGGTACGGGTGATGCTGCTAATCTACTCAAGCCCGCTTTGGCGCGTGGAACCTTGAGAACCGTGGCGGCAACCACTTGGGCAGAATACAAAAAACACATCGAAAAAGATCCTGCGCTGACGCGCCGTTTTCAGGTTGTCCAGGTGGCTGAACCCTCAGAGGAGAAGGCGATACTCATGATGCGTGGTATGGCTTCCACCCTGGAGAATCATCATCAGGTGCAGGTGCTTGATGAAGCAATTGAAGCAGCAGTCACCCTCTCCCATCGTTATATTCCGGCCCGACAGCTGCCGGATAAATCAGTCAGTTTGCTGGATACCGCCAGTGCCAGGGTAGCCATTAGTCAGCATGCCGTACCTGCCGAAGTGGATGACACTCGTAAACGCATTCAGGCACTGGAAACTGAACTCGAAATTATTAATCGAGAGAGTGCAGTAGGCATTGATACCACTGAGAGGGAGGCTGCTGTAAGAACCTCCCTGGCAGAGGCTGAGGAATGGCTGCATACACTGGAAGAGCGTTGGGATTCTGAGCGTTCACTTGTTACAGATATCCTAGCCGCCAGAGAGCAGTTGCGTGCTGAGAGTGGTAAGGTTGAAGGTACAGAGAGTGAGCTGGAGCAGTCAGCTGAAGAGAGTGAAAGTGTTTCAGATGAGTCGGAGAGTGTTGAGTCGACGAGCTTTGACCGTGAAGCTTTACTAAACAATCTGCATGACCTGCAAGGGCAATTGCATGAACTGCAGGGGGAGAATCCCTTGATTCTTCCCACCGTAGATGCCCAGGCAGTTGCCTCTGTGGTTCAGGATTGGACTGGCGTACCGGTAGGGCGCATGGTGCGCAATGAGATGGAGACGGTGCTTAATCTGGCAGATCTTGTGGAACAACGCATTATTGGTCAACGCCATGCACTGGAGATGATCGCCAAGCGTATTCAGACATCACGGGCAAGTCTGGATAATCCCAACAAACCGATAGGTGTCTTTATGTTGGCGGGCACCTCAGGTGTGGGTAAAACTGAAACTGCTCTGGCCCTGGCCGAGACGCTCTATGGTGGTGAACAGAACATCATCACCATCAATATGAGTGAGTTTCAGGAAGCCCACACGGTCTCAACCCTAAAAGGTGCACCTCCTGGCTATGTCGGTTATGGTGAGGGGGGGGTACTTACAGAGGCGGTGCGCCGCCGCCCCTATAGTGTGGTACTGCTTGATGAGGTAGAAAAGGCCCACCCAGATGTCCATGAGATATTCTTTCAGGTATTTGATAAAGGTTGGATGGAAGATGGTGAAGGCAGGCAGATTGATTTTAAAAATACCCTGATTATCTTGACCACCAATGCCGGCACAGACCTGATTGTGAATTTGTGTAAGGATCCAGAGTTAATGCCAGAACCGGAAGGTATTGCCAAGGCGCTACGTGAGCCTTTACTCAAGGTTTTTCCTCCGGCACTGCTCGGTCGCCTGGTAACTGTTCCCTATTTTCCACTCAACGACAAGATGATAAGTACTATTGCAAAACTGCAACTAGGTCGTATTGAGAAGCGAATTATGGACAACCATAAACTCGCCTTCACTTATGATGATGATGTGATAAAACTCATAGCCGATCGGTGCACCGAACTTGATAGTGGTGGCCGTATGATTGACTCCATTCTCACCAATACCGTATTGCCAACTATCAGCCAACACTTACTTGAACAGATGATGGAGGGTAATGATGTCGAACGTATCCATGTCGGTGTGGATCAGGGTGAGTTTAATTACTCATACTGAGTATGGAATCGTTGGTAAAGAAGCAGTATTATAGTCTCCTATCTTCTCTCAGGAGATTGGGTAAGAGGCGATAAGGAACAACGCATGTCAAGATTAACTACGGCAACACAGGGAACACGAAGGATCGCAGTGTCGACTCCCCTGGGAGAAGATAAGCTGCTGTTTCGCCGTATGACTGCGGTCGAAGAGATGGGACGTCTGTTTCAAATGGACTTGGAACTGCTCAGTACATCAGCTGATATCAACCTTGATGACCTCCTCGGGCAGAATGTTACAGTAAGGTTGCAACAGCCCGATGGTGAGACGCGTTATTTTAACGGCTTTGTCAGTCGTTTCTCCCTTGTGGGTACTGAAGGTGACCTATTTAGTTATCAGGCCACCCTGCGACCCTGGCTCTGGTTTCTGACGCGCACATCCGATTGCCGTATCTTTCAAGAGATGACCGCTCCCGACATCATCAAAGAGGTGTTCAGGGGGAATGGCTTTGGCGACTTTGAGGAGTCGCTGTCAGGCAGTTACCGCAATTGGGAATATTGTGTTCAGTACCGTGAAACGGACTTCAACTTCGTCAGTCGCTTGATGGAGCAGGAGGGGATCTACTACTACTTCAAGCATGAGAATGGGAAGCATGACCTTGTGCTCTCGGATGCTATTGGTGCCCATGCGCCGGTTCCCGGCTATGAAGAAGTTCCCTTCTATCCTCCTGAGGGAAACCAGCGACAACGCCGCGAACGTGATCACTTATGGAGTTGGAACCTGACCCAGGAAGTTCAGCCTGGTGCTTACGCAATCAACGAATTCGACTTCAAGAAACCCAATGCCAGCCTGGAGGTAAAGTCGGTAATTGATCGAGACCATGACCAATCTGGCTATGAAATATACGATTACCCAGGCGAGTATACAGAACGTGGCGATGGTGAAAGCTACAGCAAGATTCGCATTGAAGAGTTACAACGTACTTATCAGGTGGTTTCCGCCCATGGTAACGCGGCTGGCCTAACCACGGGCTGTCTCTTTAATCTGACTAACCATCATCGAGAAGATCAAAATTCAATATCGTACCTGGTTACATCAGCGACACATGAATTGGTGATAGATGACTACGAATCTGGAGGCTCGGGGGGAGGTAATGAGTATGCCGTATCACTGCAAGCTATGGATAGCCAATACCCATACCGTCCCACAAGAGTCACACCCAAGCCCGTAGTACAGGGGCCGCAGACAGCGGTAGTGGTGGGTAAGAGTGGTGAAGAGATCTGGACTGATGAGCACGGCAGGGTAAAGGTACAGTTCCACTGGGATCGCTATAGTGGTGGTGATGAGACCTCATCCTGCTGGATACGTGTCTCACAGGGTTGGGCTGGAAAGGGCTGGGGTAGCATGTTTATTCCCCGTATTGGCCAGGAAGTGATTGTTGACTTTCTTGAAGGTGACCCAGATCGACCCATTATTACCGGTCGAGTCTACAATGGCAGCGCCAAGCCGCCCTATTCATTGCCGGCTGAGGCAACAAAATCAACGATCAAAACCAACTCCTCCAAGGGCGGAGGAGGTTTCAATGAACTGCGTTTTGAAGATAAGAAAGGTGACGAAGAGATTTTTCTCCACGGAGAGAAAGATCTCGAAATTCGCGTAAAGAAAGATCGCCGGGAAATCATCAAACGAAATCGGCACCTCATTGTTCAAAACCAACTACGTGAAAAAATATTCAGTGACACCCACACCCTGATAGAAGGGGATAACTTCGAAGAAGTAGAGGGTGACGTACACCTCACCTTGGGTGCTGATCGCATGCTGGAGATTACCGGCAGTGAGCATATCCAGGTACTGACCGATAAGAGTGAAGAGGTAACCGGCGACAATAACCTCAAAGATGGTGGCAACCATGCCCATAAAGTGGGAAGTAAATATTCACTGAATGCCGGTAGCGAAGTACACGCCAAGGCAGGCAAGTCCATGGCTCACGAGGCGGGACAGACTGTTCACATAAAGGCGGGCATGAAGGTCGTGATCGAGGCCGGCGTGCAACTGTCGTTAAAGGTTGGCGGCAGCTTTGTGAATATCTCCCCCGCCGGTGTCGATATTAAAGGCCCCCTGGTCAATATCAACAGTGGCGGCTCGGCAGGCTCTGGAAGCGGATGTAGCCCAAGATCACCCGCTGCACCCAACTCACCTACACCACCGGAAGAGCCCGAAGTGGCCGCCAATGCAAAGGCAGGAACGGTGGATAAGGCAGAAGGCAAGGGGCATGAAAAGAGTGCGGGTGAATTGTCTTCCACGAAAGCAGCTGATTTTCAGAACCCGCAGGCCAAAGCATTCGACCAGGCCGCAAAAGACGGTACTCCCTTCTGTGAAGCCTGCGAAAAGGCAAAGAAAAATGCCTAAGGTGCTAGTCATTAATTTGTGCGGACTATTTTATATGTCATCCCGAGCACAGCGAGGGATCTCTACCCAATGAGCATAGAAGCAAACATAACTAACAAGCTCTTCTCGCAAGCCGAGTACAAGGTCTACGCCGTGCTGGACGGCGCATCCGTACCCGGCCTACCTAAAAAGCTTGAAGGATTAGGCGTTCACCACTCCTGCCTATTCACCGGCCAACTCGACATCGAGATCCAACAAGTAGCCCCCTACATGGCACGGCTCGACAAAGATGAAGCCTTTACCAACTGGCTACTTGAAAAAGGTTGGGGAAAGCACTGGGGCATCTACCTCACAGCACCCGATTACATAGCTTACAAAGATGTGAGAAGACACCTGAGAGATCTCACCCAGGTAAGAGACCCGGAAGGGAAGGTAATGTTCTTTCGCTACTACGATCCAAGGGTGTTTAGGGTATTTGCGCCATCTTGTGATGAAGAAGAGTATAAGGAGATCCTCGGTCCCTTCAGTCGAGTACTTCTAGAGGGTGAAGAGGAAAAGGAACTTGTTATCTTCTCAAGGGAGAGCGGCAAGATGAATATGCAGCAAGAAAAGTTAATGTAAGGATTTTTTCACATAGAGCGTTTATTGCTTTTGTATGAATGACAGAGGAGCGTTGCAGTGGAATATGCCGATTGGTCAACAATATCGACTCGCCAAGGAATTATTACAAGAGTGCCACTAAGAAACATCAGGGAAGGATCGAGAATTTTGAAGCAGACGAGGCTACACATGCTTCAAAATGGCTTTAATAACTTCTCTGAAATAATTAATGATCCTCACTGGTCAGGTATGCCAGCAAATGATGCGATAAAACTAGAAGGAACGAAGCTTGGGATGATGAATGTCCTTGAAGGAAATCATAGAATTCATTTGGCAAATCAATTGGGTTATACCTCTGTTTGGGCAGTAGTCAATTAGCATTTATTGATGGAGTATTTTGTTTGTAGTTGAGTGATATTCAGCGGGAACAGACAGACGAGATAAGAAAGTCAAGGCGTGGAGTAAAGGGATAATATGGCACAGCACGTATGTAATAGCGCTACACTACAATGCAGCTTCGGTGCAGCACCGAGCAGCTTGGTTGTGCTACCGATTAACCGTGTCTTCACCAGCAACCAACCGGCAGCTAACATTATGGATCACAAGCCCATGATGAATATTTTGCCCTTCGGTGTGTGCACCAGTTTGGCAAATCCCACGGTGGCATCAGCGACATCTGCGGCTATGGGAGTGCTGACGCCTATGCCGTGTATACCAGCTACATCTTCTCCTTGGATGCCGGGTAGTCCGACAGTAATGGTTGGATATCAACCTGCTTTGAATAATACATCTAAGTGTATGTGTAACTGGGCGGGGGTGATTTCGGTTGTGGTGCCTGGGCAGTTTACAGTGATGGTTCCCTAGCGGTTGATTTTAAATGTTCCAAATAAAACTTGAGCAAAAACAAAAAATCGAAGGCCATTTTGTTGATAATTTCGTCAACAATTTCATGGAGAAAAACAGGACTTTTTTATCAAAGTACGACGGGGGAGATAAAAAACAATTAGTGGATCTCGTGGCATATTTTCTTTCACAGAATATAACAAAAAGTAATTATATTGAAACTCTTCTAAAAATAGGTATTCTGTCACCAGTGCTTATTTCTGCTGATGAAAAAGTAAAATATATTATGGAAGACAGGGATGTTCATCAATATGTAAAAATGGCGAGAATTAAATCTTTGCTGACTGAAGCTAAGAAATGAAAAAGCATGAGGTGACTGCAGAAGCTGGCAACAATAGTTTTAGTGCTATTGCGGCGCAATATGGAATTTCATTAGATGACTTAAAAAATGTAAATTACCATAGTGGCGGTGAAAGTGGGGGGTATAAATATCCAGAAAGAACTCCTTCTTGGTATCTGAATGAAGGAGATGTTTTGTGGATTCCTGTGTTGGACGAAGGCGGTGGAGAGCCTGCTGGTCAATCGCTTCCTCAGGATACGACACCTAGATCTAATGCAGAGTTACTAGAATGTTTTTATGATGATGGTGGGACGGTTGATGTAAATGGCAATGTGTCTTGTGCCAAATGTGAGGTTCATCAATTAAGTTTTAAATGTCTCCATGGAATAAAAAATCACGTAATTAACTTGCCTGCTGACTCCGTTGAGTTGATCGAGCTTGTCGCAGATCAGAAGGAAGGGGATTATGTTTATGACGTAATTGAACTATCGTCTGCGGATGCTGATGCCTGCAACAGAGGTAATGCATATACATGCCCTTCATATGAGTATGGAGACAGAGAAAGTTCGAAAAAAATAAATATTGGCGAATCCGTAAAAATCTATGCGCCGGTGCTATTCAGTGATGGTCTTTCTTGGCGGAATTGTTTAGAAAATTTATTGAACCCCATTGGTAAGTACAATATTGCCTCCATTGATGCGTTGACCTGTTCAAGTAGTGGTGGTGCTACAGTAATAGTTAAGGTATATCCTAAAGTAAAGTATGGGGGAACATTTTCGGTTAGTTATAACGGCGATAAGTTTTATACCGGAAAAAGAGGTCGTCCCCAAGAAGGATATTGGCAAATTGAACATGAGTTTTTTTATGAGTATGGTAGTGCTAAGTATAAGTTGGGCGTTGGCGATATACCTACAAAAATTAAAACGGCAAGAGATACTTTAGATAATATTTTTGATACGGTTGGGCCGCTTATTGGTATTGCCTCGAAAGAGAAAAACTCAAAAAGCACGGATTTTAAGTTGGTATGGCCTAACTTCGAAATTACTGGTGAAATTGGAAATAAGGAAGAAGATTACAAAGTCGTCCCATATGGTCGGTTAACTTTTGCAGCAAATCCATTTTTAGGTATAAGTTATCAAGTTAATTTATTGCCTTTGCTCATAAATGGGGTTGTGTATGCGGCATTGGGGCCGGTGGCTGTTGGAGTAGAGCCTTTTGTTAATAAAATATATAGTTATGTTAGTAAGGAAGAGGCTGCTCTGAGGTTAATACTTTATTTTAAGGTGACGGGCGCGATCGATACTGGAAAAGAAAACGTTTACCTTGACGTTTCAAGTTCAGGTCAAATGGAGTTGGCTGGACAATTCGGTGCAAGTATTAAATTTGAAGTAACAGGTGAGGCTACAGTAGATATTGAATGGTGGATAGTTTCTCTTGACGCGGGGGTAAAAGCGTCATTGGAGACAAAGTTGGGTATTTTTACCGAAGTTAAAATGGGCGCGAACGGGCTTGATTTTAAGGCAGTGGATACGTATTTGGATAAAGGGAAATTTGTGTGGGAGGCTTATCTGACTATGGATGGAGGAAAGCCTCGTAAGTCAGCCGATGGTAAAGTGCTTGCCGGTGGCGAGTATTTGTTGTGGGATGACGTGAGCAGTTAAATTGCGAGTACAGTATGAGTCAGATTTTTACTAACCCTGTTTATGATTTATTTATTAAGCTTCGTGGTGTCCCCGTTGATATATATGTTAATGGCGTCATTGTTTATCAGAGAGAGGTCTTGAGAGGCGTGTCATTCTATCTCCCTAAGAATGAGTTGCTGGTAAAGGGACGGAATGCTCTCAATATAGTATTAAAGAAAACTGATGCCAACCTTCCAAATGATTACTATGTGGAGGTTGAGCTTCATGTTAAGCAGGCGAAATTGGGGGGTGAAGGGAGAATTAAATTAATGGAGTTGAAAGACGAGAGTGGCCGATTTGAAGAAGGGCTAATCGGTGGTTTGGTGTCGACAGAAGCAGGTCTTCGTTTGGGTGAGCCTGCCGAAATTATAACTGAAAAGACAGTGATCCAAGATAAGGATGATTTTTTGTCTTACAAGAGGGAGTTTTCGTTGCCGGACTACGGCTTTATGCCTTCATGGACGTCGGCCGAAAATCTATTGATGAATGATTCTCATCAGTTACATACTGATTTGTACCAGTTGTATGGGCGGTTGTGGAATTTATTTAACGACAGGAATCTGCCATCTGTAAAACATGCCTTGGATATTAAGACTTCTGATGTGGCGCGGGCTTATTATTTAGATAAAAATGATGTGTGGAGTAATAGTTTTCGTATCGAGAAACTGTTATTGAATAGAGATGTTGAGGTAGGCGAACTTGTTCCGGTCGAACAAACAAGGGTTCAGATAGGAGCCGGGGGTAGGATGGCTAAATTGATTGATGTGAATATCAATGATGAGGTCATATATTTTAGAAATAATGTGACGCGCGAAGAATCTAGTTACGAGTTCTGGTTCGGAAAAATAAGCGGTCAATGGGCGATTGTTAGGTGAATTTGTGTTGTCGAAGTTGCTGATATTAGCGTTGTGCACCTTGGGGGGGTATTTGGTTTATGGCGGTGCTTATAGCCTATACCTTTATCTGACACATGATAAATTCCAGGTTTCGGATGGCTACATACTTGAGTCTAAACTTATTGTCGATTCTAATCATGGTGGCGTTGGTGTAGGTGCGAGGGAGTTACCAGAGGCTAAGTTTAAAATCAAATACCTATTCGATGTTGATGGACAAGAAGTGAGAGGTAATAGGGTTGATATTATTCAAAAACCAATTTTGCCGGGTGACTTTGGTCCCAATGAAGCATCAATGGAAAAGGTTGGGTCTAAAGTAGTGGTGAAATATAACCCTAACAACCCAGACGTTAATTATATATGGTCGGGTCGTGATGGATTCGATTATAGGGTTTTTCTTCAAATAGCTTTTGGTTGTTTTTGGCTCTTATTGGCGTTTTTTGTGTATAGATTATTTGGGAGGTGATTAGATTATTATGAATAAAGGAGACAAATTTATTGTCTCACCTTGGGAGGGTTAAAACCCTCAGCTTCAGCTGGCAGCTTAGAGCATAGGCTTGTAAACTGAGATTTATGAATGACTATAGATGAGGTAGCCACTCAGTGTTTCGGCTCCATGTACATCTTGTTTGGTGCATGAAGTATCGAAAGAAGCTGCTAAAGAAGGATGCCGGACTCCGGCTGAGGGAGTTGTTGAGGCAGATATGCTCAGATATGAAGGTGGAGATTCTGTCAGGAGTAGTCTCCAAGGATCATGTACACATTGGTCTCAATGCCGCCCCAAGTTTCAGTAAGTAAGTTGGTGCAGAAGCTTAAAGGTAAGACATCCTATAAATTGCAGGGTGAATATGTTTCGCTACGAAAAGAATACTGGGGACAGCGCATGTGGGCGAGGGGGTATTTTGCTTGTGGAACCGGTAATGTCACAGATGACATGATCAAGCAGTATATTGGTAGTCATACCGAGAATGACGACATGTTTCAAGTTGAAAGCACATGACTTTTAGTCGTTGCTTTAGCCGCTTTCAAGCGGTCGGCTTGTAGCTGGCTTTAGCCTGAGCAGCACTTACAGTGCGCATTTCAAGCCACCAGCTTCAGCTGGTAGTTTGTTGACTATTTCCAATAATTGGATATCGTAGCGATACTAAGTCTTAACAGATAGAATGCAATATGCTAAGTACAAGCTGCGTTTTAAAAAGCGGGATTGAATGTTTTGTGTGAACGAAATTGAGTCATAGAGGTTAAGGTTGGCTATCTAAGCAGTATTTAATAAATCTGTCTCTGTTTCTTTTTTGGTGTGCAATACATAGCATTGGATGCGCACTTTGCATCCAGTAAACGCTGGAAGGGTAAGCCGCTGCTCACGGTGTGGGGAGTCAAAAATAGACTTAAGGTTCACGGAAAAAAACCCATGGAACTCTACAAAAAATGCTGACTATCAAAAACAATCAAGTTGATTGTGTAGAATCAAAACGATTTGAGGCGAATCTTGAAACAGTTCGACAAGCTTTGAAGCAAGAGTATGCCTCATATATTGAGGTCGAAGTTTGCGACGATACCGCAGAATATTTCACTTGGTTTGATGCCCAAGTCAAGCAATGCAAGGCATATAATATAACAACAAGCAGTAATATAAAAAGCTACTGTTTATATGTGATTCACCACTATCCAGAGTTTCCTACTGCAGAGAAGTTTAAAAGCTGTCGTGCAATTATGAATGACCTAGAGCTGGATGATGGTGACAAAATGGATAAGGTAAACTACAGACTCTTGTATCTCAGGTAATCAAGATGTCAAGAATCCGCCAGCCACTGAAACAGGCCGCATTAAAAAAAACAGATGATGCCTTCTATAAAAATCATCCTGAAAAGATTGTCAATGGAAAAAGAGAGCCTATAGATCCCGACAGTGAACCAGGGCTTGCCTCAGAATGGCGAGATGTTTATATAGAAGAGGCAGAAAAAGAGAAGGGGGAACTCTATGAAGGGAAGAGTGATAGTGATAATTCGCAAAAGGATTGCGCTGATCAACAGCAACCTGAAGAAGATGACTATCTGCATGTCTTTGTGCTCGTGCCAGGTACAACCCGGCCAGTAAATAATCTGTTTGACTTTGCAGTAGAGCCAGGTGAGCATCATTCTGCAAATAGAAGTTACTGGGGTGAAAGCCTCATAACTTCGGTGAAAAAGCTAAAGACAAAAGCGGACAAAAAGAATGAAGGTGATGCAGAGTATAACAGTGCAACCTATTTTGAATTCTCCTGGTCTGGAGATAACAACCACTATGAGCGTGTGACGGCCGGTCGTAAGCTGGCAGATAAGCTTTGGTGCCAATATAGCAGCTGGCGCTCAAGGCTGGTTTATTTTCACCTGATTGGACACTCTCATGGTGGAAATACCATAAATAGCTATATCAATGCGCTATCTGGGAAAGATCCAAAAATAAAATTTGGAGATAGATGGTTTATAAAAAGCATTACTTACCTCTCTACACCATTTTTTCAGATTATAGAGCAACCTGACAAACATAGAGTTCATAGCTCAGCCATCATATTCAATATTCGTAATTATTATGATTTAACTCAACTCTGTATAGCAGACTTCATTGTTGAGCAGGCTTCAGAGGGGGCTATCAGTCAGCTGGCTCCGCTGGCGAAAAAGATAAAAGAAGCGTTTAATGAACTCAGTAAAGCAGTCAGCAATATATATCCACAGCTGAAGAGCACAGCAAGCTGCTTGTCTGAATATTACACGCAGAAAGCAAAGGAGAACACTCTTGGCTACGTACTAGATTATACGGAAGAGGTAAACGCTGCCAAAGATAAATATGATGCAGAGGTGCAAAAACTTAATCAGACCGTTATTGATCTAAAATTAAATATTGATAAGCTTGCTCAACATATAAATGAACTACTGGATAAGTTGCATGGGTTACTTATAACTTCAAGGAACAGTAATAACGCCAATGAAGTTGACAAGCAGATCGAGTTTGTAAGTTCATTAAAAGATGAAATGGAGTATTGCAGAAATAATAGTCAAAAGCTTATAGATCAGGCATCCGACTTTAAGGTTGGCGACTTTTTTGAGACGCTATTTATCATCATTGAAAAACTGATGAAATCGCTTGCGGCACTACTGGAAAACGACCGATTCTACGAGATTATCATTCTCAATGCCCTTAGTATCCTGCAATTCTTTGATGACACACTACAGGACAATGATCATTACAGTAATCTTCAGGCATTCGATAATAAGCTTGAAGAGGTTGATGGGTTAGACACTTATAACAATAAAACTAGCTATGCCAAATTTAGGGGGAAACTTGAACCACACGAGAAGAAGCTTCATGGTCACTTAGGTGAAAGCATCCGAGGCTTTAAAAGAGGAAAGTGGAGCGATTTTTCAACTACAAAAAAAGAGCTAACACCTATCTTGCGTACAATCATTGCACAAGTGGCAGGGACATACATAAGGCCTTATAAAGAGTATCCAGCTGATCTGGCAAATAAAGCAGCTACCCTAAATGGCTGGAATGAATGGGCTGAAGAGTGGGTGCCAAAGTATAACGGGGGTGATTTAGCTACATACCTTACCAGTTTAGAGGCATCCTCGACAACAATTGGAAAGTTTGTTGACGAGATTATTGATAATGATTTAGAGCTCTTTGAAGGTGATAACCCGCTCGATGATGGGATACCAGGAACAGTGCCCTATCTCGCAGTTGTAGCTCACAGTGTTAGCAGGCAAAAATTTTCAAAGCAGACAATGAATGCGCTAGTGTCAAATGTCAAAAAATCATAGCGCAGAAAATGAAGCCATCACTACTCCTCTTAATCCTCCTAACCACCGTATCATATACAGGAGTAGCCATGACTGATCAATATGACTATCAAACGATGTCTCAAAAAGTGGAGGAGCGCGCATGGGTGTTGGTTGATCAATTACTTGATAATCCAGACGCCAAAAAAAATATAAGTGAGCAACTCAATGAGATAATAAGTGAGTTGGGTTCAATGGATAGCAGCAGTGAACGGGATGCCAATTATGCAAGCATAGCTAATTTATTGTCAGGTGATATAAATGTCGACTCACTCATCGTACTTCTGTCTAAAATATCCAAAGATTCACTCTCAGCTTCGGCTGCAGGTAAATCCGCATACAAGCGTTATAAAGCTGGAGACATAAAAGGTAATGGCGTGCTGTTACAATATGGCGTGTCAAGGATTATGAATATAGATGATCAAACAGTGCAGGTAAGCGTGCTGATTGAGTATGCAGAAAAAATCCAGGCATATGGACAAAATTATCAGCCCTATGCAAATAATGCACTAGAAATTGCCAAGGAAAGAGTCAGCGAGCAGTGGGGCATAGAGCGTTTTATTGAGATTGCAGAAATCCATCAAAAGGCCGGACAGCTTGATAAATCACGCATGTTGCTGGATATGTTGCCACAACATATTACAAATATAGAAAATAGTTTTGAGCGGGATAATCTGCTCCATAAGCTCGCTGAAGGCTACATACAAACTAGGACTTATGATCATGTCCTAAACATTGCGCGAAGATTCTCGCCCGAAGGCTCTAGCCTGAGTTTACGGCTACTAGCTCAAGAGACATTGAAGCAGGACGAGTACCAAGCTTCGGGTAGGCTTATAAGCCTTATCAAAGAACCAAAAATGCGATTCTTGGCCCTGGAGTCCTGGATGTCGAAAGCAACCAATGCCAATGATCTTGAAAAAATGAATCAAGCAGCGATTGAGGTTAAGAGGCTCAGCCCTACACTGAACCCAGGGAGAGATAGATTTGAGGGTTATATGCTACTAACGCGCTACTATCTAAAAATCAAGGATAAAGACAATGCAAAAGAATATGTGGAATTAACCAGTAATGAGGTTGATAGTATTGGTTCAGATCTTAAAGAAATGTACGAAGAGCGTGTGCAGTCTTTGAATGGTGTTATAGGGATGTGGTAAGAATCAATGGGATCATGTATCAGAATCGAATCAACGGGGTCAGTGCGGCTGGGTCAGGTCGTTTATTTCTAGCGGGTGAGAGCCCCGTACCGGCAAGGAAGGCCAAGCTGAACAATACCTATTTTCTTGTGTTCCGTGCATAGAATTAAATTCTGTTTGTGCCGGAATGGTGGTGGATGCGGGTGAATATGCTTGGTCGAGCTTTGGTGCGCGTATTGGGAGCAGAGATTGTTCAGGTCTCGACGTAGCTCCTGGTATGGAGACTATGCTGGCAAATGAAGAGAGATGTGCAGATAGCTATATTTCATATATCAAGGCGGCTGTTCCTGAAGGGGAATGGGATTTGATTCGTTCTGCGGTAGGTCGTGGGCAGCTAACTGGTGATGGACGTTTTACAGAAGAGATACAGCAAATCACCGGGCGACGGATCGAGCATATAGGACGGGGTCGGCCATCTAAACGTCCTTAAAATAAATCTGTCCCCCTTTATTTGTACAAGGTGAAGGAAAATGGAGCAAGTTATGAATATGCGTCGAGTTTCCAGAATAATTGCAGTAGAAAAAGCAAATACGCAGGTAGTAATGAAGAGTAGTGCTTTAAAACCACTACCAGCAATTGTTAAAAAACTCTGCATGCTATTTGGTAGTGTAATGCTTGGGGAAATCCTCATTATGAGTGCTGTTCATGCCGGATCACAGGGTGATGTGGTGGTGGGGAGTAGCGGCAACATTGGTATGCCAGAGACCAATAACTCCGTCGTCAGTCCAATCTCAGAAGTTGGCTTGTCTGCACCGAGTACCGGGGTCAGCCTGTACTTCGTGCAATCTGATGGTCTGATGCTTCCGGAGGATCAGGGTGAAGATGAGCCAACCAATATTAATGATGAGGTTACGCGGTGATCACCTTGGTGATGGGGGGAGATCTCGGTTTCAAAGGCGTACATATGGCCAGCTGGAAGCGCTGTGCTGATGTTGTCGGTACGATTAAATAAACAGGAAAAACGGGATATATTTGCTGTCTTTCCTTGGGAGGGTTAAAACCTCCAGCTTCAGCTGGCAGCTTTGAGTATGAAGACGTACCCTTGGGTACATGAAAGAGTATAGAAGAGGAAGTCATTCGGTATTTCAACTCCGTATTCATATAGTGTGGTGTACAAAGTACCTACAGAAAGTGATGAAGAGAGATGTGGGACTGGGGTTACGAGAGCTCAGTACTGGGGGCAATGGATGTAGGCACGAGGCTATTTTGCCTGTTGCACAGAAAATATCACGGATGAGAGGATTAAAGACTACATTGAGAACTACGCAGAGCGAGATGATGAGTTTCATGTGGAGTGGGACATTAAGGCATATCCTTCGGCCGCCTTGAGGCGGTGGACTTGCAGCTGGCTTTATCCTGAGTGGCACTTATAGTGCCACATTCAAGCCACCGGCTTTAGACGATGGTTTATTGACTCTAATGGGATCGGGGCGAGCATGGTTGGCAGGGTTGGCTATCTATACAGTATTTAAATTAATCTGTTCCTTTTTCGCTGAGAATTGAGTATAGATGGCGGGGTAGATTATTGAATCAGTCTAAATTATCCCACCCTTTCGTTGCAAGAGATACCTGAGCACAATGCCGAGGGGTATGGTTGGGGGGGTGTCATTAAAGTAGTACATGTAAAAATGAACCATAATTAGAAGGAGTTAAATATGAACGGTCAGAATATTTTTGTTGCAGATGCAAGTAAAAGTGGCGTAATACCTGTCAATAATAAATCGTTGGCCAATGCTATTAGCCAATGGGCTTCTGCTGCCTCCAAAGGTGCCTCTGGGATTATCAAGCAAGTTGCCTACGATGGGATAGCAATGCTCTCATTTCAGGCCATTAGAGGGTTCAATAGCGAGATGGTGCGGCAGAAATTTATTGCCTGGCTTAAAGTGACTGGAAGATCGGATAGGGAGCGTAGCAAATTTAGGAGAGATGGTGCCTGCTATGCTGGGGTATGTAACACCTACGTAATCGATGGTGAATATAAGAAAGTTATCACTTACGGATTGCTGTGTGTCAGAAATGACAAACTTTACTATAAGCCTTTTTATCCAGGGACAAAGATAGCCACGCATACCGTCGATTTGAACCAGGCAATGAAGAGAACTGGGAACAAGTGGATGCCGGGCTGATCACCTGATCAAGAGTGCTGCACTCTTTTTAGTGCTGTATGACGGTAAACGGCCAACGAAAAAATAGGTTTCTCAATAGTATCTATGGATAACTGCAGAGGGAACACTAAGGGGTAGGCCTTGGTTCATAAATTCCATAGTAATCCACTTTGAGCTGGGGTTAAGTAGTACAGCATCTCTGGATCTGCTTTATTTGAATTTATCCCCTACAAGAGAATAACCAAGGAGAATTAACTCGTGTCTGTTTTGCGAGTCTACTTAGACAATACACTGCGGGAACAAATTGATCTGGTGCCGGGAAAGTTAAGCATTGGGCGCTTTGGTGATAATGATATCGTCCTGAATGAGTCTGGCGTTTCGGGGTATCATGCGACTATTGAGTATGATGGTCATGACTGTTTTGTGATTGATAATGAGAGCACCAATGGTGTGTTTGTCAATAACCAACGGGTTACCCATCATCAACTGAAATATTGGGAAGAAATACAGATCTATAATTATGTGCTCAGGTTCATGGTTCGGAGCGGGTTAGGTGAAATGAGAAATATTGCTGATCATGAAGAAATGAGTCTTGAGTCAGATAAAACAAGATTTGTCAAGGTCGGCAGTAATAAAGATCTACAGGACTTGCGAAAGCGCAAACGGATTGCTTGCCTGATTCATGAGAGAAAGGATGGTGCACACGAAGTTTATAAGATAGATGAGGCCGGACTCTCTATCGGGCGGCATCGTGATTGCAATGTTCACACTACCGGATGGTTCTCACCCAGAGTGGCGGCGAGAGTAGAGTGCCGGTTGGGCAGTTATTATATAAATCCTATTGCACGCGGAAAGATAAAGATCAACGGAGAGAGAATTCGCTATTCACAGAAGCTTAATGATGGGGATCACCTTAGTGTGAAAAAAACATATCTGACATTTTCGATAAAACACCAGTAGGTGTATAGGTTTCTAAGTGATGACTACGAAGTCTTCAACGTCTCTTTCAGCTCATTATGTTCGCTCTGTTTGTATAGCTCTGCTGATTACATTCGCCTATTGCACAGCTGTCAGTGCTGGTGGCTGGAATACTTATAAAGGCGCGTGGTTTACAATCGATTATCCTGATAGATACATTGTCAGAGAATCGTTGCTAAGCAATACACGTAGCAACGCCTATGATAGCGTCTTTTTTAGGTCAGAGTTGGGTGGAATCGAGTTTTATGTATTCTCTCCACAGTGGGGGGGGAGACCCCGTGATGTTGAAATTCAGCCTGCTAATGAGTATTTGATTTCACACAGGGTGAAGTCTACCCCTCAATCATCTACTCATTGGTACACCATTGGTGATAAAAAAAGAAACTATGTGCGCTCCTATGTTGATAGGACCAACTCGATTGATCACAGTCGAGTTGTTATCGGTGTGAAGTATGCAGATTATTCCACTTATTTTCTCAGCAGGGATAAGTACCTTCGATTTAAAAAATCTTTACGCCAATTTTCAGATTAAATACTTTTCTAGGATGATGGAGTGGTAACAGGGTGATCTTTATACCAAACATATTTGCCAGGGAGTTTTTGCAGTCCAACGACAGAGCACCACAGGGAGTAAGCGGTGATGTACTGGGACTATTTCAGGCGAGAGCCTATGCGCGGGCAAGTATTGACCTGCTGACCATGCCGTTGACACCTCTGTATGATATCTATGGTGGCAAACAGGTTGGAGAAACTTATGATAAAGGTGGTGCCGATATCACGCCTAATGTCGACAAAACTAATGCTGTTGCTCCGGTAGGAGGCGATAAGTCTGCTGTCGCTGGAAGCAGCTATATAATATCGAACACAGTTGGTCATGGAGGTATTAATAACCCTGATGATGTAACTGTTATACAAAAAGCGCTTAATGTCCTTGGTACTGTACCGGCACTTATTGTTGACGGGTTATGCGGCCCAAAGACAACGGCAGCCATCGTAAATTATCAAGTTGGTTTTCTAAAGTCACCTGATGGGCGTGTTGATCCGGGTGGGGCCACGCTGAAGAAACTTAATAGTGGCTACCGCGTAGAGAAAATAAAGCAGGAGTTACCGAAAGGTGTCACTCTGATGAAGAGTATCTGGCCTGCTGATACAGATGAAAAAATCTCTGCATATTTTGGAAGTGCTGGTGAGAATATAGTACTTATTCAACTGCCATACAGCATGAGATTGGCATGGGATGTTTCTCAAGTTGCAACTCGACTACGATGTAATAAGAGAGTTTCAAGCAGTCTGTTGCGTATCTTTAACGCTATATTAAGCCACTATGGATCAGAAGAGGCCGTAAGGGCTTCCGGTATGGACCTGTTAGGTGGTTGTTATAACAAAAGAAAAATGACCGGTTCTTCAACTAAGTGGTCACGCCATAGTTGGGGTATAGCGATAGACCTGGATCCGTCGAATAATAGATTCAACTCTCGCTGGCCGGGTGAAGCGACGATGCCGGAGGCTGTGATAAAAATTTTTGAGGCAGAAGGCTGGAAATCAGGAGCGAGGGCCTGGGGCAAAGATGCTATGCATTTTCAGGCTACGAGGTAGTATTTAAATAAGTAACACCCTGCACCTCTATTTGATGCAAAGGGCGCATGAGGCCAATACAAGCTTGCCCGCATGAGAGTTACGATGTGGACGATCCTTTCCATCAATGTTACTCATGTATTTGTATAGCGCGTTTTCCAGAGATATAACATAGTCTTCATGGGCTATGGGGTAGATTATGCTATTGGCGCCACCTTGCTCTATAAATTTTTCTGTTTCTAGAAGCATAGTTTTGACATGTAGTATTTCATGTAACAGCAAATCAGCAGATGATGCTGTACAGAGCGGGTTACCTAGGCATTTTGGATGCATTCGGAATTGTGCTGCTGAGTTTGGATCGAACATTACAGTGGCGCTGTGTACTTTGAAGCGATTGCTCTTGGCATGGGTGACAAAGGTGCTCGCCTTGTACTGTAGCTTCCAGTTGGTGCTGCTTAGCGCTCTGAATAAACTGACTACTTTGGGGAATTGGCTATAGTAGGTAGCCATCAACTTCAACTCCGAATGCATTTTGGCGGGGTCATTGGCTGATGTTATATAGTGCTTTTTTAACTCTTGGTAGATGAAACTGTTGCCGGTGCTGGCATCTGAATTCTTTGTGGCAGATTTGAGAGCGGAATAGTTATTCCCATCAATTGATATATGATCTTCTCCATAAATACTGTTTCGGCCGACTGATGAGTCTATTAGTGCTAGATAGTTGTCACTAATTTTGAAGTTGGCAACATTATCACTGCTCAGCCCATCTGCTGCGGCTGTTTCAAACACCATGATGCCTGCCAGAGCAATGATAGGAGTCCACCTGTGGTTGGGACGTCTATTGGCACGGCGGTCTTCAAGGATTGTGATTCCGTTGTTTTTACCCAGCTTGACCAGCAGTGCATAAGCTTTTGGATCATTCTGATCCAGTCCCTGTTCATAAATCAAAACCCTATCAGTACCGATAGTACAAGGGTGGACTACTGGGGTATTTCTTACTGTACCTGCCCAACGCTTGACTTCTTTGGAGTCAAGAAATTCACTTATCCAGTTATCTGCTAGGGCAGGGGTATCAGCTTTAGGATGGAAAAGTGTGTGCCATAACATACTGATTTTCATTAGTTTCTCTCTATCACATCATTAACAACCAAGTCATTGGTGCTATTCGACTGTCAAACCTTATGTAACTATACGCGGCAGGGAGTGGCTTAAATTTAGGCATTTTTTCTGTAGGCGCATATTCCGGCTCATCATTGTTACGTCCCACTCTATTCACATCACTCCATATCGAGCTATTTAAGGTGAGATAAACGCAGTTATCCCACGCTCTATCGGGGAGAGATATTTCCTTTAAGAGCGCGGGACAATGAGGCCATTTAGCCCAGAGGATTGTGATCCCAAGGGCCGTTCAGGGTTGACGGATTTACCCTCATTCAAAGTCACCATGTGACGGCGTATTTGAGCGAAGTACTTTTCGTCACAGGTGAGCGCCAACCAGTGCAACTAGGATTATTGTGCAGAGCAATTTTGAGTACGAGGGTGGGCTGTTATCTACGTCGTTGCTTCTGCTGTGGTGGTACCTCTGCAAATTTCCACTCCCCTGGCTGGAGGTTGCCAAGGGACCAGTTGCCTATGGTTGCCCGTACCAGCCGTAGCGTTGGATGCCCCGCCGCTGCGGTCATCCGTCTGACCTGGCGGTTACGACCCTCCCTGATCTTTATCTCCATCCACTGAGTTGGGATACTGGCGCGGTAACGTACGGGTGGATCTCTTGGCCAGAGATCAGGCTCATCGAGCAATTTTGCTTGGGCTGGCAGGGTGGGGCCGTCTTTGAGCTTCAGCCCACTGCACAGTTGCTCCAGACACGCCTCATCCGGGATACCATCAACTTGAACCCAGTAGGTCTTCCAGGTCTTGAAGTGGGGGTTGGCTAAACGGTGTTGCAACTTGCCATCATCTGTCAGTAGCATCAAACCTTCACTGTCCCGATCCAGCCTGCCTGCAGGATAGACACCAGAAACCCTCACGAAATCGGCCAGGGTTTGACGCCCCTCCTGGTCGGTAAACTGGCTGAGGGTATCGTAGGGTTTGTTGAATAGAATTAGCCGGGACATCTACGGTGTCTCTTATTTGTCTGCTGAAGGGCTGTCGCCGTTGATTGTTTGAGTCGCTGCAGCAAACTCCGGGTAGCTCAAGTCGAAGTGTACGCCAAATGCCATGAGGGCATCAATTCTATTGGCGGAGTTGGAGCTTGAGAAGGCACTTCAAAGAGAACACGGAGAAGCACAAAGAACACAGAATGATGATAAGGATTCTCTGTGTCCTTTGTGTTCCGGAACTATTCAGCATCCCTGCCAAGAGGGTCTTTTTACGGGGATCGGAGTCGATTGCTCACAAGGATATGGGTAAGAAGCGTGAGCTGGGAGCGGAAGCATTGCACAAAGATGGATGGTAATTCCCACCTATTTTCGATGCAATCAACTCCAACCCCGTATCCAACTGAGTAGTTACTGCGTTCCTAAACCAAGTACCATTTCGATTCACAAAAAAAACCGCCGTCACAAGAGTGAAGGCGGATGATAGGTGCGAGCAGGGATCAGTTTTCCACTACCGCCTCAAGGTTGGCGGCATGAAGCCCCTTGGGACCCTCCTCCAACTCAAACTGCACCCTTTGACCCTCTTTCAGGGTTTTATAGCCTTCCATGACAATGGCTGAAAAGTGAATAAATATATCCTGTTCACCTTGCTCAGGGGTAACAAAACCGTAACCCTTGGCAT
>JBEVXT010000697.1:0-3769 GCA_040505955.1 Sedimenticola sp. | reverse complement strand
CACTCTGATCATTTTTACAAATGATATAAGAGGTAAACATGAATAAGTAAATTTGAATATACGGGATACATGTCAACAACAATGCATATATGATTATCATAACACAGAAGCACGTGTGAGGCAATGTTCATAATACTTAGAGTAATGACATAGCAGCTATATAGTAGTACATACATTGTGGGGTTTTTTCTAGGGCGTTTTGTACTTCACGAATTTACAAAGTTTTTTTAACGGACCAATCATAGTTTCATTAAATAATTTCTCTAATTTAAAAGTGTTAGCTCGTATATGATAATATTTTGAGAGATAGTTCTTTCTTATCTCACCAAAATATGCACGTTCAAATACAAAATGGAATTCGCCACCAAATGAGGATGCATTACACAAATTACATGTTCTATTTTGACGATCTCTGTTCTTCCATCTTCCAGTTTCAACTGGCAGATAGTTATTACATAATCGGTAGTTGATACAACATTGTGATAAGTTTTGTGGCAATAACAGCAATAAGTATTTTTCTAACTGATGTTCTTTTTGTATATATTCTATAATTTAGACATTTTGAACTATCTGACACCTTAGAAAACCACACTTGTATATACTTGTCCTTTAATACATTCTCAACGTAAACATGCACATGCCCTAATATTTTACAAAGGACCCGCCTCATGGCGCCCTTCTGAAGGAAAGAATCAACCAATCAAAATCTAGGCAACTTTCCTTCAGAGAGGCGCTATAGGGAAGGCCTTTGCTACAATACTATAGCCAATGCACATTTTTTTATATATAATATATAAAAACACATTTTTCATCCTCCTTCTGCAATGTATAGGCCTACTTATCCTGTTCATGTAACCACACGATTCGCCGAATGGTGACTACGACATTTACATTGGAGGAGAAAGAATAACAACTAGAAAATACGACGTCAAATATACGTCATGTGTGACTCATGCTTTCCTTCGGTTTTCCATTTTTTTCTTCTGTTTATGACCGTGATACTTATTATTTGTTCAGAGGAGATGCCAGCTTGCTTTGTCGAAGTCGATCATGTCCATAGTGTAACCATACTGAAACATTTTCTACAAGTGTTGTACTTACATGCCAGGATGCAAATGTTTGCTTTCCGACAAAAAAATCGCTATGAACCTTGGCCTGTGCTGCACATTGATATGCTACTCCCTAGAGTAAATCACCGTCTCTACCTGACGTAGAAACAAATCCCCGATGTGCCACTTGGCAGCGTTATATTCGGGTTCCAGTCGCAGTGATTTCACGAAGCACCATAACGCCCTATTGACGTCACCGTTCCTTTTGCATATCCAACCGAGAAGGTTATATGCCGTCTCCTTGTGACTGAGTGAGTCATCTGTCCTTATGAGCTTCTCCATGTTCTCCATTGCGAGTCGTTCCTGATCGATATCACCCACCTTATGGGAGACTAGATACTGCATAAAGCAGAGAAACACACTGCCATCCACAATACTCCACTCGTGCCATTCACAACAAAACAGATCTTTGGAGAGACCATGACTGATATTGCCGAGTCTTGTGTCGGAAGGTGTTCCCACGGACTTGAACATTTCGTACTGTAAGGCGTCTGGTGTGATATCTATCTCGAAAGGAAGGAAGGTTACACACAGACAGCTGCTAGCCTTCACTGCCTCTGTGAATGTCAAAGCCCCTGTTGCGAATGTGATCTTATCACCCAAAAGTTTGTGTCCAATATGCATATGTCCCTTACACTCGCACACGTTAATCACATGCATAGGGTGGTCCCTCGCCGCATCAGATAGGACACGGCCGCTGGTTTTGTAATCGGTCATCATGTAATACAGTGCAGCTGCCTTCAGTCGACATGACAACAGTCCAGATTCTAGCCCCTTGTTAAGATATGTTTTCATCTGCACAATCTCTAAGCGGACAGGTTCCCGATCAGAATCCAGACTCGTCAGGTGTAGAAGATTTCTGAGTCGCGCTGTCAGATGGCATGCCATACTTGTATGAAGGACCGGAAAGAGGTATTCCATTGCAGCTCTGGTCCGGACTTCCGTGTGTCCACTCACGGTGGTAGATGCGGTGAGCTTTTGGAGAATCCTATGGTGGGCCATGACACATGAATGAATGCCCTTCTTTGCCGAGACGTACTTTCGCAGTTTACGCACAACTGTTACCGTCATACGCACGACATCAAATGCATGCTCATATTTCTTCACGTTTTCTTTTGGCTTGTGCGGGATAGTGTCTGGTGGAAACTTGTGCATGGGACTACACACCGATGCAAGTTGACATCCAACATCGTCACACCTGATACGAAGCAAGAACGCACAATTGTCATCGAGTAGCTCTTGTAACCGGCTAGAAAGCTGCTCACGCAATGCACCGTGTACCTTTCTTTCAAACATGTTGTCATGTCTGATGAAGTAATTGGGACAGAACCCGTCTACCAACCACTTGAGCAGGGTGTTCAGACAGTACAGGAGACAGTCAACTAGATTATCCTGTGTCCAAAACTCCGCTGGTGTGCTTTCTATGGAATAGAACAGACAAGTTTTGCAATGATAGGAACTAATCGAATCGCCCAGTCCTGACGTAATCATATCCTTTTTAACGTATTTCATCAGTACATAACATTTGTATTGCACGGTGTTTAGGTTCCTCATTAACTCACGTTCCTGTAGCGAGAACGAGGTTCTCCATTCCATCTGCTCCTCAGGACTGTTAGGTTGTCCTATAGCAACAAAGAGACACCCTAGCTCACACATTTTGTGTATTTGCTCTGGTGAGGGCCAGTTGTGTTGTCGTGTTCTCGTCACCCACTCGGTAGCAATTTGTGGAAATGTCCTACACCTGTAAGCCTCTACAAAGTCCACGGATGATTGTTTTACTAGCGTAGCCGCCGCTGGTCCACTTCTATCATGCAGTAATTGTGCGGTTTCCGCGGCAACGCGGTGGTTTCTCATCTTCCTCCCATCAGCGTCCACCATAATGATTGGATGTATTTGTCTGCCAGCCATTTCAGCATTCGCCTCAGGTATACCGTCATTCACGAACTGTAATTTCGTGTATCCCGAAAGTTTAGAGTCACTGACAGCTAAGAAACACACACCGGTGCGGCCTGCGTCGTGAAGGCTATACACTACAGGGATGCTTTCATCACAGTACAGAATATCTGTATCCGATTTCAGACCGGGCGTGGTCGTTCCTTCACTGCTGCTGCCGAAGGTATATAACGTGACTTCACTGTCGGTCAGTTGGTAGCCCAATGTACGTAGAATATCCATGGTACTGGCGCTATTGGCGGCCATCTTTCTGCTCTCCTCCGACAGTCCTACGCCTTCCAGGATCGCCAACAGGTGACGTGACAGAGTGATGTGGTCAGTATCCGTAGGCATAGCAGTGGTTTGGTCTTCCTTAGGATCTATAGCAGCGGGTTGGTCTTGGTCAGCATCCATAGCATTAGGATGGCCATCACCCATCGTATTGGATTGATTAGCATCCATCGTAAATGGCTGATCAGAATTCGTCGCAACTGGTTGTTATCTACAAGTGTTAAACACAAATGTAATTTATTATAATTATTTCATGTACAGTCTACAACCGTTTACTCCAACGCGGTTTCGTCGAAATCCCCGGTTACGTCGAAGTCATATCAAAGTCCCGTTTTATTTTCCTATTATTTTCTATATAACTATCTTCTGTTATAACACATTTCGTTTAATCGAATTTTTCGCCAACTCGAAGAATTGTTTTTTTTTCCCGAGAATAG
>JBEVXT010000696.1:22454-27690 GCA_040505955.1 Sedimenticola sp. | reverse complement strand
ACCCTTCGCGGATAAATTCCCACGGTACTGAACGATATAATCATCGAGGATGTGTTCAGATGCTTCGCAATATGAGGGATGTTTTCCAAATATTGGCGTTCATACGCGTTTATTTGTGGCCAATATTGATTGATCTTTCTCTATCATTGGCTGAGCCTCAGAGGTAGTCAGGTACTGTTGTATTTGGCATTAGTGCGAGAGCAGTCGAATATAGCTGGCCAATGCCTCGACATCACCCTGGCTGATGATACCGCGCCATCCCGGCATAAATTTCCCCTTACCATCAAGAATACTGCTGACTAACTCCTCGTTGCTCATACGATTCGTCTCATTGGAGTTGGTGTGATCCATTGGTTTCATTCTCATCATCACCGTCATGATGCCGTCGCCGCCACCCTCTTCGCCATGACAGACCTGACAGTATTTGTGATAGAGAGGCATACCAACTTCAGGATCCCCCATCAAACGGTGTTTGGAATTGCCCAGAAAGCGGAGGTAGGCGATCAAAGCCTCGACCTGGGCGTCGCTAAAGATACCCTTCCATTCAGGCATGGCGTCACTGAGCAGGTTGTGTCGGTCGCGCCCCGTTATGGTCTGTCGCCCGTTGCCGCTGATAATCTTTTTTAGAATGGTGTCACTTCTGGAGCGCACAGTAGTGGTCAGGTCAGCCGGGGAACGCTTCAACTCTTCTGCGAGTGGGCCATCCCCCTTGCCTCCGACCCCATGGCATAGCCAGCAGTATGAGACAAACAGTCTTCTCCCCTCGTAGGCGGGTGGTGGATTGACCGAGAGTGCAGGTGTACAGATTGTTAACAGGACAAGCAATACGACAGCCTGGGTGATCGTTCTCATGGATTATCTCCCACATTAGAGCCGGTAGTTTCCGGCATGCCCCCATAATTAGGGGGAATTTATTATAATAATCAAGCTGATAAATGAATGAAAAACAGTGTCAAGCCATAGCTTCTGAGGCTACATAACTCCATCCCTTGAATATCATTGCTGCGCGTCGCTTCCTAGCTTTTAAAGGGAAAGTGTAGACCGGATATTTGATAAGGGAAGCCCGAGCGTATTATGAGCAGCCGGAAATTGCTTCAATTATTCCGTTAACCTTCTGTTGGAGAGAGAGTGTGGGTCACCAATAACTGGGTGCCATGGTGAGTGCCCTGTTGTTTGTGGGTCACGGTGATCCGCACCCACAGGGGTAAATCCCTCTTGTAGCGCTACAGTCCTGCTATGGTTCGTCTTAGCGGGGTTTTTCTGTCTAATGCATTGGCGCCAGAAGGTTTTTCAGGGAGGTTCGGGAGGCTTAATAGTGCAAAAATAGCCATTTAATCGCAATTACAACGAAATAATGTTGAAAATATGCATTAATAGCTCTACTCTATCTATTATGATCTATCGATATAAATTTAAAAACTTTTTCTCGTTCGCGGAAGAAACAGAAGTTTCTTTGGCTGTGAGTCAACATGTGCCTAGTAGTGACTCTATTGGTAATAGTGAAGCGGGCGCTCGCCTGTCCAAAGCTATGGCTATCATGGGTTCAAATGCTAGTGGTAAAACTAATCTGCTGAAGCCACTGAACTTCCTTCACTGGTTTGTTAATGATTCCTTTCAATGGTCGGTAAATAATCAAGTACCGCTTTATCCTCATATGCTGTCTACCAATAAGCCATCAGAATTTGAAGTAGAGTTCGATTTTTCTGGTGAACTCTGGAAGTATCAGCTTAAAGCGACCACAAAACGTGTCATCTGGGAAGCCTTATATAAAAAAGTTTCTCGATACAGCTACATTTTTACTCGTGAATGGAAACCCAAAGACCGTAGCTACATCATCAAACAGAAAGGTTTTGGTTTTAATAAAAGAGAGGCTGAAAAAGTAAGAGAAAACGCTTCACTGATTTCAACGGCTGCACAATACGGCGTTGAGTTGGCTAAAGCATTTCGATCTCTATCAATTCAATCAAATGTGGATTTATTTGGCCGTGTGCGAACTGCTCGTGATTCGGTGAATGGTGTGGCGAAGTTCTTCAAGAATAATCCCTCACATAAAAGCCACATGGTTAAACTTTTGAGGGCATGGGATCTGGGTCTTACGGATGTGGAAATACGCCAGCTCAACGTAAATCCTGAGAAACCTGAAGAGATGAAAGATTTCCTTGTTGGCATCCATGGAAACAGTAAAGGAAAATTTGAACTGCTCTTTCTCCAGGAGTCAAGCGGTACCCAAGGTGCACTAATACTACTCTCTAAAATCTTACCGGTTTTAGCTGATGGTGGTTTGGTTGTCATTGATGAGCTAGAGGCTGATTTGCATCCTCATATGTTAGAGCCTATTTTGAATCTATTTTTTAATAAGAAAACAAACCCGAACAATGCACAGATTATTTTTACCTGCCATGCTGCTGAAGTGCTCAATCTCTTGCATAAATCACAGGTAACTCTGGTAGAGAAAGATCATGAGCACACAAGCCATGCTTGGCGCCTGGATGAAGTACAGGGTATTCGTGCTGATGATAACTTGTATGCTAAATACATGGCTGGTGCTTATTCTGCTGTACCAGAGGTTTGACCCAGTTGGCAAAGAAAAAAAGAATAATCCTAAAAACCATCTTGATAGTTGCCGAAGGATTTTGTGATAAAGCCTTTGTTGATTATCTGAAGAGCCTCTACATCAAGCGAAGTTGTGGCGTGACTGTGAAGGTGAAAAATGCAATGGGAAAGGGCTCAATTCATGTTGTAAGGCACACTATTAGGATACGGGAAGGGTTTGATGTAAAGGCTGCGTTCTATGACACAGATGTGCCGCTTCCAGACGGCCACAGGAAAACTGCAAACGGAAAGGGAATCCGATTAATTGAATCAAATCCGTGTCTTGAAGGTTTGCTGTTGGATATTCTTGGGAAATATGTGCCACATTGCTGTGCTGAATGTAAAGAAAGTTTTATCCCTGAACTGGCTGGCAAAGATCCAACAGAGCCCGATAGCTACTCCATTTTCACCAAAGACATACTGGAGGCGAAGCGAGGTCAGGTTCCTGAGCTAGAGCAATTACTAACTCTATTAGAAGGAGAGTAGCCTCCAGCCTGACGGTATAACCTCAAGCTTTGTGGTTTGCTATACTCAACCTGCTTTCCGCCAAGCTGGACACGCTAAGCTCCGTCGGTCGTGGCACTTCCATGGTCACCTGCAGGGGTGGGAGTTTTTTGCAGTCTGAGTAGACCTGAAGAATTTTCTCTTTCATTGCTCCCAGATGTTACGTCCCTCCTTATTCACGCCACTTCGTTCCAACCTATTTGAGGTGAGATATACGCAGTTGTCCCATGCTCTTTCAGGGAGAATGATTCCCTTCAAGAGCATGGGACGATTGAGTTGTTCGGGCCGAAAGATTCATTAATATATGGGGAGTGGGCCGTCTACATTAGAGCACAATGATGTGGCGCGGGCTTAAACAGTAGAATAATAGGGATTTACAGAGGTTTTACGCATGATAAGTAGGTATAAAAAAAGCACCCCAATTTCTTGTAAGTGCTTGTTTTAATTGGTGGGCGGTACTGGGTTCGAACCAGTGACCCCTGCCGTGTGAAGGCAGTGCTCTCCCGCTGAGCTAACCGCCCCTTGAAGAGGTTGCGAATAATAGTGGTTGCTGCTTTTCAGGTCAAATGTTTCCTGCGCATTTTTGCCGCCCTCTGGTAGAATGCGACTCTTTTCAGAACCTTGGCCGACAACTCAAATTTTATGACCATCCGTACCCGATTTGCTCCCAGCCCCACCGGTTATCTGCATGTGGGCGGCGCGCGCACCGCGCTCTTCTCCTGGCTCTATGCTCGAAAGCATGGCGGCAGTTTTGTCCTGCGTATAGAGGACACCGATATCGAGCGCTCTACCGAGGCGGCTGTGAATGCCATTCTTGAGGGCATGACTTGGCTTGGTCTCGAATATGAGGAAGGACCGTTCTATCAGACCCATCGATTCGATCGTTATAACGAAGTGATTGATGAGTTGCTGGAGAAGGGGCATGCCTACCGCTGTAACTGCTCTAAAGAGCGCCTGGATGAGTTGCGCTCCGCCCAGGAGAAGAGTGGCGGAAAGCGCGGCTATGATGGTCACTGCCGTGATCTCCTGGTTGACCCCGATGCGCCCCATGTAATCCGCTTCAGCAACCCCCAGGACGGAGGGGTGGTGATGGACGATATGATCCACGGTAAGGTGGCGGTGGCCAACGAAGAGCTGGATGATCTGATTATCCGCCGTACCGATGGCTCACCCACCTATAATCTGACCGTGGTGGTGGATGATCACGACATGGGGATCAGCCATGTAATCCGTGGTGATGATCACATGCGTAATGCCATCCGCCAGATCAACATCTTCAAGGCGATGGGGGTGGATATTCCCAAGTATGCCCATGTGGCGATGATTTTGGGTGATGACGGCGCCAAGCTCTCGAAACGGCATGGTGCGGTCAGTGTCATGCAGTATAAGGAGGAGGGCTATCTGCCGGAGGCGCTGCTTAACTATCTGGTGCGATTGGGCTGGTCCCATGGAAATCAGGAGATATTCTCTGTTGATGAGATGATTCAGCTGTTTGAGATCGATGATGTCAACAAAGCCGCCTCCGCCTTCAACACGGAAAAGCTGCAGTGGCTCAACCAGCACTATATTAAAGAGGGTGATCCCAAACGCCTGGCCCATCTGCTTAGCTACCACATGGGGCGGCTTGGCATCGATCCCGCCGAAGGTCCTGATCTGGTGGATGTAGTGAAAGCGCAGCAGGAGCGCGCCAAAACCCTGGTGGAGATGGCGGAGATCAGCGCCTTTTTCTATAAGGATTATGATGAGTTTGACGCGACAGCGGCCAAGAAGAACCTGCGCCCCGTAGCCAGGGTACCTCTTGAGACGATGCGTCAACGTCTGGAGGTTCAGCAGGAGTGGACAGCCGAGGCGCTGCACTCACTGGTACAGGAAGTCTCTGATGAACTGGAGCTGAAGATGGGCAAGGTGGCCCAGCCACTACGCGTTGCCGTGGTCGGTAGAGCCGCCTCTCCCGGTATTGATGTAACGCTTCACCTAGTGGGCCAAGAGGCCTGTTTGCGTCGTATCGACCGGGCTCTGGAGTATATTCAGCAACGTGAGGCGAATGCACAATAAACCATTTTGATGGAAACAGTGTTGCTTCTGTAGGAGCGAACTTGTTCGCGATAAACACACTACGGAGCCAATCGCGAACAAGTTC
>JBEVXT010000696.1:0-22354 GCA_040505955.1 Sedimenticola sp. | reverse complement strand
CAATAAACCATTTTGATGGAAACAGTGTTGCTTCTGTAGGAGCGAACTTGTTCGCGATAAACACACTACGGAGCCAATCGCGAACAAGTTCGCTCCTAAAATCAACTTTGGGTTTTTTGGTGCTGAACCACTTTACGAATTAACGAATTAACGCATGTTGGGCACTCTGCTTCAGCCCAACGAAAATATATAGGTCTTCGCCAGTGCGGGAAGTCATCAAACTAAAGCCGGAACATGAGCACTACTGAAATCAAAGCGCCAAGCAATTTTATTCGTCAGATCATCGACTCCGATCTGGCTTCAGGCAAGAATGAGGGTAGGGTTCACACCCGTTTTCCTCCCGAGCCCAACGGCTATCTCCATATTGGTCACGCCAAATCGATCTGTCTCAACTTTGGTGTCGCCCGCGACTACCCCGGTGGACTGTGTAATCTGCGCTTCGACGACACCAATCCCCACAAGGAGAATGTCGATTACGTCAATGCCATCATGGAAGATGTGCGTTGGCTAGGTTTTGATTGGCAGGAGCGCCTCTTCTACGCCTCTGACTACTTTGAGAAGCTTTACACATTCGGCATTGAGCTGATTAAGAACGGTAAAGCCTATGTTTGTGATCTCAATACAGAACAGGTAAGAGAGTACCGCGGCACCCTCACTGAAGCGGGCAGAGTCAGCCCCTTTGCCGACCGCTCGGTAGAGGAGAACATGGATCTCTTTTCGCGCATGAGAGCAGGAGAGTTCGAGGACGGCAGTCGCGTGCTGCGCGCCCGTATCGATATGGCATCACCCAATATGAATATGCGTGATCCGACGCTCTACCGCATCCGTCACGGCATTATTCATCACCAGACCGGCGAGGCCTGGTGTATCTATCCGATGTACGACTTTACCCATCCTATCTCCGATGCCCTGGAGGGGATTACACACTCACTCTGTACACTGGAGTTCGAGGATCACCGGCCGCTCTATGACTGGGTGTTGGACAATATCACCATTCCCTCTCATCCCCGGCAGATCGAATTCTCCCGGCTCAACCTGCAGTACACCGTGATGAGCAAGCGCAAGCTGACCCAACTGGTGGATGAGGGGCATGTGGATGGTTGGTCAGACCCTCGCATGCCCAGTATCGCCGGTTTGCGCCATCGTGGTTATACCCCGGCCTCTATCCGTACTTTCTGTGACCGTATCGGTATCACAAAGTCCGATAACTCGGTGGAGATGGGGATGCTGGAAGCGTGTATTCGTGAAGAGCTGGATAGATCTGCTCCGCGAGCACTAGCGGTGCTTGATCCCCTCAAGGTAGTGATCGAAAACTACCCGGAAGGGGCAGTCGAGATACTCACTGGGGCCAACCATCCAAAGGATGAGAGCATGGGCCGCCGTGAGATCCCCTTTACCCGTGAAATCTATATCGATCGGGCGGATTTTCGTGAAGAGGCCAACAAGAAGTACAAACGCATGGTCACAGGTGGTGAAGTACGGCTGCGCAACAGCTATGTCATCAAGTGTGAGCAAGTGATCAAGAGTGATAACGGTGAAATCACCGAGCTGCGCTGTAGCTACGATCCCGAGACCCTCGGAGCCAATCCGGTAGGTCGCAAGGTGAGGGGAGTGATCCACTGGGTCTCTGCAGACCAGGGTGTTGCTGCGGAAGTACGGATCTACGATCGGTTATTCAATCATCCTGCGCCAGACAGTGATAAGGAAGTGGAATCATTCCTTGAACACCTTAATCCCAACTCTCTTAAAGTGGTCAATGCGATGGTTGAGCCCAGCTTGCTGGACGCCGCGCCGGGGGCTAGATACCAGTTTGAAAGAGAGGGTTATTTCTGCCGTGACGAGGAGGCGATAGGCCTTGTCTTCAACCAGACAGTTACCCTGCGTGACTCCTGGACGAAGATAGATTCACAGACAAAAAATTAAGCTATAAAAGAGGTGGACAAACGACTCACCTCCTCGTAATATACGCACCTCGTTTGGGGCCATAGCTCAGCTGGGAGAGCGCTACACTGGCAGTGTCGAGGTCGGCGGTTCGATCCCGCCTGGCTCCACCAAACAGAAATAATCCGGTTTTTCGAAGGGCCGGATTTTTCATTTGAAGCGTTAAAACGTCCCCTTCGTCTAGAGGCCTAGGACACCGCCCTTTCACGGCGGTAACAGGGGTTCGAACCCCCTAGGGGACGCCAATAACAAAAAAGCCCGTTCAGTCTTATGAGCGGGCTTTTTTTTTGCGGCCAATGTAACTTCTCAATAATCCCGGTGTCAGCCGATTGCTTCCTGAGTCGTATATTGCCCGGGGTCGGAGTCGATTGCGCCGATATTGTTGGTGAATACACCTCATGTCAATGCAATCGACTCCGACCCCATAGTCAAGTGGTAGCACGGAACTATTGAGAAATTACCGGCCAATTTTGATTTGCCACTCTTCTATCGTTGGCTGAGCATCTCGGAGAGGCTTCTATCAAGGGGTCAGCCAGCTTGATTTCAAGAAATGAGCATGTGTACCTTCATCCGTAAACTCGTAGATGAAACGCGACCCATCGGGTTTCCATTGGCCCAACAGCTCTGGTGGAACCGGTTCCGACAAAAATCGCGTTCCAATTCCTCTCTGAGATCGCCCATAGGGCCGGGATATCGTCTGGTATGGGATTTCTTCATCAACCGACCCTCATGGTGTGGCATTGCACATGTTCCTATCAAGGAAGTAGTATCTTAACCTCTAAATCTGCAGTATGTGCAGCGCAAAAACTACGCTGACCGCTCCCCGATAGGTTTAAGCACAGCAGGCGTGGATGTTTTTCAATTCTTCGGCAATAGTCAGTTCGGCTATATAAAGGTCGTGGGCCTGTTGCATTCGTAACCAGACGCCAGGGCCATTGCCGACATACTTACCAATCTTCAAAGCCATCTCCGGGGTAATGCTTTTCTTCTCCGCAAGAATCTTGTGAATGGTTTGGCGGGATGTGTGCACACCTTCAGCAAATGCGCTGATACTGATACCCAGTTCCGGCAAAACTTCTTCGCGCAGTATTGCGCCTGGGTGGGTTGGTTTTCTCTGTCTCATGATGCTGTTCTCTCAATGGTAGTCTTCATAATCCACGACGTGGGCATCCGTGCCTTCCCATTCAAAAGTAATCCTGTAGTTTCCGGTTACTGATACGACATAGCGTTTTGGTATTCCCTGTAGTCCGTGAAATCTGAAGCCGGGAATATTCATCTCTTCGGGTGCTTCCGCTGCGTCTAAGGCATCCAGGCGACGCAGGCATCTGGCTTGGTGGTCTTTCCGAATCTTTTTACTGCTGCCGGTTCTGAACAGCACCTCCAGTCCTTTGTGTTTGAAGCTTTTGATCATGGTATGAGTTTAGTCTGGATGGCGGGGCATGTAAACAATAGGTTTACAGTGTGTCTGATCGATGGCGCGAATCAAGACATCCACCCCGGGGTTATTACGCTGCTCGTCAAAGAGCTCGAAAAAACCGGCTTCCTGATCACACACGTCAATGAGCCATGTCTGTGACATAGTGCCAGCCAATGCCACCAGGTCAAGATGATGTCCGATCCAGACAAAGGTCTTTTTCTCCTCGATCGGGATCTGTAATGGTTTACGTTTGTCATCGGCTGCTGTGGGTTTGGGTGCCAAGCACTGGGCCTTCAGAATACCCAGTGGTAGGCCGTTGTTCGTTACTGCCGGGGTCGAATGTAGGTTCAGCCCGTCGCTCTCAAGAGCACTAGGATAATGCTATGTGCGGTAATCATTGCGCTTTATGCCATATTGAGACATTTTATTGTTGAGAGTACGGCGCGGCAGTTGAAGCTCTTCCATCACTTCAAGAATATTTGCACCCTGTTTACGCAGTGAATTGATGATGGTCTGGCGCTCAAATTGCTGCACACGGTCCAATAGGCTGCATGCAACGGTCTTTCCCTCGCACACCTCTTCAGGCTGGCCAAGCATCGCGCGGATGCTGCGCATAGGCCCCATGCCAAGCACATAACGTTCGGCAATATTTTTCAGTTGACGCACATTCCCGGGCCAATTAAAGCTCATCAGTGCGGCGGTATCCTCTTCGGACGGCTCGGTGTAGGTGCGCTCAAACTGGTACGCCGCCTTGCGGGCGTAGTAGTCAAACAGTAACGGAATATCCTCCTGGCGTTCACTGAGGGTGGGGAGATGTATCTCGGCGACGTTGAAGCGGTAGTAGAGATCCACCCTGAACTCCCCGCGTGCCGCTGCTTGCTCAAGGTCTACCTTTGTCGCCGCAATAACCCATATATCCAGATCAATTTCCCTGTTGGAGCCGATACGTTCCAGTTTTCGTTCCTGTAAAACACGCAGCAGCTTGATCTGAAAATTGATCGGCATGCTTTCGACTTCATCGAGAAAAAGTATTCCCCCCTGGGCGTGCTCTATCTTACCGATGCGTTTTCCGTAGGCGCCGGTGAAGGCCCCTTTTTCATGACCGAACAGCTCGCTCTCAAACAGTGCCTCGGGAATGGCGCCGCAGTTGACGGCAACAAAGGGCTTCTCGGCCCGTCTGCTCCACTCATGGAGGCTGCGAGCGACAAGCTCCTTGCCTGTTCCCGTGGCGCCGTTGATTACAACATCCACTGGGGTTTCGGCAAGCATCAGTATCTGTTGGCGAGTGTGCGCGGTTAATCGGGATCGGCCGATCAGGCGATTTTCCAGGCTTGCCCCACGGTCAACAATGCGCCTGAGTTTACGGTTCTCCAGAACCAACTGGCGCTTCTCCCAGGCGCGCTGTATACGGTCGGTGAGTATTTCCGGCTCCACCGGTTTCTCAATAAAATCGTAAACACCGTTGCGCATCGCCTCCACGGCCATGCGTATATCTCCATGTGCTGTAACCAGCAGCACCGGCAGATCCGGGTCGATCAGGCTGCACTGTTCGGCGAACTCCAGGCCATCCATTCCGGGCATTTTAATATCTGAAATCACCACGGTATTCGAGTTTACATCAAGTCTGGCCAGTGCATCCCGGGCATTGGAGAAGTCATCAACCACCATGCCGGCAAGATTCAGCCACTGACGGGTTGCCCTGCGAATGGCCGATTCATCATCAATCAGTATGACGTGTATGGGCTCGTTGTCGGCACGCTCAGTGGCGGGTACTTCACTGATCATCTGCTTCTCCTGAAGCTGATACAGGGTTAGGAAGGCAGTCTGGGATAGGTGTTTTACAGTGCCTACTCACAGATTGCCTCCAGGGAAAGCTTGAACAACGTTCCACCCTCTGGGCGATTGTTTGCTACCAGGTCACCCCCAAATTCCCGGGCTATCCCATAGGATACAGAGAGCCCCAGGCCCAACCCTTCGCCAGGCTGTTTGGTGGTGAAGAACGGGTCGAACAGTTTTGGCAAGTCATCCGGGTTGACGCCGCAGCCGGTATCCTCGATATAGACATCTATTTTTCTGTCACCCGACCTCAGCGCTATCGACAGGCGATGCCTCTCCTGCTTGGGCACTCCATGCATGGCATCAAGGGCGTTGCGGATCAGGTTGATCAAAATCTGCTCCAACTTGATCTCATCCGCCTTTACATACATTGGAGTTTTAGGCGCCACCCACTCCAACTCAACATCTGACTTGGTGAGTCGAGGGCTCAACAGCAACAGCGCGTTATCGATAACCTCACTAAGATCAACACGGGTGGTGTGACCCTTGGATTTAGTGGCGAAGCTTTTTAAGTGTGAAACAATGGTCGACATGCGCCTGCCCATCGACTCGATATCCTTCAGGTTTTCCAGTGCGCTATCCTGGTCGCCCCGTTCAAGCAGTAGGCGGGTGCTGGCAGTAAAGGTCTGCATGGCGGATAGTGGCTGATTTATTTCGTGGACCAGTCCTGCGGACATCTGACCAAGAGCGGCGAGTTTTTCCGCCTGGATCAGCTCTTCAAGGGTCTGGTGCAGCTGCTCTTCCGTCTTGGTGCGCTCATTTATCTCTTCGAGTAAGCGGCTGTTGCTCTCGTTGAGCGCTCTTGTGCGCGAGACTACCCGCTTCTCCAGTAGTTGTCGGTTATGTATTCGGTTCACCAGAATAAAACCGAGCAGAGCCACCAGCGTCGCAATCAACACGGAAACAATGACTGCGTCTCTTTTGTTTTCGGATAGATCTTTCAGGCTTGTCAGATAGTAAAGCGTCCAATTCAGCCCCTTGATCGGGCGGCTATGCATCAGATAGCTCTGCTGGGATCTCCCTGATCCTGCAGACTTGGTTGTCTCGGATAAAAAGATGATTTTTTTACCCTGGAGTGAATCGCTGCCATCGCTTATCGACAGTGGCGTGATGGTGTTAGTGCTATATTTTTTTTCTGCATTCAGGCGTGCGTGAGTCTGTGCCTTCAGGGGTGCAAGGCTTTTGTATTTCCAGGTTGGATTACTGGAGAGAAAGATGACGCCATCCTCATCGACGACGAAGATATTCTCTCCACCGGATGCCCAGTCCTTTTCGAGCTGTGTCATATCAACCTTGACTACCGCCGCCCCGATCAACTCACCATCTACCACTACCGGGCGGGAGAGAAACAGCCCGGGCCTCCCCGTGGTGACACCGACAGCGAAGAACCGACCCTGCCGCCCGGCGATGGCATCCTGAAAATAGGGGCGGAAGTGATAGTCGTTACCGACAAAGCTGTCCGGCATCCGCCAGTTGCTCGATGCCAGAACAGTGCCACGCCTGTCCATCAGATAGAGTACCGCAGCATTGGATTCACCCTGCCATGTCTCAAGCTTACGGTTCACACTATCATTTAATCCCTTGCCTTGAAGCAGGGTCTTTACCTGGTGATCGCCTGAGACGATGAAAGGGAGATAATCGAACCGCTTGTGGGCTGACTGCACGGTTGATGCGTAAAGATCCAGGCGCTCATCACCCAGGCGATCAAGCTCCTGGAAATGTTGAAACTCAGTCCAGTAGAGCAGGGTGGTGGATAATCCAATGCCGACAATGATCGCTACCACCAGAATCACCTGGTTGATGCCGAGAGACATTTTCTTCGCGAATGCGGCCAAGGGCGAGGTTTTGATCATTATTCAGTGTTGTGCCTATCAGCCAGTCTCATGATTTGAAGGAATCGTAATTACTCAGCACTATGCAGTAACTGTTCAGATTGCCCCTAAAATTCGTCAGTTCAAGGCGCAAAATGTGAGTTTACAGGTGTAAATGATCATTTTGTATCGCAGAAATGGCGGATTTTAGGGGCGAGATGAATAGTTACAAGGAATCATTTATAGCGAGCAAGTAGTGAGCCAACAGCCACCTGTCGCTGATATACGCCGTAAAACCAAACTTTGTCATCTCAGGCCGGATCTACATAAGCCAGGATTGGCCCATATCCACTCGACTGGGCGCTTTTTATCAGCCAATTATGGCTTATTTACGTATCAGGGTCACTCTCTACCTACTGGGGAACGATGGTAATTAAATTGAATATTTTACATATAAACAAACAGTTAGGCTGATTGTTATGAGGTAGTAAAGGAAATGCCTTTTCTATTTTGGCGTGGAGCTTGCAGTTTCATATGGCAGGTATTTACCACACAGGCCCGATCTGTGAAGGCCATACCTATAAAATACACACACAACCAAGTAGAAAATCCGAGGAGATACCCAATGAATAAAATGACCAAGATCGCAATGGCATCCGCCCTTATTACCAGTTTTGCTGCGGGTGAAGTCTACGCCGCCACCGAATGGAATGTCTCCCTGTGGGGTAAGCGCCGTGCATTTACCGAAAATGTTGAGAAACTTGCCGAGCTGGTCGAGGCCAAAACCAATGGTGATTTCAAACTGAAGATCTCCTACGGAGGCCTCTCCAAATCCCGTGAGAACCTCGATGGCATTGCCATCGGTGCTTTTGAGATGGCGCAGTTCTGCTCCTTCTACCATAAGAAAAAGAACCCGACGATTACGGTTACCGAACTGCCTTTCTCCCGCGACCTCTCCCTGACCCGCATTGCCGAGATCTATAGCGAAGTGCACAAGCACCCTGTTGTGGTTAAAGATCTCGCCCGTTGGAATGCCACCCTGCTGATGCCGACACCTCTGCCTCAGTACAACATCGTCAGCAAGAGTGATCCCATCAAAGATCTGGCCGACCTTAAGGGACTGCGCGTCCGTGGTCCCGGCGGCATCATGAGCGTGCTCGGTAAGCTGGGCGCGGTTAAAACCGGCGTACCCTTCTCCGAAGTGCGTCAGTCTATGGATTCCGGTGTCATCGATGCGGCCTCCTTTGCGCCACACGCTCACCTGGCAACCAACTCCTACAAAGTCGGCAAGTGGGCATCCACCAACCTCAACCTCGGCTCCGCCAACTGCCCCGTAGTCGTTAACACAGATGCACTGAGCGCCCTCAAGCCTGCACATAAAGAGGCGCTGCTGGGTTCAGTTAGCGAGGCTATTGATTACTACGTGAGCAATTATGACAACAACACTACCGGCAAATATGAGGCGGCTGTCAAAGAGCAGGGGTTGGCGATGGTCACCTTCAATGCCGCACAGACAGCAGAGCTGAACAAGTTGGCTGAGTCGGTTCGTCACGAGTGGGTCGAGAGCAACAGCAAAGAGTTTGACGCTAAAGGTTTGTATGAATTTACAGCGGCACTGTTTGCCAAGTAAGCGTTCGAAAAAACAGGGATCACAGAGAACTCGGAGGAGCGCAGAGAACACAAAGTGTTAACTTGCGCCAATCAATTAAAATAATTTGTAACTATTCAGGTGATTGATGCGGTTCGCAAACTCACCACATCCTACATGCAAGCATAGGCAAAGAACGGATTGTAGGATGTGGTGAGGTATGAACCGCATCATTCGAATAGCAATTAACCCTCCTGTGTATCGGTGGAGAACAGGTACCTGAATAGTCACAATAATTGTAACTATTCAGCACGGCAATCTGGAACTCAGGCGTAGGAGTGAACTTGTTCGCGATTAGCTTCGTAGAAGACTCTTCGCGAACAAGTTCGCTCCTACAACACCTTTGTTCCACCATAACCGTGGTTTTCAAGGGTGAGCTGAATAGTTACAACAATTTTTCCTCTGAGTGCTCAGTGCTCTCTGTGTTCCTTATCTTGTTCCTTAATCGCTGAACGGGGAAAATTATGTCCGCCTCAGAAGCCGTCCACGAGGACAGCTCCATACTCAGTTTCGCCGACAGAACATTTTTCAGATTTGAATCGTTTCTGAATCTTGCCGGCGGCATTGTTATATTTCTTCTTGTTTTTCTCGCTACCGCCAATGTTCTTGGACGTTGGATCTTTTCTCTGCCCATCGATGGTTATGTTGACTGGGTAGAGCAAGCCATGGCCTTTATGGCTTTTCTCGGTATCGCCTATACCAAGCGCCTCGGTGGGCATATTCGTATGGATATGTTGATTGGCCAGCTGAGGGGCAGGATGCTCTGGTCTGTAGAGCTACTCTCTGTTTTCTTGATGTTCCTGGTGACACTGGTGCTGATCTACGGCTCCTGGCTGCACTTCCTGCGCGCCTACACCATCGGCGACTCCTCCATGGATATCGACTTGCCGACATGGCCGGCAAAGCTGGTGGTTCCTTTTGCGTTAACTGTCCTGGCACTGCGGTTGATATTGCAGATGTGGGGTTATATACGGGCCATAAAAGAGGGATCGGATGAGCCTATTGGCGTTCCGATGATTGAGAGTGCTGCAGACGTCGCCGCCAAAGAGGCAGAGTCCTTGCTTGGTGATACTGATAATAATAAGAGGGGTGCATGATGGGGCTGATTGAAACTATGGGAAGTATGGATCCCATCCAGATCGGTCTGTGGGTCACCGGTGCGATGTTGCTGTTTGTCATACTGGGCGTCCGCGTCGCATTTGCAGCGGCCCTGGCCGGATTTCTCGGTTTGCTGTGGATATTCTCAGCCAAGATGGGGTTTGAAAAAGGCTTTATTGTCGCTGTAAAAATGGCTGGCACAGTTCCCCATGCCAAGGTATCGACACTGGCGCTGTCGTTGATCCCTACGTTTATTCTGATTGGCTTTCTCGCCTATCATGCCGGACTTACACGGGCGCTCTTCGAAGCCGCCAAGCGCTGGTTGGGATGGCTGCCCGGCGGCATGGGCGTAGCCACCGTATTTTCTGCCGCCGGTTTTGCCGCTGTATCTGGAGCCTCGGTGGCCACCTCTGCTGTATTTGCCCGAATCGCAGTACCGGAGATGCTCAAACTTGGCTATGACAAACGCTTTGCCTCAGGTGTAGTCGCTGCAGCAGGTACCCTTGCCTCGTTGATCCCTCCATCGGCGATTCTAGTGATCTACGCCATTATTGTTGAGCAGGATGTGGGGGCACTGTTGATGGCCGGCTTCCTGCCGGGAGCGGTATCCGCACTGATCTATGGTAGTCTGGTGATCTTTCTTGCTAAGACCCGAAAGGACTTTGGCCCACCGATCACTGGGTTTAGCTGGAAACAGCGTTTTCAATCCCTGCCCGGTGCGCTACCGATCTTCTTTGTCATTGGCATTATTGTGGTCTGTATCTACGGCGGGGTGGGTACGCCGACAGAGGCGGGCTCCCTGGGTGCCTTTGTCATCCTCTGTATGGCGGTTTTCAAGGGGATGCGCTGGAATGAGTTGAAAAATTCCCTGATGGAGACGGCCAAGCTTACCGTGATGATCTTCACCATCATCTGGGGTGTTCTGCTCTATGTTCGCTTCCTCGGTTTTGCCGACCTACCCAGTGCCTTCTCGGACTGGATCACCAGCCTCGATCAAAGCCCGATGTTGACCCTGCTGCTGATCCTCTGCGCCTATGCCGTCCTCGGCATGTTTATGGACGCCATCGGTATGTTGTTGCTGACCCTGCCGGTGGTCTATCCGGCGGTTATCGCACTCAATGGCGGTGAGGCGGTGATTGCTGCTGAGTCTGCCTTTGGTATTTCCGGCGTGGGCTGTTCCATCTGGTTCGGCATTATCGTCGTCAAAATGGCGGAACTGTGCCTGATTACTCCGCCTATCGGGCTTAACTGCTTCGTGGTGGCCGGTGTCCGTCCCGAGTGTACCGTGCAGGATGTGTTCCGTGGTTGTACCCCCTTCTTTATCGCCGATGTAATCACCATCGGTGTACTTATCTCGCTGCCTGGTATCGTTCTCTGGTTACCGGGAATGATGGGGTATTCATAACTAACCGGTGCATTTATTAAGGTGATTAGTAACTATTCAGCAAGGTGATCTGGAACTTGGGCGTAGGAGCGAACTTGTTCGCGAAGAGCACGATTTGTAGTCCATCGCGAACAAGTTCGCTCCTACAACACCTCTGTTCCACCATCACTGTGATTTTCAGGATTTTGCTACAGAGCCGGTTTAAGGATAAAAAGGCACACAATGCGAGTTTATCTGTGCAAATGATTATTTAACTTAGAAACGGCGAATTTCAAGGGTGAGCTGAATAGTTACGGTGATTAATGGATAGTTGTTGTTAATCGAGTTCAATTGACGTGAAATAGCTGCTTTTACACATCGGCGCAGCCGGGATTAATCTCAATGGACTTTCTAAAACTGTTTCACGAAGGGCTGATTGGCCTGTTTGCTGTGATTAACGGCATGATGTTGCATCTGTTTCTTCTTCACTTTCCTTATGGGCTGGAGGCGTTTTTTATCAGTCTGGCGAGCTGGGATAAGTTAACTCCTCAGATCGGTTATGTGGTGACCATCACGTTGCTGGTGATGGTGTCGGTAGTCGTTCTTTCCCGGCGTCTCAGTGGTGAGTGGAAAAACCGTATCCTCTATTTGCGTATGCGCTATGCGCACCCCGCATTCAACGCTTTTCTTCCCACCCGTAGGCAGCCGTTTGAAACGGTCGATCTGCTGAAGAAATTTCCGTTTGTAAAAGACTCGGGATTTAACCATCAGGTGCAGGTAGATACCTGGGATTTCCTCCACAAAAAATATGCCGATCGGGTTATTGTGATAAATACCCGCATACATTGGCAGATATTGCGCGACCTCAATCTTCTCGCGATGGTCTTTCTTGTGGTTTTTCTTCTTGGCTGGTTGGTCAATTACGACGTTTCGTTTCGTATTGTCAGTGCCTACCTGTTCCTGTTCGTGGGACAGTTTCTTTTTCTGATGTTGATGGCGCGTAGGGTAGGTTTCAAGTTAGTGGATATTGTCTTGGGTATGGCGCTTGGTATCGATGATAACAAGGGAGCTGGCTGACGATAACCAGCTCCACCAGAGTTGGAGCGTGTTTGCCACGGCGGTATACGGCTTGGGCGAGAAAGAGCGATTGATTTGATGCGACCTTCCTGATATTTGGCTTTCTAAGTTTTTCTAGGCTATTTTCTCCAAGTGCAGCGCTAACATCCGGCAAGCTGTGTCATAATGCGCGGCTTTATTGCTTAATACCTCCCCGTGTACGCCCTCGCGTCCCTCCCGGCAGTTCGTAAGCACTCTTCTCTACCAGTATTATTCGGAATAAAAAGTGATCTCTACAGCCAACATCACCATGCAATTTGGGGCCAAGCCCCTGTTTGAAAACATCTCAGTCAAGTTCGGCGGCGGTAACTGCTATGGCCTGATTGGTGCTAACGGTTGCGGAAAGTCGACCCTGATGAAGATTCTTGGTGGCGACCTGGAAGCGACGTCGGGCAATGTCTCCGTTGATCCCAACGAACGGCTGGGCAAGTTGCGCCAGGATCAGTTTGCCTACGAAGAGTATACGGTGCTCGATACCGTCATCATGGGTCATGAGGAGCTGTGGAAGATAAAACAGGAGCGTGACCGCATCTACTCACTAGCGCATATGAGCGAGGAGGAGGGGATGCAGGTGGCGGAGTTGGAGGTGGAGTTTGCCGAGCTCGACGGCTATACCGCTGAGTTCCGTGCCGGTGAACTGTTACTGGGGCTGGAGATTCCGCTGAAGCAGCACAACGGGCCAATGAGTGCGGTGGCTCCCGGCTGGAAGCTGCGTGTATTGCTGGCCCAGGCGCTGTTCGCCGAGCCCGATATCATGCTCCTCGACGAGCCCACCAATAACCTCGATATCAACACCATCCGCTGGCTGGAGGATGTGCTTAACGAGCGCAACTCCACCATGATCATCATCTCCCATGACCGCCACTTTCTGAACAGTGTCTGTACCCATATGGCCGATCTCGATTTTGGTGAGTTGCGAGTCTACCCCGGCAACTACGATGAATATATGACCGCCGCCAGCCAGGTACGCCAACAGCAGCTGGCCGGAAACGCCAAGAAAAAGGCTCAGATTGCCGAGCTGCAGACCTTCGTCAGCCGCTTTTCGGCCAATGCCTCCAAGGCAAAACAGGCCACCTCCCGCGCCAGGCAGATAGAGAAGATCACCCTTGATGAGATCAAACCCTCCAGCCGCCAGAACCCCTTTATCCGTTTCGAGCAGGAGAAGAAGCTCTACCGCCTGGCGCTGGAGTTTGAGGGGCTGAGTAAAGGCTACGATGATAAACCGCTCTTCAGCGGCCTGGATATGATGATCGAGGTGGGTGAGCGCATCGCCATCATCGGCCCCAACGGTATCGGCAAGACCACACTGCTTCGCACCCTGGTGGGCACTGAGGGTGGGGGGCTGAACCCCGACAGCGGCACGGTAAAGTGGTCCGAGAACGCCACCATTGGCTACTATGCCCAGGATCATGCAGCTGACTTTAAAGAGGATATGACGCTGTTTGAATGGATGAGCCAGTGGCGGCAGCCCGGAGATGATGAGCAAGTGGTACGCAGTTACCTCGGACGTCTGCTCTTTTCACAGAAGGATATCGATAAATCCATGAAGGTGATCTCCGGTGGTGAACAGGGGCGCATGTTGTTCGGCAAAATCATGATGCACAAGCCCAATGTGCTGGTGATGGATGAGCCAACCAATCATCTGGATATGGAGTCCATCGAATCCCTCAACACCGCACTGGAGAACTACCCCGGCACATTGATCTTCGTTAGCCACGACCGGGAGATCGTCTCCTCGTTGGCTACCCGCATTATCGAACTTACAACCGAGGGAGTGACTACCTTCAGTGGCAGCTATGATGAGTATCTGCTCAGTCAGGGGGTGGGCTGAGTCTCAAGCGCATCATTGTTTTGGCAATGTTGTCTGCATTGACCAACTGAATCCCTTCCGGCTCAAGGTACTGCCTAAAGAGGGTAGATTTACCGGCACCATTGCCACCAACCAGCATCACAGGAATGAACTCCCCGTTATGAAAACGCCCGGTTTCAAGGGTACCGTTGGTGTGCACTCGGTTTAGTAGTCCAGGCTGGCGCTGGCTTACTTCATACTGGATCTTGGCTTTCGTCACCACGTTCTTCAGTGTCCCTTGTGCACGATCATGCTCCAGAGCATCAAAGACCTTTTTGGGAGGTACCGCTACGGAGGGGCAAGGTGTGACGCTGACTTGTGCGAGCCCCTGCATGCGCCAGCAGATCAGAGGTTGAGGCCGAACGAGCAACAGCCTTGCCGATTTCAGCCCAGTATTCGATCTGTTTTGGAGATGAACGCTTATGGCTGGCCTGGCCCCCTCACGCCATACTGAAAAAGAGGATTGTTATCAGATACATATCCAATTGTTCTAGGGAAAGTGATACTATTCATCGTTAATCACCGAAGCTGGGGTAGAAATAAAAATGCCGAGCGGTAAGGCACGGCATAAGTGGTTGAATCAGGTAGCAATCTGATCTGATGCAAAGGGCATCAAAGCAACCCGGGGGCTCTTTCAAAGGCCCTCCCCCTATTTGACACAGAGGTACCCATTAACAGCTCCTGGTGCACAGCCACAAAGGAGCAACAGGGGCGACATACGCGACAAGGACAGTACTGGATATAAGAATATGGTCCCCAATCAGAACCCTGAGCAGATAGCACGTGACAACATAGACGACTTGCTCAAGGCGTCAGGCTGGAGCGTCCAGAACAAAAACAAGATCGATCCGAATCAAGGTCAGGGTCAGGCGATAAGGGAATATCAGACTGATGTCGGCCCCGCTGACTATGTGCTCTTTGTAGATAAGAAGGCAGTCGGTGTCATTGAGGCCAAGCGTGAAGAGATAGCCCAGAACATCACAGAGGTTGAAACCCAGACGGAAGGCTATGCGGGGGCCAAGCTCAAATGGGTCAGCAATAACGAACCACTGCCGTTCCTCTATGAGAGTACCGGCATCATCACCCGATTCACCGATGGCCGAGATCCCAAGCCCCGTTCCAGAGAGGTATTTACCTTTCATCGACCAGAAACCCTCAAAGAGTGGCTAGAACAGGGCGATAGTCTCAGAGCCCGTCTGAATCAGATACCACCGCTTAATCCATCCAAGCTCCCGGCCAAGAAGCTTGGACTGCGTGACTGTCAGGAATCAGCCATTACCAATCTGGAAGACTCCTTCACGTTGGATAAACCCAGAGCCCTGATACAGATGGCTACCGGTGCCGGTAAGACCTATACCGCCATCACCTCCATGTACCGGATTCTCACGCACGCCAAGGGCAAGCGCATTCTGTTTCTGGTGGATACCAAAAACCTGGGCGAACAGGCCGAGCAGGAGATGCTCTCCTTCACGCCCAGTGACGACAACCGCAAGTTCACCGAGCTCTATGCGATACAACGACTAAAGAGTTCTAATGTCCCTAAGGATACCCAGGTCTGTATCAGTACTATTCAGCGCATGTACTCCATCCTCAAGGGAGAAGAGCTGGATGAAGCACTGGAAGAGCGGAACCCAGCTGAACAGCTCACCAAGCCCAAAGACCCTGTACCCGTAGCCTATAACTCCAAGGTGCCGATAGAGTTCTTCGACTTCATCTTCATCGATGAGTGTCACCGCTCTATTTACAAGCTGTGGCAGCAGGTATTGGACTACTTCGATGCCTACCTGATTGGCTTGACTGCTACACCAGATAACCGCACCTACGGCTTCTTCAAACAGAACGTGGTCAGTAACTACAGCCACGAAAAGGCCGTAGCCGATGGTGTCAACGTGGGTAATGAGATCTACTACATCGATACGGCAATATCCACGCAAGGTGCGGAACTCAAAGCCAAGCAACTCATTGAGTGGCGGGAGAAGCAGACCCGCAAGAAGCGTTGGGAAGAACAGGATGAAGACGAGGCCTATACAGCCAGGCAGCTGGACAATAATATCGTCAATCCCAGTCAGATTAGAACGGTGATTCAGATATATAGGAACAGCCTGCCCGAGATATTCCCTGGCCGTGAGGAGGTTCCCAAGACCCTGATCTTCGCCAAGACAGACAGCCATGCCGATGACATCATTCAGACAATACGGGAAGAGTTCGGTGAGGGTAACGCCTTCTGCAAGAAAGTCACCTATAAGGCGGCCCAGGATAGGAAAGACAGGGAAGGTAATCTGATACAGGAAGGAGAAGATCCTAAATCCATTCTCTCCCAGTTCCGTAACGACTATAACCCCAGAATTGCGGTGACGGTGGACATGATTGCCACCGGCACCGATGTGAAACCGCTGGAGTGTCTGCTCTTTATGCGTGACGTAAAGAGTAAAAACTACTTCGAGCAGATGAAGGGCCGGGGTACCCGTACACTGGATCACGACGACCTGAAAAAGGTTACACCTTCAGCCAACAGCGCCAAGACCCACTATGTTATTGTCGATGCCATTGGTGTCACCAAATCCCTCAAGACTGCCAGCCAGCCACTCATCACCAAGCCCTCAGTACTACTTAAAGACTTGGCTATGGGTGTAATGATGGGTGCAAGTGACACCGATACTGTCAGCTCCCTGGCTGGACGACTGGCACGTTTGAATAAACAACTGGATGCCGATGAACAGAACAGGATCAAAAGGGTGGCAAAAGGTGTTGAACTGACCCACCTCGTCAATGGCCTGTTCGATGCCATCGATGCCGATATGGTCGAAGCCAAAGCCCTGGAACTGGCCCAACAACCGGTGGGCACAGATCCGGGCGATGACAAACGTAAAGAAGCTCAGGCCGAATTGGTGAAAGCGGCAACCAATGTCTTCAATGGTGAGCTGATAGAGCTGATTGACACCATCAGAAAAGACAAGGAACAGAAGATCGACCACGACAATCTTGATAAATTGATCCGCGCCGAGTGGGGTAAGGATTCAATAGAGAATGCACAAAAACTGGTCGAAGAGTTTGCCGACTACCTCAATCAGAATAAGGACAACATCGATGCCCGGGAGATCTTCTACGATCAACCCCATCGTAGAAGAGAGATCACCTACGACATGATTCAAGAGGTGATGGACAAGCTTAAGGCAGACAAGCCCACACTGGCTCCTATCAGAGTCTGGAACGCCTACGGCCAACTGGATGACTACAAGGGCAAGCAGCCCATTAATGAACTGACCGCACTGGTGGCCCTGATCCGCCGTGTCTGTGAAATCGACAAGTCCCTATCCACCTACGATGCCACGGTACGCAGAAACTTCCAGAACTGGATGCTGAAACGCCATTCCGGTGCAGGTGAGAAGTTCAACGAACAACAAATGAAGTGGCTGCAGATGATTCGTGACCACATCATCAGCTTATTCCACTTTGAGCGTGACGATCTGGAGATGGCCCCGTTCGACAGTCAGGGTGGACTGGGGAAAATGTATCAGCTGTTTGGGGCTGATATGGATAGTTTGATTGACGAAATGAATGAAGAGTTAGCGGCTTGAAGATAGGTAGTACAGAAGAAGTACCAAGCTCTTGGGAGTTTCCAGCTATTGAGGAGATTGTCGAGGTAAATCCCAAATTGGATAAAACCCAGTTTGAGGATGACCTGGATGTTTCATTTGTCCCTATGCCAGCTGTTGAAGCAGAGTCAGGGGTAATCGATGTCTCTGAGTCAAAGGCGTTTTCTGATGTAAAAAAAGGCTACACAGCCTTTCAGGAAAAAGATGTCTTATTCGCCAAGATAACTCCCTGCATGGAAAATGGAAAAATGGCGGTTGTGCCAAGTGTTAATAATGGCCTTGGATTTGGCTCGACCGAGTTTCATGTATTACGTTCATACGGTGGCATTTCGCCACAGTACGTTTACTACTATGTTTCGTCGAAACTGTTTCGTATTGAAGCAGAGCACCATATGACCGGAGCTGTAGGCCAGAGACGTGTTCCTGCACCTTGGCTAAGTGCAGTAGAAATTCCTCTGCCGCCAAGTAATGAACAACACCGCATAGTAGCCAAAATAGAAGAACTCTTCTCTGAGCTGGACAAAGGCATCGAAAGCCTGAAGACAGCGCGGGAGCAACTCAAAGTCTACCGTCAGGCACTGCTCAAACACGCCTTTGAAGGCAAGCTCACCGAACAGTGGCGTAAAGACAACGCAGATAAGCTGGAAACAGCCGATCAGCTACTGGAACGCATCAAGCAAGAACGTGAAGTCCGCTACCAGCAACAAATGGAAGAGTGGAAGGCAGCGATTAAGCAGTGGGAGGCTGATGGGAAGGAAGGGAAAAAGCCAAGAAAACCAACAAAACTAAAAGATATTCAGTTGATATCTGATGGCGAATTGGGGACGTTGCCCCTGATTTCAGAGCATTGGGTCTGGGTTAGATATGGCGATTTATGTTCCATAGTTAGAAATGGTATATCGAAGAAGCCTGTGGGAGAGGAAGGGGATAAGATTTTTCGAATCAGTGCTGTAAGACCCATGCTATTTGATATGGACGACTACAGGATAATACAAAATCAAGATGGTGAATTTGACGGGTACTATCTCGTCACGGGTGATTTGGTATTCACCCGTTATAACGGATCACGTCGTTATGTCGGAGTTTGTGCCAACTACAAGAGCGATGAAAAGAGGCTGTTCCCAGATAAGTTGATCCAAACTAGACCGGATCTTCCATCAGTATCTGCATCATTTCTCGAGAAAGCTTTGAATTCTGGTGGGTCGAGACAATTTGTTGAGTCAAAGATTCGAACAACAGCAGGTCAGTCAGGTGTGTCTGGTGGTGATATTAAGAACATTCCTGTTCCTATATGCACAAAAGCCGAACAACAAAGAATAATCGAGCAACTTGAATCTTCTCTTTCAATCATTGAAGAAAACGAAAAGGTGATTGACTTTGGTCTCGCAAAGTCAGAAGCTCTCCGCCAATCCATCCTGAAAAAAGCCTTCACCGGTCAGTTGGTTTCTCAAGATCCTGATGATGAACCAGCCTCTGCCCTATTAGACCGTATAGCCAAAGAAAAAGAAGAAGCCGCCGCCAAGGCCAAAAAGGCCAAGGCGGTGAAGAAGAAAATCACCAGGAAAGCGAACTAATGGACCAAGTGCGGTTGCAAGCCTGTCTGGATCAACTCATTGAAGACTGGGAAGGTGAGGTGGTGGAGTTCAAGTCGGTTGGTGACTCCTACTCCACTTCTGATATTGGGAAATATTTTTCCGCCCTTTCCAACGAGGCCAACCTGCATGAGTGTGATCGTGCCTGGCTGGTCTTCGGGGTAGACAACAAAACCCGCCGGGTGGTGGGGAGCGACTACCGCCGGGATAAAGAACGGCTGCATGGTCTGAAACACCAGATAGCACAGGATACTGCCTCTTCGGTCACGCTGCGCGAAATACATGAACTGCAAACCGCGCAAGGGCGGGTGATTCTGTTTGAGATACCGGCAGCACCACAGGGTATGCCCATTGCCTGGAAGGGCCACTATTACGCCAGGGCGGGCGAGAGTCTGAGCCCGCTTGGCCTGGATAAACAAGACGAGATCCGTGGGCAGGGCGGTGTTTCCGACTGGTCTGGCCAGGTGGTCGAAAATGCCTCTTTAGAACATCTTGACCCAAGGGCGCTTCAAAAGGCCAGGGAGTCCTTTGCTCGAAAGTACGCCAATCGCTTTGAGGAAGGTGAGGTGATGGCGTGGCCGGATGAGGTATTTCTCAACCGCACCAAACTGACAGTAGATGGGGGCATTTCACGTGCCGCACTATTGCTGCTGGGTAGGCCGGAATCATCGCATCTGCTGCTTCCCCATCCTGCGCAGATGACCTGGAAGCTGGAAGGGCCTGAGCGGGCCTATGAGCATTTCTCTCCTCCCTTTCTGCTCAACACTACCGCCTTGTATCGACGGATTCGCAACATACAGATGCGCATCCTGCCGGACGATGAACTGCTGGCCATAGAGCTGGCCAAGTACGATCAAAAGATTGTTCTGGAGGCACTGCACAACTGTATCGCCCATCAGGACTATACCCGTAATGGTCGTATTACCGTTATCGAGCAACCTGACCGCCTGATTCTGGAAAATGAGGGCGCCTTTTTTGAAGGTCAACCGGGTGACTATATTGCCGGCCACAAAACTCCCCGCCGCTACCGTAATCCCTTCTTGGCACAGGCGATGGCTGAGCTCAATATGATCGATACGATGGGTTACGGCATCCATGAAATGTACATGGGGCAGAGACGAAGATATTTTCCGATGCCCGATTACGATCTGGTAGAACCCGATGTGGTGAAGATGACCATACATGGCAAGATTGTCGATCCTGCTTTTAGCCGAATGTTGATTCAGAACAGCGAGCTTCCCCTCGAAGAGATTCTGGCCCTGGACAGGGTTCAGAAACAGTTGCCTTTAGATGATGAAACAATGATCAAGCACCTTCGCAAGGAAGGGCTCATTGAGGGGCGAAAGCCCAATCTCTATATCTCTGCCAAGGTAGCCGCAGCGGTTGACTCAAGGGAGGACTATATCCACACCAGGGGTCAGGACGATGCGTTCTACAGCAAGCTCATTCTCGACTATCTGGCCAAGTATGAAAGTGCGACACGCAAGGATCTGAACAAGCTGTTGTGGAGCAAACTGAGCGACGTGCTTGATGAGACGCAGAAGGAGAATAAGGTGGCGAATCTTCTCACCAATCTCAGGCGGGGAGGGAAGATTGAAAACAGAGGCTCACGTCGTACCCCCAAATGGGTGCTTGCAGAATAAATGCAGAATAAATGCAGAATAAATGCAGAATAAAACAGTCTAACTATTTGATAATTAAGAGTATAAAATTAATGAATGCGGTTACGATAGTCTCCAAAGTCTGGAGTTTCTGTACCACCCTCAGAGATGACGGTGTTGGCTATGGCGACTATCTGGAGCAGCTGACCTATCTCATCTTCCTGAAGATGGCTGATGAATACAGTAAGCCACCCTATAACCGGGATGTCGGTATTCCAGAAGAGAGTAATAAAGCAAGGACACCCACCACTAAAGCAACTTCAACTAATACAATCTGTATGAATTGAAGAACCCACAGTATCATTATTAATGATTTTCATACCCTATTATCCTGGATAGTGTGGAGTGATAGTTTCCAAACATTGGTTGCGAAACCATTGGCGACTGAAAAGGAAATAAAGTGATGGTTGAAATCCTTCAATTGGTGGTTTAGGGATGCAGTTTCGTACTCGCGGATCTTTTTCTAAACTGAGACACGCTACAAGTCATCTTGTTATTCAGGGCGTAGAGTGCCGTTTATCAGGCGAACACAGGGAGGTGTCAATATTTCAATTTTTTATGATATTCCCTGTTATCGGGTCGTTTTCGGCTTGATTTGCAGCACGGCATTTTCAAAATCTTTACGTGCATCTCTCTGCCCTTCAGAATATTTACCGTTGCGTGGAGTCAGTCTGATGTAGTCGCGAAGGATGAGTTCAGAGCGAGCAACCTTGTAGGTCTTGAGATAGGGGTGGAGCTGCTCCAGCAAGCAAAGTGCCTGGCGGTTATAGATTGCGTAGGTGAAACTGGGGGTGTGATGGGGGCGGGTGGTACGTAATCCAGCAACTTTTTGTCGGTATTGCTGATCGTGACGGCGAGTTGGCGGTTTTCATTGCGGTGCTTACGCGTCAGGGTAACTGTTCCATCGCCGTCGATGAGGCCTGCAATATAGGCTGCTTCTGCAACCTTGAGTGAATTGCCGGTTTTATAGGTGACCATCCATGGTTCTCCCTAAAAATAAGGTGGCCCTGATCAGTGATCAGGGCCGGTGCTGGTGGAGGCGGCGGGACAGCTGTTCCTGAGTTTTCATTCAGGGCTGGACTATTCCTTCACCTGCCAACTACGGCAGGGGAGAGCGTGTTGTGAATCTTTGCCACTGGCATCGACCCACCCTAGTACTCCTTTGAACCGGCTCTTTTAGATCAAGAGCTGTTCTTTAGGAGCCTATAAGTCTCTAGCCGGCTTACTGGTTTCCCATTCACCGGACGGCGTTGGCATAGGATTTTATCCCTTAGCGTTCACCGTATGAGCTCTCTTTTTCCTACGGGGATCACTCCCCGTGGCGACCTGTATGTTAATCGAACCCGCGTCCGCAAGTACTCCGCCATCGGCTCTACATGCTTAGAGCTGTCGATTATATTTAACCGGCTACTGCCCGACAGACAGG
>JBEVXT010000695.1:0-3480 GCA_040505955.1 Sedimenticola sp. | reverse complement strand
GTACCGGTGTCCATATCGGGCAATCAACCAAAATATACAACCGGGAAACCGGCGAAATCCTCTATGGACGCGTTCCACCGGGTTCGGTGGTCGTCTCCGGCAGCCTGCCCGCTAAAGATGGCAGCCACAGTGTCTACTGTGCTGTTATCGTTAAACAGGTGGATGAGCAGACTCGTGGGAAGGTGAGCATTAACGAGTTGCTGCGGGATATTTGATGGTAGTGATCTACGGCATACCCAACTGCGACACCATGAAGAAGGCCAGGAAATGGCTGGATGTGCAAGGTGTGGAGTATCGCTTTCATGACGTCAAGAAGCAGGGGTTGAATAGAGAGACGCTACTCGAATGGAACAGTGAAGTTGGCTGGGCGACTTTGTTAAACCGCAGAGGGATGATGTGGCGTAAGCTGTCAGATGAGGCCAAGGCTAATATTGATGAGGAGAGTGCTATTGAGATTATGTTGGAGACACCCACCATTATTAAGCGGCCGGTGGTTGATATAGATGGGAACCTCTATATTGGTTTCTCTGAGTCAAGATACAACGAGTTATTTGGCTAGGAGTCTGTCGGGTTTAATCCAGTGAGCCAGGGATATTTTTTCCGGCCACGAAGCATTTCCATAACTTACGCCACATTAGGAATATATATCCTGTATGTAGCGACAAATTATGAAGGTTGTCCTATCCTTGCTGCCTATAGTGAACCCCAGATTCCACACAGTAGTTTAAGCTGCTATCCGGCATAGTAATGAGTGAGAGGAAGATACGCAAGATCCAGCCTCTTCCAATATAAAATGAGCCTGAAGTGACCTGATTCTGTCCATGATGGAGGTCGGTATGAAAACCATCATGAACGATTCTCACATTGAAACACTCACAGGTCCGTCAATTTCTGGATGGTGCGGCGGTTATGGAAATATCCATTGCCTCCAAGACTTGGCTATATCCGTATCGACACCGTCCATCAGGGCGACTGGGACGGCGTAAAGGGGGTCTACCACGTCAATGCTGTTGACGAGGTTACGCAATTCGAAGGAGTTGCCTCTGTCGAGCGCATAAGCGAACGCTATCTCATCCCAGTTCTGGAGTCCCTGATCGACAGCTTCCCATTCATCATCAAAGGCTTCCATGCTGACAATGGATCGAAATACATCAACAGGCACGTTCGGTGCAGATCTACTCAATAAATTACTGGTTGAACTCACCAAATCCCGCTTCTGAAGAACCAACGATAATGTACTGGTGGAAAGCAAGAACGGCTCTATTGTCCGCAAGCACTTCGGCTATCATCACATCCCTCAGAAATGGGCACAACTGATCAACGAATTCAATCAGAAATTCCTCAATCCCTATATCAATTATCACCGTCTCTGCTTCTTCCCAATCGTCATAATTGATGCCAAATGTAAGCAGAAGAAGACCTACCCCTAAAAGGCAATGATGACTCCCTATGAGAAGCTCAAATCACTGTCTGGTGCCAAGCAATATCTCAAGTCAGGCATCACTTGCAGCAGTTCGATGACATTGCTCTGTCCATCAGCGATAATGAAGCCGCACACCAACTCAATGAGGCTCGAAAACAACTATTAAAACTATCCATGAACAGGATCAGCAGGGCGCCTGATTAGCATCCTCAAGCACCTCACTACCACTCCCGTTCAGGCTCATTTAAGGATTGGAATACACTGATCCACAGTCCAGTGTTCTAAGCCAAGGTGGGACTTGAAGCACTGAAAGGCGTAAAGACGATCAACGAAATCGGACAGTAGTATGGGGGACACCCGATCCATGTGGGGCAGTGGAAGAAAGCGATCCAGGAACAAGCCAAGAGTCTGTTTGAGGACAAGCCTGGGCCGACGCTGGCGGTTGAACACCAAGAGCCGGAGCGGCTATACAGCGAGATCGGCAAGCTCAAGATGGAACTGGTCTGGCTAAAAAAAGTCCGGAACCAGCCTGCCATGACGCGGCAATCGTGGATTGATCAACTGCAGTGCCACTGTTTTTTGCAGGGATCACCTTTAAGTCATCTCCTCAAAAAACTTTTATACAAATCGTACGCGACCTGGCTAAGTGGTGCTGTGAATAGAACTGTTACATTAATAACCCTAACATATTTAATCGCAACTAGTGGCACGGCAATCCCTAGTAAACAACCAATAATAGTATGCATAGAAGCCGAGTCCACATCAAAAATATTCTGGAGGATTATTCTTGATCCACTACTAACCAATATGTGCGTCAAATAAATGACCATTGATGATGAACCAATAAAAGCAATCCAGGCAATAGGTTTACGAGAAAAAACTATTGACAAAGAAACCACAAATAACAAAGATATGACTGTCAAAATGAATGAATATATACCCTTGTCTGCATAAGTTAAATTTAATAATTCATGAAAAACATACTGAAAAAGAATGAACGCAAGCAATACAGCAGAGAACACCTTCCGAGAGCCTAATCTCTCTAGACTACCAAGCCTATTAAACCAGACACCAAAAGCAAAAAAGGCAAAATTACTAGTAATAAAATTCAGATGAAAAGGTGATGGAATATCTTTTTGAATAAGGTAAATAAGCGAAGAGCACACAAACACAGAGAAAATATAATGATTTGAGAGGTGTGCATAAATAATCGAAGCAACTACAAAAACCATAAAAAGAGCATAAAGGAACCAAAACTGGGCTCTTGGCTCATAAAGTAGCATGAAAACGTCAGTGTATGTCACACTACCATTTGTATAAGGGCTCAAGGATACCTCTACAACCCCCTGAATAACAGACCATAATAGATAAGGATAAATTACAGTATCAATTTTGTTCGCTAACAACTTTATTGGACCGCGTTTGAGTAGCGATTGACAAAAAAACATGCCTGAAAGGAAGAAAAAAAGTGGCATATGAAAACTGTAAATAATGCTGTCTGAAAGAAGAAAAAAGCTTTTATTTATTGGTATTCCAGCATTGTAGACACCTCTTCCAACATGTCCGTATACGACCAATATTATCCCAATCGCTTTAGCGTAGTCTACCCACAAACGTCTATGTTCCACTGTCACTCCTCAAGCACACATGACATGCTAAAAATCACAAAAATCATGCTCATGCCCTACTTTTGATCCTTCTTTATACTCAGCCGCATCTAGTGGTGCTTCTTTGCTACGGCACAAAATGGCTAAACACTAGCACCACTAATGCTTTTTATCCACACACTAAGAGTGCTGGATGAACACTACTATGCCGATATACTTCTTTATGCCTGCGCTCTGCGGCGGTGCCCCTTCTCTGCTTTCTGGTGCTGCTTGATTTAGGGAGTAATGACATCACTCTTAAACTGAAGTGTGGCAAACAGATCCTCCAACGTCTCCTCACGACGGATCAGCTCAACACTGCCATCCTCTCGCAACAGCAACTCCTTCGGACGCACCTTGCCATTGTAGTTAAAGCCCATAGCATGACCATGGGCACCGGTATCATGAATG
>JBEVXT010000694.1:0-5274 GCA_040505955.1 Sedimenticola sp. | reverse complement strand
CCTTTTTAAAGAATAAAAAGGCACAAATTGAGAATCCCTGCCCGATGAATCAGTGGTATTGACTGAGGTAGAAGGCCGCCAGCGGCAGATCCTCCGGCCGGGTGATCTTGATATTGTCCGACGCCCCCTCCACCAGCAGGGGGGAGGCACCATAAAATTCGATCGCACTCGCCTCATCGGTCACCAGTGCGCCGGATTCCAGGGCGGCGGTAAGTGCGGATCGCAGCAGTGAGTAGCGGAACATCTGTGGTGTGAAAGCGCGCCATAGTGACTCTCTCGGCAGGGTCTCCACTACTTGCAGTGCGTTGTCGGCCCGCTTTACCGTATCGTGAAGTGGAATTCCCAGCAGGCCGCCCACCGGATGATCGGTTAGTTGGTTGATCAGTTTATCGAGATCGGAGCGGCGCAGGCAGGGCCGGGCGGCGTCGTGTACCAGCACCCAGTCATCGGCGTCAGCCACTTGGGCAAGCGTGTTGAGGGCGTTGAGTACCGAGTGGCAGCGCTCACTCCCACCAGTGACTCTTTCCACCTTGTGGTGGTCGGAGAAGGCGGTCTCCCGCCACCAGCTGTCACCGTCTGCAAGGGCAACCACAACACGTTCAATCCGGGGATACGCCTGCAAAAGTGCCAGAGAGTGTTCAATGACCGGCCGGCCATTGAGTTTTAAATACTGTTTTGGAGTTTCACCGCCCATGCGCCGACCGATGCCGGCGGCGGGCACTACAGCCCAGAGCGCTGCATCCCGGGTCACTTCTTCGGCTCCGCTGCAGGCTCGATTACCTGGTAAAAGATTTCACCCTTACGGATCATTCCCAGCTCATTGCGTGCCCGTTCCTCAATTGCCTCCAATCCATCCCTGAGGTCGTCCACGTCAGCCTGCAATGCACGGTTTCGCAGTCGCATCTGCTTGAGTTCTTCCTTCTGCAGTGCGATATCCTTTTTCAGTGAGTGGACTTCCGCCAGGCTGCCCTCCCCCACCCACAGGCGGTATTGCAGCACCAGCAGGATCAACAACAGCAGTACGGTCAGAATACGCATCGTTCACCGCACCCGCCACCATAGGCCGCCGTCCCCAACCAGTGGGGAATCGGCGACCTGGGGCGGAAATAATTAAAGATTAGTGAAAGCACCCCGGCCGGCATAGACCGCCTCATCACCCAGCTGATCCTCAATACGCATCAGCTGATTGTATTTGGCGACACGATCAGAGCGACTCAATGAACCGGTTTTGATCTGCCCGGTATTGGTCGCTACCACCAGGTCGGCGATAGTGGTGTCTTCAGTCTCTCCCGAACGGTGGGAGATGACTGCTGTATAACCGGCATCATGAGCCATCTTGATCGCTTCCAGTGTCTCGGTTAGGGTACCGATCTGGTTGAATTTGATCAGGATCGAGTTGGCTATCTTCTCTTCGATGCCGCGGGAGAGGATTTTGGTGTTGGTGACAAAGAGGTCATCACCGACCAGCTGTATACGGCTGTTCAGCTTCTCACTCAGCAGACCCCAACCGGCCCAGTCACTCTCATCCATGCCATCCTCGATGGTGATAATGGGGAACTGATCGACCATGCTGACGAGGTAATCGGCAAAGTCGGCTGCGCCCATCTGCCGTCCTTCGGAGGCGAGGTCGTAAACGCCCCCCTTGTAGAACTCGGAGCTGGCTACATCAAGCCCCAGGTAGATCTCTTCGCCAGCCTTGAATCCTGCCTTCTCTATTGCGTCGAGAATGACCTCGACCGCTGCCACATTGGAGGGTAGATCGGGGGCAAAACCACCCTCGTCACCCACCGCTGTGTTGAGGCCCATGCCGCTCAGTACACTCTTGAGGCTGTGAAACACCTCGGCACCGTAGCGAACCGCCTCACGAATCGATCCAGCACCCACCGGCAGGATCATATACTCCTGAAAGTCGACGCTGTTATCGGCATGAGAGCCGCCGTTGATGATATTCATCATCGGCACCGGCATGCGGTAAGGACCGGCGGAGAGATAACGGTAGAGGGGCATCGCCTTCTCCTGGGCAGCGGCGTGAGCTGCTGCCAGTGAGACTGCCAGAGTGGCATTGGCGCCCAGGCGTCCCTTGTTCTCGGTGCCGTCGAGGGCGATCATTTTTTGATCGAGTTCCGTCTGACCACTGACATCCATCCCCATCAGCGCAGATTTCAGCTCACCTTGGATGTTATCCACCGCTTTAAGAACGCCTTTACCGAGGTAGCGCTCCTTGTCACCATCACGCAGCTCAAGGGCCTCGCGGGAACCGGTGGAGGCTCCGGAGGGGGCGACCGCCCGGCCGATGGCGCCGTCGGCGGTAATAACATCCGCTTCGACAGTGGGATTACCGCGGGAGTCGAGAATCTCCCGGGCTCTGATATCTACTATTTCTGACATACCTGCTTACCCTTTTGTGATTATTAATCTGTTGGTAACTATTCAGCTCACTCCTGAAAACCACAGTTATGGTGGAACAGAGGTGTTGTAGGAGCAAACTTGTTCGCGATTGACTCCGATACACGTTCTTCGCGAACAAGTTCGCTCCTACAACCGACTTCAGGATTATTGCACAGAGCCATAATGCTCAACTATCAACACACGGGTGACACCACCGTTTCCGGATGTCGAAAGCCTATACGAGACCGCTTTCCGCCAGTGGACGCGACTTAACCACCCTGTCCAGTTCAATCAAACTCTCCAGCAGTTCCCGCATCCGCCCCAGTGGCCATGAGTTGGGCCCGTCACTCAGGGCCTTTTCCGGTTGTGGGTGGGTCTCCATAAAGAGGCCGGATATACCCACAGCCACTGCGGCCCGCGCCAGCACCGGTACAAACTCGCGTTGCCCGCCTGATGAAGTGCCCTGCCCCCCCGGCAGTTGTACCGAGTGGGTGGCGTCGTAGACTACCGGGGCATCTGTTTCACGCATTACCGCCAGGGAGCGCATATCAGAAACCAAATTATTGTATCCAAAGGAGGCGCCACGCTCACACACCATTATCTGGCTGTTACCGCTGCTGCGCGCCTTATCGACCACATGTTTCATATCCCAGGGCGCTAGAAACTGACCCTTTTTGAGGTTGACCGGCAACCCCTGGTCAGCCACCGCTTTGATAAAGTTGGTCTGGCGACAGAGAAAAGCCGGGGTCTGCAATACATCCACCACGGAGGCAACCTCATCCAGGGGCGTATCCTCGTGTACATCGGTGAGGATGGGAACACCCACCTCAGCTTTGACCTTCTCCAGTATCGCCAACCCCTGTTCCAGACCGAGCCCACGAAAGCTCTCTCCAGATGAGCGGTTGGCCTTGTCAAAAGAGGATTTGTAGATAAACGGGATAGATGCCGCTGTGGTTATCTCTTTCAATGTGGCGGCGATATCGATGGCCATCTGTTCGCTCTCAACCACACAAGGCCCGGCGATCAGAAACAGCGGGGAGTGCAGCCCAACCTCAAATCCGCACAGTTTCACGACTCGTCAACTCCCCGCCTTTTCACTTCCCGCTGAAATTCACGGGCGGCGCGGGTGAAGCCGGAGAAGAGGGGGTGGCCGTCTCTGGGTGTGGAGGTGAATTCCGGGTGAAACTGGCAGGCGACAAACCAGGGGTGGTCGGGAACCTCGACAATCTCCACCAGCTTGCCGTCAATGGAACGGCCAGCGATGCGCAAACCTGCCGCTTTGAGAGTCTCCAGGTATTGATTATTGAACTCAAAGCGGTGGCGGTGACGTTCGACAATAATCTCCTTGCCATAAAGCATTTTGGCAATGCTGCCCTCTTCCAGCTGACACTCCTGGCCGCCGAGGCGCATGGTGCCGCCAAGGTCAGAGAGCTGATCCCGGGTTTCGAGCTCCCCTTCGGCATTGAGCCACTCGGTAATCAGGGCGATTACGGGATGAGGGGTCTCACGGTTGAATTCAGTACTCTGGGCACCATCAAGACCGGCCACAGTACGGGCAAACTCAATCACTGCCACCTGCATACCGAGACAGATGCCGAGGTAGGGCACGCCGTTTTCACGGGCGTACCTGACGGTGGCGATCTTCCCCTCCACACCGCGCTCGCCAAAACCACCGGGCACCAGGATGGCATCTACAGCGTCGAGACAGCCGGTACCCTCCGCCTCTATCAGCTCGGAATCGATGTATTCGATGTTTACCCGGGTGCGGGTATGGATGCCGGCGTGAATCAGCGCCTCAGAGAGGGATTTGTACGCCTCGGTGAGGTTGATGTACTTGCCCACCATGGCGATGGTGACGTTGCCATCGGTATTCTCCAGGCCATCCAGCACCCGGTGCCACTCCGAGAGGTCGGCGGCGGGAAGATTAAGCCCAAACTGCTTGACCACGATCTCATCGAGGAACTGCTCATGCAGTAGCAGAGGAATGCGGTAGATGGTGTCGGCATCCACCGCTGAGATCACCGATGCCTCGGGTACGTTGGTAAACAGCGCGATCTTCTTTCGCTCGGCGTTGGGTAGCGGTTTCTCAGAGCGGCACAGCAGCACATCGGGCTGAATACCGATGGAGCGCAACTCTTTTACCGAGTGTTGGGTCGGTTTGGTTTTGATCTCACCGGATGTCGGTATATAGGGCACCAGGGTGAGATGCATGAACAGCGCATTCTCATGACCAAGCTCAACGCCCATCTGCCGGATCGCTTCAAGAAAAGGGAGGGATTCGATATCACCTACGGTACCGCCGATCTCTATCAGGGCAACATCGGCATCACCGGCTCCGAGACGAACGCAGTCCTTCATCTCGTTGGTGATATGGGGAATGACCTGAACCGTACCGCCCAGGTAGTCACCACGACGCTCTCTCTTGATTACGCTTTCATAGATCTGGCCGGTGGTGAAGTTGTTGTTCTTCCCCATGGTGGCGCGTATATAGCGCTCGTAGTGACCCAGATCCAGATCGGTCTCGGCGCCGTCATTAGTGACAAACACCTCGCCGTGCTGGAACGGGCTCATGGTACCGGGATCCACATTGATGTAGGGATCCAGCTTGATCATGGTCACTTTAAGGCCTCTGGCCTCAAGAAGCGACGCCAGGGATGCCGACGCAATACCTTTTCCTAGGGAGGAAACTACACCGCCCGTGATAAATACAAATTTGGTCATAATGACTCTTAATCAGGTGTATTTGATGGGATGAATTCAGTGATTCAGGACGGGGTTAAAGACTACCAGAAAGCCCCCCCCCACTCAATCGGAAACAGTGTTAAACGGTAACTATTCAGCTCACCTCTGAAATCCGCCCTTTCTGCGTTAAAAAATGATCATTTA
>JBEVXT010000693.1:0-1980 GCA_040505955.1 Sedimenticola sp. | reverse complement strand
TCTTTATCAGTCATGACCTAAAGGTGGTGCGCGCCCTCAGTGATAATTTGATTGTTATGCAGGAGGGGAAAGCGGTGGAGCAGGGGAGTGCCGAGGATATTTTTGAAAATCCCCGGCAGCCCTATACCAGGAGACTGATCAAGGCGGCCTTTGATCTGGAGGCGGATGAGTTGGTGGAGGGTTGAGCTGCCCTCCATGGGCGTGTCGGGCTGCAGCTTGGCACAAACATTGGCTCAGGTTGAGCTGAGACTGGTGGGACTAGTCAATTGTGTTTGGAATCTAGTCAGGAATGCTATGCAAAATATCGATGGGGTCAGACTCGATTGATCTTATTTAAGGCTTGATTCTGGTCGGAAAGAGATACATTTTGCTGTGTAATATTTCAATCAGTTTCTGTTTTGGTCGCAAAGCTGCTTATTTGTTCAATCCCAATACTGGCTGCTATGGGGTGAGCTGTCCTTAAATATACCGGAATGGAGTAGTGTGAGTAGGGGTGGGACGTAACACTGCCGGTTGCAGTATCCAGTGCGATGGTATGCACGGCTTCGGTTCCCGTGGGGCCGGAACAAAAAAGAGACTGGATTTGTTTTCGAAAATAAATCTGCCCCTTTTTCCCTTTTCCTTAGTGATAAGTAGCGGCGAAAAAATAACTTCCCGAGCTTACTCATCGACGGGATGCAGAGTATAAGCCCACGGCGGAAGGATCTTGTTTGGGTGAAGATCGAATTCTTGCATTTGAGCATCTGAGATCTTTTCACCCTTCTCGTACTTCTTCCGAACCAGTTGGGACTTTACGCCAGCCCTTTCAAGGTGTAATTTTAATCTTTAAAAACTTAGCCGTTGAAACATGTGGTTCACCATAGACCGCAAAACCGCGATTATCGAAATTAGCGATTTTTTCAAGTGTGTAGTAGCTACCGCGATGTAAATAGCTGCTGTAATACATCAACTCGTTCAGCTTGCGAGAGACCATGATGTCGTTCTTTGCCCCTAACGCGTCTTTGAGTTCGGCTATTGTGGCGATTTTTCGTTGTTCAGCAGAGCCCGTAACTTATGAGTGTCATATGTCTGAGTTCGCATAATGATTGAATTACGGTTATGCATTGATATATATCGTAAATCTATCATTATAATTTTTCCGTGCCAAGTTCACGGGGAGTGCTTAAGAAGTAGCATTTTTCCGAAACAATGCGCAGAATTGTACCTGCTCTATCTGAGGCCCTTGGTTTCCATCTTCAATGAGATTGTGCCTAACCTCAGGAAGTTATTTTTGCGCCACTCCTAAGGTACTAATGGCCATGCAATTTCTCCTGCAACCACACTTTGATCAGTGATTGATATGGTACATCACGGGAGTGTGCAGCTGCCTTGATGGAGTCTAGAAGATGTTGCGGAAGTCGCAGGGAAATTGTTTTAGTTGTTGGTTTTAAGTTGGGCATAACCACCTGCTGGGCCTTGCCCCAGTCAAGATAGTCTGAGGAGTCATTATGCTCCCAAAAGCGCCGCTCCTCTTCCTCATCGACAAATTCAGGTATTGCCTTAAGTTTTTTCATAAACCACTCGCTCTTTTCTGTGCATATCTCTAGCCGAAATGACTCGAATCCTTTCCCTTGCATGGCGCAAGGTGAAGGTGATATGCAGTCGCCGCCTGTCATCTGATCGTCCCAAGGCATGGAAGCGTTGTTCCAGGCCGCTGTGCTTGAGATCATCCAATACCAGGAGAGGGGCGTTGAAAAATACCTGCTCCGCCTCTGACATTGAAACACCATGCTTCTCATTCTTTCTGGTATTTCCCTTGTCCCAATCAAAGCCTTTAACTTTCGCTAAGTCGACCATATACGTATATTATGGTCATATACATGAAGAAGGCAAGTCTCGCTTGTCACGCCCAGCGGCGACGCACGAACAAATCATCCAAGCCGATAGACCCCAGATCTAAGAGTTTCCCACCCTGGAGCTTGAAAGCTTCAGAGAAGTTCA
>JBEVXT010000692.1:0-1529 GCA_040505955.1 Sedimenticola sp. | reverse complement strand
TTAGGAACGATAGATTCAGGCTCCATTACTTAGTGCTTCACCGGGATTACCCTTCGAGGCTGAGCTTGTCGTTAAGGTCGGGGAGAAAGAAAATGAAAAAACCAACGCTTATGGGTGCGCTCTGCGCCTGTATTATTCCATTGCTATTGAGTAACGTCAGTCACTCCGCACCGGTTGCCTATACGGATCGGGCGGCCTTTCTCGCTGCTTTGCCTGGCCCGTCAAACACGCTGGATTTTAACAGCCTTACCACTGGTACACTCATTGGGGATAGCAGCACCGTCGATGGCATCACCTTCAACTATTCTGTCCTGGCAGGCTATGGGGTATCGATGCAGGTCACCGGTGATAAAGAGCTGGGCACTAACGATGGGGGGGTGTTCCAGGATGGTGACTATTTTGACCTCACCTTTGCCGCCTCCAATGCCGTCGGCATGGACTTCATCTCCAGCGATGGGATGTTGGATGGCGACATTATCTTGACGGCGGGCGGTGCTTCCGTAGGCCTGCTTGTTACCGATGCTACAGATCTGGGAGGGAATTGGTATGCCTACTTTCTCGGCATCGTAGACGATGCCAGCCCCTTTACCACCGCTGGCATTACAACCCATGGTGGCGGAGGAGCGTTCCTTTTCACCGTAGATGACATCACGACTTCGGCAGTACCATTGCCGCCGGCTCTCGGCCTGTTTGTTTTGGGTTTGGTCAGCCTGGCTGGCTGGCGCCAGCACTCATCTTAGGATTTGTAATGCAATCATGCACCACACGCCTCATCATCCCGGGCACACTGCGGGCACACTGCGGGCACCCAGGGTGGGGTGTGAATAGAGCGTTATAGTCTCGCAATGAAGCTTGACTGCGAGCTATGTGGTAACAGCTATCTTTAAATAATAGACAACGGATGAAGCCATTATTAAAAAAACCATGAAACAGGCGGGATGGGCATGGGTCGCGCCATGCTTTGCATCGGGTCACAGCTGCTCTCCCTGCCAGCGCAGGCGCGGGTGTCGCTGAACGACCTGCTCAACCGGATCGACAAAGAACCACCAGGACACCCATCAATCAACTCAATGGTCAGAACACGCATCACTGTCAAATGATGGGTGTCTTCTTCCTCTATTGTTGCAGGGACACCTTCTTGCAACATCATCAGGTACCCATCGAACTGCGGCAAAGCACTTCGGCCAAGCTGCTAAAATGCGACTAGAATTAACAGTGGCTGTATAGCTCTGTCACTGTTCCATCCAAGAGTGAATTCGGGTGATGTCCAGATCTCTTGAATTCTCGGAGCGCACAGGCTGACAGAATCCAAAGAAGACATATAGTTTCGGATTGAAGCAGATTACATTCTGTTAAATTTCAATTACATAGGGGTCTTTGATAAAGTGATGCATGAAGGTATCAAAAGCCTACGAAAAAACCTCTCCAACAACTCGGGGTCAGATGGAGAGTCGCTGCCTGTATGGCACACGCTCAAATCTGAAGAAGTATTCTCATATCACGATACCGCTGCAGAGGGGCTCTCCTCC
>JBEVXT010000691.1:0-4297 GCA_040505955.1 Sedimenticola sp. | reverse complement strand
GTGACCGAACAGCTGGTTAGCTACTGGACAAAAACCAATATGGCGCCAAGCAATAGTCCTATTCCCAGTCATGCGTGAGCACAGATTCCCCATCTGTTCCAGATGACCCAGGTCGGCGGTTCATTTTGCTGATGATACAACCTTGAAGATTTCCAACCAGCTCTCCATTCCTGACAGTGAGATCGAGATTAGTGCGATCCGAGCCCAGGGGGCCGGGGGACAGAATGTCAACAAGGTCTCCACGGCGGTGCATCTGCGGTTTGATATCCGCGCCTCCTCTCTCCCTTCGTTCTATAAGAATCGTCTGCTGTCGCTGAATGATCAACGTCTGACCAAAGAGGGTGTGATCGTCATCAAGGCCCAGCAGCACCGTACCCAGGAAGCCAACCGGGAAGAGTCCCTGGAGCGGCTCTGTGAGCTGATAAGGCGTGCCACAGTCGTCCAAAAGAAGCGACGACCCACCAAGCCAACCAAGGGTTCACAACGGCGGCGTATGGACAAAAAGACCCGACGGGGAAAGACCAAGGCGTTACGGGGGAAGGTTGATCAATCCTAAATAGGGTAACTATATGGAAGGTCCTCTATTTTTCGGTGTGGGTATAGACCCCATCCCACCCGTCCGGGAGCTGTGAGGTGCCGCTTGATGTGCGCTTCAAATAGAGCGGGTAGATGGGATCGCCGGGGTAATCCCTGCTCAGTTTATCAAAGGCCTCTCTGGCTTCACCCCAGTTTCCGGAGAAGTAGAGTCCGAGGGCCTTGACATGATTTTCCGCCTGCTTTAGCCGTGCCGGATCGGCCTCATCCATTCGGCAGATGGGTTCATAGATGGTGACGGGCCTCTGTTTCCCCTTGACCCGGACCCGATCCAGTGGCCGGAACAGAAACTGACCCCGGCCTGCGTCGTGGTGAGCTGTTTATCCCCTTCTGCTACCAGGAAGCAGCAGCCAATCTACTGACCAATGACGCACTGGATCCCTTTGGCAAGATTCCCGAGTTCAAATACTGCGCGGTGCGGGTGACTGCAAAATAGTAGGTAGCCTGGGCTGAGCTTGCGAAACCCGGGATTTTGAACCAATAATTTCACCTACTGACCCCGACTAAGGTGCTGTTGATCTCTGTACTGCAGCAACTATTGTGATGGGTGTCCTCGTCAATCCCTCGTCAATCCTGTTGCACCTACCGCCCTGTCCACCTCTCACCCTTCTACAGTGCTGCTCTCACCGGTCTTGTGTGTTCTCTGTAGGTTCCCTATGATTGTGGGCCGATTAATCGACAGGAACGACAAGGATGTCACTCTGTGCTGCAGAGCACCATCACAATCCAACCCCTGAACCCCGCGTATACCAGCGCCGCAAACCAGAGCGCACTGCCACCTATCAGGCGGTGCAGCACCACCTGAAGAGCTGGCTGGCCCATCAGCGAGAGGCCTGTCCGGATGACGACCCGGTACCCCAATACGTAGAGCGGGATCTGCGAAAGTTCCTGGAGTGCGGAATCCTGGCGTGTGGCTTTGCCTACATGGATGTAGGTACTTAGCGTGAGCAGGAGCGGAAGCTGTGCCCGTGCCTATTGCGATGAGTGCGGTGAGGATTTTCTGATCGCCTACACCGGCGCGCTGCCTCCTGGCGCGCCAGCATACCGTCCATCCCTGGACATATCCTGCAAGGGACGGGGCGTCTGCCCCTCCTGTAATACCAAGCGTATGGTGGAAACAGCAGCCCACCTGGTAGATCACATCATCCCGCAAGTACCGGTACGGCAGTGGGTGATCAGTCTGCCCAAGCGGCTGCGCTACTTCCTGAGGCAGAGAAGAGGAGACACAATGACGTAAGTGCAACGAATTGGATGGGACGGTGAGCTTACAATGGGGTTGGCCAATAACCACCAGACCTGATTAGCGGCCGTTCTGTCCATGTTATTTAAAACAATGTCTGAGCGTGGTTTGACTGAAACGCCTCTGTCGTGAGCCCGGTTCGGGTTGGACATGCCGTCACAAGCATGAGCCATAAATCTGAACGGTGAAAAGTTGAAACTACTTTTTCACCAACCATTGGACGCGATAGGGTACCGACAATTTTCTGGGGACTCGATTCGAGCCTGGGGCAGGATGATATCTCCGTAGGAGCTGCATCCACCGCCTAGATCCAGAAGGGTGACTGGTGCGATTCGGTTAACGAATACGATGCCGACCAATAGAGAATAAGGGCGTGTTTATGGTCTCCTACAGCGACAGGGTATTGTTTTATGCGGCGACCACGAAAAAGTATGAATTCGTGGTTAATAGGGTTAATTTGTCTGTTGACACGAATCGGCTAAATGGTGACCCTCTTGCTTTGGCAATGTGGCAATGTGCAATGGGAGACCTGACCCTCTTGCTCTGTGCTCTGAGTGCTCTGAGTGCTCTGAGTGCTCTGAGTGCTCTGAGTGCTCTGAGTATTGAGGCGTCCAGACCCATGTTCTTGGTGCTCTGTCAGTATTGAGGCGTCCAGACCCATGTTCTTGGTGTCTGTCAGTGTGTTTGGTGTGTTCGCAGCTTTACTACTGCTGGAATTCGGTTTGTCAGGGTTGAATGCCCCTTCTTGTGGTAGGGAAAATGATTGACTTTGTGGGTTGAAATTCCTATTCTTTTCCTATCCTTTTAGGTTGTCTTTGGCGACGGCAGCGACGACGAGATATCCGGCATCCTCCGCTGGATGTATCTTCAAGACACTGGTTTTCATGGCTGCTTCGATGGAATCCACGCGCAAGTGAACGGCATTGATACGTTCCGATAGTGCTCGCGCTATTGTGGTCTTGCCAACGCCGGAAAGACCTGAGAAGGAAATTAGTATGACCATGAACTATAGTTAGCACATCGCAAAAATGCAAGCTATTCTAATGACCCGCATGTCCGCTCTGCGGTCATTGATGCACGGTGCAGCGAAGGGCTGCATCGAGCCCATTGCTGCCTTAGGTAGGCAGGTCATTATTGGGATAGCGGTGTGGAAATGTATGGATACCATTGACCCTGGCTATGTGGGAACGCGGGTCTAGGGTATATAGTCCTGAGTCAGATCAGAGAAAACGTATGACACAGTCAAAGAAAACAGCATTTGTGGCCGGTGCAACTGGCGTCGTGGGGCGCAACCTTATGCGGCAATTGATACCGGATCCTGAATGGGATGTCATTGCCGTTTCGCGACGCAAACCTGATGTTGAGGGCAACTTTCACCATATCTCGGTCGATTTGCTGAATCCTGAAGACGCCCAGTCCAAGCTGGGAGGCCTGAGTGAGGTCACGCATATATTCTTTGCAGCTTACATCGAGAAACCTAGCTGGTTCGAGATGGTCGCGCCCAATATGGCGTTGTTGACTAATCTCATGAACGCGGTTGAACCGGTAGCTAAAGGTCTGCAGCACGTCAACATCATGCATGGAACCAAGTGGTACGGCAACCATCTGGGGCCGTTCAAGACACCCGCGAAGGAATCCGACCCCGGCCACATGCCCCCCAACTTTTATTACGATCAGCAGGCGTTTATCGAGGAGCGACAAAAGGGCAAGACTTGGGGATGGTCTACCGCGCGTCCGCACGGCATTTGCGGTTTCGCAATTGGAAACCCGATGAACCTCGTCATGGTTCTGGCGGTTTATGCGACAATCTCCAAAGCGCTTGGTCTGCCGCTGCGCCATCCCGGATCCGAAGCAAACGCTGCTGCGCTTTACAATGTGACAGACAGCGGCCTGTTGGCGAGGGCCTGTAAGTGGATGGCGACTGATCCTGTTGCCGCGAATGAACCCTTCAACATCACCAATGGCGATATTTTTCGCTGGCAGGATATGTGGCCAGCAATCGCGGAGTATTTCCAGATGGAAACCGCACAGGCTCAGAAAATCGACCTGGTTCACATGATGGCAGACAAGGGGCCGCTCTGGGAACAACTCGTCCATCAACATGATCTGCAACCCATTCCATACGAGAAGCTTGTGGGCTGGAGCTATGGCAATTTCGTTTTTGCCCCGGAATTCGACATCATCTCTTCGATGACTAAGGCACGGACCTTTGGCTTTGTCGAAGCGCAAGACAGTCAGGAAATGTTTCTCCGTCAGTTCGATGAGTTGCGCGAAAACAGGGTCATCCCATGACCATAACCTTTATCTGCGACTACATTTGCACGCCGATTAATGGCACTTATTGATCGTTCAATCTGTGCTGCAAGTTGGACTAAGCGATTTTCACTTGCCCTGTTCCCCGGCGATTGTGATCGCCCCCTGACCGATTCCGCCGTGCTGGAGACGATGGATGGCATCGATGAT
>JBEVXT010000690.1:10979-15914 GCA_040505955.1 Sedimenticola sp. | reverse complement strand
TTCAGGCAAATACGTCCAGATTCTGTCCTACCGGCTCGTTGGGATCCTTGACAACGGTTGTCTCTGCGATAGTGCTGATTGACTGCTCAGCCGTCATCTGCTGAACATTCTCGGTTTTCTTGAAAGCTGCCGCAATGAGTGAATCTTTCTCAGAGCTGCCGCTTGTGCCGGTTGTCTGGGGCAACTGGGAACTAATGGGAACGCCGCCGATTTCCATAATGGTACCTATCGTCTGTTGTTACATCTCTAAATATTTAGTCGGCCCATGTATTGTTTTCTTTAGAGAAAATTGAAGGTGTTTATTAAAAAGGAAAAGTGTTCTGGTATTGAGTCGAGAGGGAAGAGAGTAGGAACAAAGCGTATTTTGCAGTTCTCTCCTATACTTATTATCGGATGCTGCCGTAGGCAGTAGCTACCGGTGTGTTGAGGAGAAGGCCCATGATGATCAAGGAAAGAGCAGAGAATCACCCACTGCATAATGAGGCGCTTGATGACGGGGAACTGCACGAAGAGTTCTGGATACTGATCAATCAGGTTGCGGATCCGCTGATGGAAGGGGCGCGAACCCATACCACCCCCGCTATTGAACACTCCCTGTTGCTGCGGATGGGCTTTGACTGTGATGAGAGCACTCAGCTGGTGAGGCGAATGGAGGCGCTGAATCTGCTCGGTTATGGCGCCGCGCATCTGGTGCTGAAACTCGCTAGGTTGAAAGGGCTCAGGGTTCGTGAGGCGGGCATGGCGCTCCTTGGGAACCGCTACTGGGATGAGCTGGTGTAATTTGCCGGTTATTCGATGTCGCTGAATAAGAATAAACAGAGTAACATCTGCATACGTTAACCTGACTGCCCCTGAAGCTCAGCCGGAAATAATCACCAAGAGCTTGCTCCGGTGCATGCAATAGGGGGAGTATTTCAACTATTTGCGTTCATACGCGTTTATTTCTGGCCAATTTACCAGTTAGTTCCCCATCCGAAAGCAGTACGTTTTTGGACACAGTGGTCGCAGAGTCAGCTGTCGAAACAGAGGCTTTTCCCTGCCTCCTATGCGTTCTCTGTGTCATGCTTTTTTGTTTCCAGACGGCCACTATGCAGAAATGATGGCTGGTTTCAGATAAATCAGGTTCCAAAATGAAACTGCACTCCAATGAAAAGCTCGATACCAAGGCACTCCCGGTGGTGGGCTGATGGAACCCACCGAGGCCCAAGCCCAACTGCGGGCACTGATTGACCACTTTATCAGTGAACTGCACCCGGATATGCAATCGTCGGTCAGCGTCATACTGGAAGACACTCTTGAGCGTGATCTTGGCTTTGACAGCCTCTCCCGCGTTGAGCTGTTTACTCGTATCGAAAAGGGCTTTGGGATTCATCTGCCGGAACGCATGCTGGCGGAGGCGGAAACAGTGGCGGATCTGCTACGGGAGATCCTTGCCGCAGTGCCGTCCAAGCTTCCCGAGTTGTCTCTGATCCCCCGTAGGGCAGTGCCGGAGGCAGTTGCCACCTTGCCCCACCATGCCAAGACGCTGCCGGAGATTTTGCAGTGGCATGTTCAACGACACCCTCAGCGGGTACACATCCACCTCTATGGAGAGAGTGAAGAGGCGGAGGAGATCAGCTACGCCGATTTGCTGGCAGGAGCCCAGCGGGCGGCGGCGGGACTGCAACAGCTTGGGCTGCAGCCGGGGCAGACGGTGGCGATCATGCTGCCTACCGGGCGTGACTATCTCTACAGCTTTTATGCCGTGCTCCTTTGTGGGGGCATTCCGGTACCGATCTATCCACCGCAACGGCTCTCTCAACTGGAGGAGCACCTTAACCGCCATGTCGGGATACTCGCCAATGCCCGGAGTGTGGTGCTGATTACGGTGACGGAGGCGTTGAATGTTGCCCGTCTGCTGCGTGCCCGCCTGGATCTGCTGAGAGACATAGTGACCGTTGAGGCGCTCTCCGGCGAGGACGCTGTTCCCGATAAGGTGGCGATAGAGGCCGAAGATATCGCCTTTCTTCAATATACATCGGGCAGCACCGGCCAGCCCAAGGGGGTGATGCTGAGCCACAACGACCTGCTGGCCAATATCCGTGCCATGGGGGAGGCGACCGAGGTGGGTACAGGCGATGTTTTTATTAGTTGGCTGCCGCTCTATCACGATATGGGACTGATCGGCGCCTGGCTCGGCAGCCTCTACTACGCCATACCGCTGGTGCTGATGTCGCCGCTGCGCTTTCTCGCCCGGCCCAGCCGCTGGCTGTGGGCGATTCATCATCATCGTGGTACCCTCTCCGCCGCTCCCAACTTCGCCTATGAACTCTGTCTCGGTAAGGTCTCGGAGGAGGAGATTGAAGGGCTCGATCTCTCCAGTTGGCGAATGGCATTCAATGGGGCAGAGCCGGTAAGTCCCCGCACACTGGAGCGCTTTGCCGAGCGCTTTACCGCCTACGGACTGCAGCAGAATGCCCTCTCTCCCGTCTATGGTCTGGCGGAGGCGGCGGTAGGGCTCGCTTTCCCCCCCCTGGGACGGGGAGCGCTTATCGACCACATTGGGCGGGAACGGTTTCTTACTTCGGGTGAGGCGTTGCCCGCGGTGGAAGATGAGAAGTCACTGGCGCTTGCCGCCTGCGGCAGGCCGCTACCCGGTTATCAGATCCGGGTGGTTGATCAGGCCGGAAGAGAGTTACCGGAGCGTCGCGAGGGGCGGATACAGTTCCAGGGCCCATCCGCCACCCAGGGTTACTATCGCAATCCTGAAGAGAGCAGCAAGTTATATGCAGGCGATTGGTTGGAGACCGGCGATATCGGTTATATTGCTGCAGGAGACCTCTATCTCGCCAGCCGCAGTAAAGAGATCATTATCCGCGGTGGGCGCAATCTCTACCCCTATGAGACGGAAGAGGCGGTGGGTAGAATACCCGGCATCCGTAAGGGGTGTGTCGCTCTGTTCGGTTCAGCAGATGCCTCTTCCGGCACCGAACGGATAATACTGGTGGCCGAAACCCGGGAGAGCGATGAGACGGTGCGGCAACGGTTACGGGAGCAGGCGAGGGGAGTGGCCCTGGATCTGCTGGATCTTCCCGCAGATGAGCTGCTGTTGGTGCCGCCCCACACGGTACTGAAAACCTCCAGCGGAAAGATTCGGCGTGGTGCGGTGAAAGCGCTGTATGAAGAGGGGCAACTTGGCCGACCGACCGCTACTGTTGGGATGCAGTTTATTCGACTTGCGGTGGCGGCGTTGGTACCCGGTCTACACCGTCTCAAGAGGCGACTGAGGGAAGAACTCTACGGCCGTTATGTGCAGCTACTGTTCTGGGTGTTTGCTCCCTCAGTGTGGCTGTTGGTGGCGGTCACCCCCGGGATTGAACGCCGCTGGTCAATCATGGGGGGAATGGCGCGCCTTTTTCTGCGGTTGGCGGGTTACCGCTTGCAGGTAGAAGGCGGGGAAGAGTTGCCTGCTGAAGGCACAGCCGTGCTGGTGGCTAATCATGCCAGTTATCTGGATGGGATAGTGATGGCGGCGGTACTACCAAAAGTGGTCGGCTTTGTCGCCAAAGCGGAGTTGGCAAAGCAGCGGATTGCCGGTCTCTTCCTGCGACGAATGGGAGCCGCTTTTGTCGAACGTTTCGACAAGCAACAGGGGCGGCTCGATGCCGAGCGCACGGCAAAACGGCTGGTTGACAGAGAGTGCCTGTTCTACTTTCCTGAGGGTACTTTGACACGTACACCGGGACTGATGCCGTTTCGTATGGGGGCTTTTGTTGCGGCGGCCGAGGCCGGTGTGCCGGTGGTGCCGGTGATTATCAAGGGCACCCGCTCGATCCTCCGCTCAGAGTCATGGTTTCCTCACCGTGGAGGTATCGATGTTCACATTAGCAAACCTCTGCGGCCCAATGGCAACGACTGGGCGGCGGCGATGGCACTGCGTGACGCCTCCCGCTGCGCTATTCTGGAGCAATTGGGTGAACCGGATCTGGCTAAAATGAGTGATCCGTTTATTGATGCGCCTGGTGAAAAGACCCTCTTGGCGGAGGGTACTGAATAGTTACATAATACCAAACTCATTCAATCTGAGTTTTTAGACTATGAAAGTCGCTATCTTTTCAGATGTTCAGGGTAACCAGCCGGCGATGGAGGTGGTGTTGGAGCATATCCACGCCTGGAGCCCGGAACTGGTGGTACTGAACGGCGATCTGGTCAATCGTGGCCCTAACAGCCTGCAGTGTCTGGAGCTGTTCTTGCAGTTTCAACTGCAGCACAGCGCTGTTCCACTGCGTGGGAATCATGAAGAGTTCATGCTCAATTGTGCAAATAATCCACCTGGAAATGAAAACAAGGCGGCACTACGCCGGTTTGCCGACTGGACGGCAGAGCAGCTGGGGGATCAAGTTCAGCAGTTTACCAAGTGGGCGGATCATCTCAACTTCCATCCGGAAAAAGAGGATCAGTGGGTGCATGTTACCCACGGTACTTTGAAGGGGAACAGAGACGGTATCTCCCATAGCACCCCTGATGATCAGCTGGAGCATAAACTGCCGGAACATATAGCACTTTTCATCACAGCTCATACCCACAAAGTGCATGAGCGCCTATTCAAAGGCATCCAGATACTCAATATCGGCTCTGTGGGATCCCCCTTTGATGGTGACCCGCGCGCCAGCTATGCCCAGCTGGAGTTTCATCACGGCTCATGGCATAGAAAAATCATCCGTCTGGACTATGATCGTGATCGTATGGCACGGGATTGTGTAGAGTCGGGGTTTCTCGATCATGGCGGCCCTCTGGCCCGGCTCATCTTTGAAGAGTGGCGGCGGGCCGACCTCTTGATGCCTTTCTGGAACAGGCGTTATAGAGAGGCTGTTCTTGATGGGAAAATCAGTATGCAAAAAGCCGTGGATGAGTTTTTGTCAGAGGCGTGATCCCAGGGTACGGGGTCGGAGTCGA
>JBEVXT010000690.1:0-10879 GCA_040505955.1 Sedimenticola sp. | reverse complement strand
GAGGCTGTTCTTGATGGGAAAATCAGTATGCAAAAAGCCGTGGATGAGTTTTTGTCAGAGGCGTGATCCCAGGGTACGGGGTCGGAGTCGATTGCCCACATCCATGTGGGCAATCGACTCCGACCCCTGCGAAAGTAACCTATAAACAGGTACCACTGAATAGTTACTGACTCTATATTTAACTAATCAAACAGCTCCCCCCAGAGGGATTTTTTGTTTATCTCAAGCAGATCGGCAATTTTTTTATAGTTGCCGATCTGGGCGAGATCAATGGCCTGTTCGCGTTTTTTATTGCGCAGAGCGGGATTGGCGCCTGAATCAAGCAGCAGGCGTACGGTCGCCAGCCTCCCTTTTCCCGTTGCCAGCATCAGTGCGGAATCTCCATTGCTGTTGCGCATATCCAATGCAGCATTGGATTGGATGAGTAGTTTGACAATATCATTGTGACCCTGATCGGCGGCGAGGATAAGCGGTGTGTTCCCTGTTTTGTTTGGCCGATCTACCTGGCTACCGGCTGTGAGCAGCAGCTGTACAACACCGCCATACCCTTTGGAAGTCGCCCGCGTCAAAAGTGTGTGTCCATTGCCGTACTCTATATTCAGTTTGATCCGCTTTGTGAGAAGGAGTCGAATCACCTCTGAATGACCGTTATCAACGGCATGCCAGATGGTCGTATATCCAGCTATATTTCTGAGTGCGGGCTCTCCTCCATGTTTAATAAGTAGCTTGACCAGTGGTAAATTTCCAGACTGTGCTGCCAGCATTAATGATGATCCATCAGGGATGCGATAGACATTTGGATCTGCACCACCAAGAAGAAGTAGCTTGGTATGCTCATATCGCTGTGCCGCCACTGCATAATGAAGGGGTGAACCCTCTGTATCGTGGGTCTCTGTGGCATCTGCTGCGGAAGAGAGCAGCATCTTCATAATCACCGGACTCTCCAGCTCTGCAGCATGAAACAGCGGTGAGACGACACCCTTGTCGGTATAATTTGAATCTGCGCCCTTTTTCAGGAGCAGGCGAACAATAGCCTCCTGTCCCTGGCGAACCGCGCGATCGAGGGCTGTAAATCCTTCCGGGTCTGTTGCATCAATATTGACACCCCGTGCGAGCATTGTTTTGACCAGTGATATCTGACCTCGATAGGCAGCGACACTGAGCGTTGGCCAACCTTCGAAAAGCGGCAGCTCCCCTTTGACTGTCTGAGCCAGCCGCTCCGGTAAATCAGGTCGTGATTCAATATCCGCTCTCTTAGGTACTTTTGCGCCGGCCTTTAGCAGCGAAGCCACAACCCGTTTGTGACCACGTAGAGAGGCGATATGATGCGCCGAACCTCCAGACTTGTTGTGCAGATTGATATCCCCCCCCTGTTTCACAAGGTAGTTGGTCATTGCCGTGTCACCCTTTCCGGCCGAGAGTATCAGCGGTGTGTTGCCATTGGCATCACGGATATCAGGATCAGCTCCCGCCATGGTGAGTAGTTTTACCGTTTCCAGATCAGCGGAAGCCGTGGCGATATGCAGGGGGGAGTCTCCAATGCTGTCCTTTATATTGGGTGAGGCACCGCTTTTAAGAAGTAGTTTGATAATCTCTTTATGATGGTGCAACACAGCTTCAAACAGTGCAGTGCGTCCGTGGTTATCCCGGGCATCAATTGCTGCTCCGCTGCTGAGCATGACCCGCACCAGCTCAGTTTTTCCGGCAGCCGATTCAGTAATGAGTGATCGTCTTTTGCTATCGGTAGCACCGCTCTTATGCGTTTGGGTGAATCTGTTGTTCTGCAGTTTTTTTCCGGCCAAACGGTGGTTTGCTTTCGCAGCCTTTGAGAACCAGTGCTGTGCTTTCTCGCGGCTGGCTGTCACGCCCCAGCCATTCTCATACAGTGTTCCCAGGCTATATTGTGCATTGACATGTTTCTGTTGGGCGGCCTCAAGAAACCACTTGAATGCCAGTTTGTTATTTTTGGTTACACCCCGACCGGTACGATACATCCCTGCCAATTGATTCTGTGCCTCACTGCTGCCCTGTTGCGCCAACTGGGTGAAGATAGAAGCTGCTTTGGTGTAGTCCCGGGCGCGAGTGGCAGCCTTTCCATCATCAATGTTCCAGCTTACTGAGGCCACTGACTCCGCAGAAATCAGCAGTGCCAGAAGTACCGGAAAAAGAGAATAAGATAATTTAAGCGGTGCCATGTTTGGTCTCCACTTCAATACCCATGCTTTTCAGAAATGCGGTAGGTAAAACACCGCCTGCACAAATAATTGCTGAGTCGTTGGCAATTTCCACTGTTTTTCCTTCACAACTGATGAAAGCATGATCGTCCGTGAATTTTATAATATTAGATTTCATTAGAACCCGGAGGTCACCCTTCTTTGTTGCGGTTTCCACTTTCTCCCGGTTCTTTCTCTTTGCCCGCGTAAACGATCCGCTTCGGTAGGAGAGTGTTACTTTGGTCTGCGGTTGTGCGGCAATCGAGACTGCTGCTTCAAGGGCACTGTCACCGCCCCCTACGATGAGTACGTTTTGTGATCGGTACTGTTGTGGATCGGTAAGGCGGTACACCACTTTTGCCAGCTCCTCACCCTCTACGCCGAGCTTTCTCGGAGTACCACCCCGGCCAATGGTAAGCAGTATATTCCGGCTCTCGTACTGCCCATTGGCAGTGGTTACGCTGTACCCTGAGGTGGATGGGCTGATCATCTCCACTCGCTCCTTGTAGTTGATGCGAACATCACTCTTATCCTCAACCTCACGCCAAAACTGTAAAAGCTTCTCTTTCGTAGTCTCTTTGAATCGCATCTTGCCGTGCAGGGGAAGGTTAACAGGGGCGGTCATAACGATTTTCCCCCGGGGAAACTGGTATACCGTTCCCCCCAGTGAGTCCTGCTCAAGCGTCATGTAGTTTAATCCAAGCTCCTTGGCGCGCAGAGAGGCAGAGAACCCGGCAGGTCCGGCGCCGATGACCACAACATCCAACGGTGCAGCGAGGCTGAAGCGATCATTTTTATTAATCGCATCAATCGCCTTTCGCCCCTGCTCAATGGCGTTGCGTATCAAGCCCATACCACCGAGTTCGCCTGCTATGTAGATGCCCGCTATATTGGTTTGAAATGTCTCGTCGAGTTTTGGTAGATCCACCCCCCGTTTTTCAGTGCCGAAAACAAGTGATATTGCATCAAAGGGGCAGGCATTCTTGCAGGCACCGTGGCCGATACAGTTTGTCGGTGCAATCAGGGCCGCTCTATCCTCTATCAGACCAAGAACAGGATGATATTCCTGTTCCGGGCATGCGGTAACACAGGAGCCACACCCCATGCAGAGCCCCTGATCAATGACCGGATGAAGAGATGCCGGCTCGGTAAGCCCCGCTTCAAACTCCTCGTCCATAATAAGTTGATAGCGTCTACTTTTTATCCTACGTCTTGCGTTTAGGTAAAGCCATAGCAACAGCAAGGGCAGTAGGTAAAACGTGACGACCTCTGCAATGTCAGTCTCCATACACTCCCCTATTGGCTTGATTGTGACCAACTCCACAAATTCTATTGGAAGGATTAGTCAGCATATACGTTACTAACAATAGAACGTAAGCACTGCGGGTGGAAGAAAAGCCATCTGCACTGTAGCTGGTCAAGGGCTTACTCCTTCTAAAATCACCATTGGGAAACACCATGCATTTGAATACTATTGCCGATAGCTCAGTGTGCTCAGGCCCAGAAAAATCAATACTAAATCGAGGTTTTTCAAAATCATGGCGGGCTTTAGGAAAAATCACTCCTGTGCTATTTGGGGTTGTTTGCTGCTGGGTGTTGGCAGTTGCATGGGATAACCGAGAGCAGCTGATCTGGACACCTGAGCAAGGATTAGGATATGCACTTGGCATCATCGGTGGTGTGATGATGCTCACGTTATTGCTCTATCCGCTGCGCAAACATACCGGCCTGTTGGGTCGAAATATCCCCGTGAAGTACTGGTTTAAACTGCATATGGCGTTTGGTGCCATTGGGCCGGTACTGATTGTTCTTCATTCCAATTACAACCTCGGATCAATTAACGGAAAAATCGCTATGTTCAGCATGCTGGCAGTGGCGTTTAGCGGCATTGTCGGGCGTTATATCTACACAAGGATCCACCGTGGCCTGCAGGGAAGGCGCGTCAGCCTGAAGGAGTTGCAGGATGATACGGCACACTCAAACAGGATGATGAGTACTTTTTATGAGCTATCGCCTGGTGCAAAGAGTCAAATAGGCCGCCTTGAAAAACAGGTGGTTTCTCGTCCCTCCTCTCTCTTATTAACGCCTTTGCACTGGTTTTATTCCCGTCTAAGGATCACTTTTTTATACCCACTTCTCTATTGGCGGATGGTGGCTGCAGTGCAAAGAGAGGAAAAAGAGGGATCTGTGGTAGATGGATTTTCCCGTAACCTGAAAAAAAACCTTCGCAGAGAACTTGGTATCCATAAATCGATACTCATTAGAATTCTTGAATTTCAGTTCTATGAGCGACTTTTTTCTGTCTGGCGCCATCTTCACCTGCCTCTTTTCATCCTGCTTGTTGTCACGGGATTTTTTCATGTCTATGCGGTTCATGTCTACTGACGTTGAATCACACATGCATCATATAAAAGGTCTTATATTGCTAATGATTTTCAGCATTTGTGGACAAGCCCAAGCACTCTCATTTGATCAACTGCTGCGGCCGGGCAAGCTGATCGAAGGGCATAGTCGTTATGAGGATAAATGCGAAACATGCCATGAAAAATTAAATAAGGAGCAGCAGAATGAGCGCTGCGTTGGATGTCATGATCACCGCAATATTGCATCAGATATAAAGGATAATAAAGGGTTTCATGGTAAGGCCGAGATCATTTCGCGCGTCTTATGCAGCCATTGCCATACAGATCATAAAGGGCGGGATGCTGATGTTGTTCTCTTTGATGCAGACTCTTTCGATCATACTGTCAGCGACTTTGAACTAGAGGGTAAACACAGGAATACAGAGTGCTCTGCATGTCATCGCCCTGAAGATAAGTACAGTCAGGCGCCCGGCGGTTGCATTGACTGTCATAAGGATAACCAACCCCACAAAGAAAGGCTGGGTAAAGAGTGTGATAAATGCCATACCACTAAAGGGTGGAGTGATCTTCAGTTCGATCATGACAAGGATACTGATTTTGCACTGAAAGAGAAGCATTCTGAGTTGGCATGCAACCTTTGCCATGTCGGCAAGCATGATAGAGAGACACCAAAAATCTGTGTCGCCTGTCATCAAGTGAATGATTCACACCGAGGAAGGAATGGAAAAAAATGTGAAACCTGCCATAAATCGGATGATTGGAAACGTGTCAGGTTTAACCATGACAAAGAGACTAAGTTTTCCCTTACAGGCAGGCACAAGAAGAGGGACTGTTATAGCTGTCACAAGAAAACCATTTACAGCGAAAAGAAACTACCGAAAGAGTGCTACGCGTGTCATCGGCTTAGTGACACACATAAAGGCATTAATGGAGAGAAGTGTGATCAGTGCCACTCAACAGTGGGTTGGGAAAAGCCAAAATTTAGCCATGATAAGGATACAAAGTTCACCCTTAAGGGAAGACATAAAGAACTTGCTTGCCAATCCTGTCATAAGAGCAGAGATGAAGAAAAAAAGCAGGAAACAGCATGTCTCACCTGTCACCGTGATGATGATCTTCACCGCAATCAGGAAGGTAAGGCGTGTGAGCGCTGCCATATCGAAAGCGGTTGGGGAGAGAGTGTTTTCTTCGAACATGATTTGACTCGCTTTCCCCTCGTTGGACAGCATGGAACGGTCTCCTGTGAGTCATGTCACCTCTCCCCTGCATTCAAGGATGTGGATAAAAAGTGCAGCGATTGTCACAAGCCGGAAGATGCCCATGAATCACGGCTTGGCGACAGATGTGAGCAGTGTCATAACCCGACGGGCTGGAATCTATGGGAATTCAGTCATGACAGTAGAACAGAATACTCTCTAAACGGTTCGCATCAGGATTTGGTGTGTAATGCCTGTCACACAAACAGGCTTGAGACTGATGCCAAGCCATCCAAAAAATGCCAGACCTGTCATCGTAAGGATGATATTCACCGCGGCAGATTCGGGCGCATTTGTGGACGTTGCCACACTGAGAATAAGTTTTCTGAGATAACCCTTGGGCAGGGTGGAGTGCGTTAGCACTTTCTTAACAGTTTAAGAATGAAGAATGAAAAAAATATGAGACATAATTATTTTAAATATCTGTTTCTTTTGCTTGCTGTGATCGGGCTGTTGGTGATTACCGACATCTCTCAAAACAGTATCAGGCAGGCTCATGCCGCCGATGATTATGAGCACTTCATGACAGGATACCCACTGAGTGGGGCGCATAGGCGCGTTGACTGTGACGCGTGCCATGTCAATGGTATCTTTGTCGGCACACCTACCCAGTGCGATAGCTGTCATGACAATACAAGTGCTCAGGGTAAGCCGGCAAGTCATATAAAAAGCAGTATGCGTTGTGATGATTGCCATGTTGTAGCGACATGGCAGAATCCACTCTTTGATCACGCAGGTATCACTGATTCCTGTGTCACTTGCCATAGTGGGGGTATAAGAGAGGGCAAGAGCGCGAGTCATATCACAAGCGATGATAACTGTACTCTCTGTCACGCATCCTTTAGCTGGAAAAGTGTAAAAAGAGTTGATCATGCTGCTGTCAGAGGAACCTGTGCAAGCTGTCACAATGGAAAATCATCAGCAGGTAAAGGTGCCCGACATATAGAGACCGGTGCGCAGTGCGATACCTGTCATACCACCAGTCAATGGTCTGGGGCTGTGTTTTCACACAGTGATACGGCAGGTACCTGTTCTTCCTGCCACGCGGGAGAGAAGGCTACAGGTAAGTCATCAAAGCATCTGACGACAGCAGCCCAGTGCGATAGTTGCCACACAACCAGGCAGTGGGGAGGGATTGATTTTAATCACCGCGATACTGCAGGAACCTGCTCCTCATGCCATAACGGGAAATCGGCTAAAGGCAAGTCGGTAAAGCATCTCCCGACAACTGGCCAGTGTGATAGTTGCCATAGCATAAAGCGGTGGGACGACTCGACCTTTAACCATAGTGATGTAGCTGGGTCTTGCTCCTCGTGTCACGATGGAGAATCAGCACCCGGAAAATCGGTAAGGCATCTGCCAACATCAGGCCAGTGTGATAGTTGCCATAGCACCAAGCGGTGGGACGACACGATCTTAAACCACAGTGAAGTGGTTGGAACCTGCTCCTCATGTCACGATGGAAAATCAGCACTCGGAAAACCGGCAAGGCATTTGCCGACATCAGGTCAGTGTGATAGTTGCCACAGCACCAAGCGATGGGACGACTCGATCATAAGCCACAGTGATGTGGCTGGAACTTGCTCCTCATGTCATGATGGAAAATCTGCCTCCGGCAAGTCGCTAAGGCATCTGCCGACAACAGGCCAGTGTGATAGCTGCCATACCACCAAGCGGTGGTCAGACTCAATCTTTAATCATGGTGAAGTGGAGGGGGATTGCTCTTCATGTCATGACGGAAAATCAGCCACTGGAAAGTCACAAAAGCACCTCTTGACCTCAGCTCAGTGTGATACATGCCATATCTCTACGGCGTCATGGAATGTAAAGAATTTCGATCACTCCGGCACATCAGGAATCTGTTCAAGCTGCCATAACGGCAAGAGTGGTGTTGGTAAGGGTTCAAAGCACATTGGGACCACCGCACAATGTGATACTTGCCATACGTCGCATAAAAGCTGGAAGTTGCTGAATTTTGATCACAAAGCAGTGAGCGGATCCTGTTCAAGTTGCCATAATGGAACGATCACCAGGGGGAAATCAGCAACTCACATCAACACCTCAGGTGAGTGCAATATATGTCACAACTCGCAACAAGACTGGTTGAAAATCACCTTTAGTCATACGAGTGTCGGTAATAACTGCTCCAGCTGCCACAATGGAAAAAAAGCTGCAGGTAAATCGGCTACCCATATCCAGGTTAGTGGACAGTGCAGTGTCTGCCATAAATCACAAACCACATGGGGCAATATTAAATTTGCCCACAGCGCTGCTGTCGGAAGCTGTTCAGGATGCCATAACGGTACTTCTGCAAAAGGTAAATCAGCTAAACATTTGCTAACGAAGGCGCAGTGTAACAGTTGCCACATATCCCAAAAATCATGGGATGCTGTCAATTTTAATCATGCTGGCGTCAGTAAGCTCTGCAGCAGTTGTCATAATGGTGTGACTGCAGCCGGGAAATCAGTTACCCACATACAGACCCAGGGGCAGTGCAGTGATTGTCATAAATCACAAAAAAACTGGCGCAATATTAGTTTCACCCATAAAGGTTTAGTCGGTGGTTGCTCAAGCTGTCATAACGGCTCAAGTACTTCAGGAAAGCACTCAAAGCATATCAATACAGCTTCAGAGTGTGATATCTGCCACACGTCACAGATAAAGTGGAAAAAAGTAAAGTTTGACCACAAGGCGGCTCTTGGCAGCTGTGTGAGTTGCCACAATGGTATCGCTGCAGTAGGGAAATCTACCACCCATATACAAACCACCGCAAAGTGCGATAGTTGTCACACATCCAATACCCAATGGAGTAGTGTGCGATTTGATCACAGTGGTGTCAGTGGTAACTGTAGCAGTTGTCATAATGGTATCAGCGTTGAAGGCAAGGACGCTAGGCATGTAAAGACAACGGCTTCCTGTGAAAGCTGTCATAACACGGTCACATGGAGTGTTAGCGGGTTTAACCATGCGGGTGTTTCAGGTACTTGCAGTAGCTGTCACAACGGCTCCACAGCAGGAGGAAGATCAGCATCCCATATTGCATCAACCTCTCAGTGTGACAGTTGCCATACGTCACAAAGCCGTTGGAAAACAGTAAAGATCAACCATGCATCAGCAATAGGAACCTGCACCAGTTGTCACAACGGTTCTTTGGCGGAAGGGAAGTCCGGTAAGCATGTTAAAACAAATGCACAATGCTCTGTTTGCCATACTTCCCAGTCAAACTGGAAATCGATACGCTTTGACCACGATAGTGTCAGTGGCAGTTGTTCAGGCTGCCATAACGGCTCCACTGCAGAGGGTAAAAACGCCAAGCATGTGAAGACATCCGCCCAGTGTGTCAGTTGCCACACCTCCCAGAGCAGTTGGAAAGCGGTACGCTTTGATCATGACAGTGTCAGTGGTAGCTGTTCGAGTTGTCACAATGGCTCAACTACCGATGGCAAGCACAGCAAGCATGTGAGCACTGTCGCTCAGTGTGATGTCTGCCACACCTCCCAGAGCAGTTGGAAAGCGGTACGCTTTGATCATGACAGTGTCAGTGGTAGCTGTTCGAGTTGTCACAATGGCTCAACTACCGATGGCAAGCACAGCAAGCATGTGAGCACTGTCGCTCAGTGTGATGTCTGCCACACATCTCAGAGCAGTTGGAAGTCGATACGCTTTGATCACGGCAGTGTCAGTGGTAGCTGTTCGAGCTGTCACAATGGCTCAACTACCGACGGTAAGCACAGCAAGCATGTGAGCACTGCCGCCCAGTGTGATGTCTGCCACACCTCCCAGAGCAATTGGAAGTCGGTGCGCTTTGATCACGGCAGTGTCAGCGGTAGCTGTTCGAGCTGTCACAATGGCTCAACTGCCGACGGCAAGCACAACAAGCATGTGAGTACTGCCGCCCAGTGTGATGTCTGCCACACCTCCCAGAGCAATTGGAAGTCGGTGCGCTTTGATCACGGCAGTGTCAGCGGTAGCTGTTCGAGCTGTCACAATGGCTCAACTGCCGACGGCAAGCACAACAAGCATGTGAGCACTGCCGCCCAGTGTGATGTCTGCCACACCTCCCAGAGCAGTTGGAAGTCGGTGCGTTTTGATCACGACAGTGTCAGCGGCAGCTGTTCAAGTTGTCATAATGGTGCAACTGCTGAGGGTAAGCACAGTAAGCATGTAACAACATCCGCCCAGTGTGTGAGTTGTCACACCTCCCAGAGTAACTGGAAGTCGGTGCGCTTTGATCACGGCAGTGTCAGCGGCAGCTGTTCAAGCTGTCACAACGGCTCAACTGCCGATGGAAAGCAGAGTAAGCATGTGAGCACTACCGCGCAGTGTGATGTCTGCCACACCTCCCAGAGCAACTGGAAGTCGGTGCGTTTTGATCACGACAGTGTCAGTGGCAGCTGTACAAGTTGTCATAATGGTACAACTGCTGAGGGTAAGCACAGCAAGCATGTAACAACATCCGCCCAGTGTGTGAGTTGTCACACTTCCCAGCACAACTGGAAGTCGGTGCGTTTTGATCACGGCAGTGTCAGTGGCAGTTGTTCAAGTTGCCACAATGGCTCAACTGCCGAGGGTAAGCACAGTAAGCATGTAGCAACATCCGCCCAGTGTGATGTCTGCCACACCTCTCAGAGCAGTTGGAAGTCGATGCGTTTTGATCACGGCAGTGTCAGTGGCAGTTGTTCAAGTTGCCACAATGGCTCAACTGCTGAGGGTAAGCACAGTAAGCATGTAACAACATCCGCCCAGTGTGTCAGTTGCCACATCTCTCAGAGCAGTTGGAAGTCGGTGCGCTTTGATCACGGCAGTGTCAGTGGTAGCTGTTCAAGTTGCCACAATGGCTCAACTGCTGAGGGTAAGCACAGTAAGCATGTGACAACATCCGCCCAGTGTGTCAGTTGCCACATCTCTCAGAGCAGTTGGAAGTCGGTGCGTTTTGATCACGGCAGTGTCAGTGGTAGCTGTTCAAGTTGTCACAATGGCACAACTGCCGAGGGTAAGCACAGTAAGCATGTGACAACATCCGCCCAGTGTGTCAGTTGTCACACCT
>JBEVXT010000689.1:0-2795 GCA_040505955.1 Sedimenticola sp. | reverse complement strand
ACCTGCCGCGGGCCGGTAACGAGCACAACTGGAAATGATTGGCTGGCGCTAATCAGTGTGGAGTGTATTGTTCTGGCATACATAGCTAAGCTCGGCTAATATGGAATTGCATTCCATATTAGACGGATCATGCTCGATAGGCAAGGAGCGGAGTATGTAGGGTGTGTGATTTCTACTCAATTTTTTGGCATAGCCCCGATCTTTGTAATTAATCCGGACATCCATGTTGAAAGTGATCCATTTGTGGCGTTGCTTTCCTGTCTTGAGGATTCATCGATTTCGGTTGTTGCGCCTACTATTGTTAATCTAGATGGTGGGATAGAGGATAGCTTTAGACTGACTTTTTTGCCGCGGAATCTTGTGGAGGGCACGGAAAGGTGCAAGTGGGGTTGTCCATGTTTTTTTAAACTTCACAAATACTAATGGTTGTCATTCGTCTTGTGGTCGGGGGTGTCCGGGCTGGATGGTTTGCTGGTGGGTTGCCTGAATTGCAAGGATAAGGTGCCTGTCGGGGTTAGGGCCGTCTAGCAGAAGTTGTCCTGGCGTTATTGATACCCATTTAATTTAAGGTTAGACTTTAAATAGAATGGATAAGAAGCGACATCTTGAGCAGAAGGTCAATCAATTACTAGGGATGTTTCCACTGGTTGCCATTCTTGGTGCTCGTCAGTGCGGAAAATCTACATTTGTGCAGGGTCTTCGCCCTCACTGGAAGTATTATGATCTGGAAAGTCCTGACCACTACCAGTTGATCAGCAGCGACCCCGTCGCTTTTTTTGCCGTCAACGATGGCGATTTGATTATCGACGAGGCTCAACAATACCCGGAGATTTTCCGGGTGCTACGAGGGGTCATTGATCGAGACCGTAAACGCAAAGGGCGTTTTATCCTTACCGGGTCCAGCTCTCCCGATATCGTAAGTGGGATTACCGAAAGCTTGGCAGGCAGGATCGCGACTATTGAAATGTCGCCTTTCAAGCAGAGTGAATTTTACGAACGCCTCTCTTCTCCTCTCTATAGGTTGATTGCGGAAGAAGGTGCTGCTATGTCAGACTTTGCCTCCTTACAACCGCAAATCTCTCTTGAGCACTCCATGCACCTCTGGTTGAAGGGAGGATTCCCAGAGCCGCTGATCGAGAGCGAGAGTAACGATCTCTATTACAGTCAATGGATGGAAAACTACATATCCAGCTATGTTGAGCGAGATATTCGCACCCTTTTTCCACGTTTGAATCTACATAGCTTTAAACGGTTCTTGACGTTGTTGGCGCAGTTCTCTGGTCACCAGCTCAACATGAGCAGTATGGCTAGATCTCTTGAGGTTAGCGTACCCACCATCAAGGAGTATCTGGAAATCATCCACCAGACATTCTTGTGGAGAAACCTGTCGGCCTATGAAAAAAATACGTTAAAAAAAGTACAAAAGTCGAAAAAAGGTCTTTTTCGGGATCAAGGCGTTCTGCACCACCTGCTCAGAATCAAAAGTCTGGACAGCCTGTTGCTGCACCCTGTTGCAGGAGTCTCCTTCGAGAGTTTTGTGATCGAAGAGTTGATCCGGGGGCTGCATACCACCATGGCGACCCGGTTGGCGTTTAGCTATTACCGTACCATCGATAAATCAGAGGTGGATCTGATTATGGAAGGGGACTTTGGCACAATTCCTGTTGAGATCAAACTGAACTCAATCATAAAGCCGAAGGCACTGCTGGGGCTGAAGAATTTCATCTCAGATACCGGTGCCCATTATGGCATTGTTGTCAATCGCGGCATGAGAATCGAACAACTTGGCGAGCAGATCATCCAGATTCCCGTCCACTACTTGTAGTAACGGGGCCAGGTTTTGCTTTGCTGTGGTTATTGGGCTGCTTGACCCGTAGGCGAGCATCTTTGAGTGGGAGCAACCGCTGCTGCATACATAAAAACCCCAACCTCCCTACTTGACCACGGATTGCTTTGGCAGCCGCCCTTGATGTTTTTTCATTGCGGATTCCGAGGCAAGTGCAGATGGCTGTAATAAGCTGCACATTATGTGGAGTTTCACACAATACGCGGTTTTATTCAGCCGCAAACATATGCTCTGGTTGAAGCACATTCCGACTGTTCCAGTATGCATGCATGATTAAGGTTGAGTTCGCGAAAGCAGGTTAGCTCCTCTTATCTGGTGATGTGGTTGACCCTGAATATGTTGCACTTTACAATGACTGTATCGATACACAAAGGGTAAAATGAGATGATGCAGGCAAAGCTATCTAGTAAATTTCAACTCTCGATCCCTAAAACGATTCGAGAGAATCTTCATCTTCAAGCAGGACAGCTGTTTACACTTGTTGAGCGAGGGCATATCATCGAAATGATTCCCACGCAAAGTCTTCAAAAGGCTCGTGGATTACTCTCTACCGCCAGCTACAGTGATTCATCTGAATATCGTGACCGTGAAGAGAGAGCGATACGTTGAATCTTATCGACACCTGCGGTTGGATTGAGTGGCTGACAAATGGTGCGCTCAGCGATGAATATGCCCCATATTTTGAGACAGTTGAAGAATTAATTACTCCAACTTCTGTACAGTTTGAACTCTACAAGTGGGTTTTCAGAAACAGTGGAGCGGAAGTTGCGTTGCAATCAATTGCGTTGACTGAACAATCTACAATAGTTCCACTGTCCACTTCAATTGCACTTCTGGCGGCAGACCTCTCAATAGAAAACAGACTCTCGTTTGCAGATGCAATTATTTATGCAACAGCACGTTTTCATCGATCCACTCTCATTACATCTGACAGCCATTTTGAAGGATT
>JBEVXT010000688.1:0-2924 GCA_040505955.1 Sedimenticola sp. | reverse complement strand
AGGATCAGTCATTACATAACTGCTCTTAAACAGAATTTAGAGAATAAAGTCAAGAAAGTGACTAAATACAAGCACGTTAAGCCTGGTCCAAAACGTATACAAGCAGATGAATGTGCCGTGCAATCAATTGCAGCCGGGTTGCACTCCTGGGTACCACATCTTTGGTTGCGGGACCAGCCACTCGTGTATATATCAGGAAACAGGAAAAAATGCACCGGAAGCAATGACCAAAAACTGCAGCAACTACAATGTATCGAAGAAAATCCTCATTATCAGGATCCTATAAAAAGACACCACGAGAAAAGTGTCAATAGTGGAAGATGAAGGCGGATCATTTGCTTCCGAACTAGCCGTTTTCGAAGACAAGCAGCTGCATAATGGACTGGCACATAACAAGCAAACCGTGGGCGATTTATAATGAATCGGACAGTAGTAGATCTTCATCAAAGTCTCCGTTTCGAAACCATCTCCAGTTGCTTTCGCCAATTCCACCGACATCCACGGTACCAATGGATCTGGAATGTAGTGTGGTTGACATAATGAGGGTAGTGAGAATTTATCAATGACCTTGATATACGTTTAAATCCTGGGTCAAAATGTTTGTGGGTTATCTTATTTGTCTACAAGGTTCTGCACGTCATCTTCTATTTGATGATTACGACATAGGCGATAGACAAATTCGCGTGTGTTAAAAGTCGTCAAAACCAGGGCAGCGAAAGAAAAATCGCAGGCCTCAGCCAAAGATCTAGAAATGGAATGACTTTCTAACCAATGACAAAACACAGTTGCAGATATCACATCTATTAACTGACTATATATTATCAGGACAAACCACAATAGGTAAACGAGTTTACGTGACAAAAGGCTACTGTTGTTTCTAAATGACAAAAAGATGCGTCTCCCGCCATTTTAGAAGTTCCTCAGCTCAGATCGCAACGCCGAGCGGCAGATCCCCGCCTGGCACACCATGCCTCTTATGCATGCGCTAAACATTCAGACATGTGTGTTGTAGCAGACATCGGCCAAAGATCCAGGAATGGATTGACTTACCAATGACAATACAATGTTGCATATATCACATCTACAAATGTATATATATGATCAGGACAACCCGCGTTAGGTAAGAAGTCTACGTGACAAAATGCCACTGTTGTTTCTACATGTCAAGAGATGCTTCTCCCTCCATTTTAGATGTTCCTGAGCTCAGGTCACAACACAAAGAGGCAGATCCCCGCCTGGCACACCATGCCGCATAAATGCCTCCGTTAAACATACAGTCATGTGTATTGTAGTAGATGACACAGATGAGTACTCATGTTTTACGTTTCAAATGAATGTAACAGTCATGGAATGGTGAATTGCCTCAACGGTACGTATAGTCAGTTGGATGGTCTTAAATACGGTTGGGCAATAGATAGAAAATGGTGTTCCAGTGTCAGTGTGGTATGAAGGCGAAGCATTGGCTTCTGGTGAAGTTACAACAGCCAGCTCAAGCGGTGTCATCGGAAAATTCGATTTAGGAGGATACTCAAGACGAACAAGAGCTACACGAATTCCAGGTTGACACTGATGACCGCGAATCCGATGGTAGCGTTCCGATGAGTGTGGATAGTTCAGACGAATTAAATTGATTTTAAGGCAGTATGAATAGTGTCTGAACTTTTCATTTATTTTCATACGATTGATAAAATGCAATTACGGAGACGCTTTTTGATCCAGTATTTGTGGAGCCTTTGAGGGTGAACGAGGTGGTCTTCATTAACTGTGTGATAAATCATGACTGGAAAATTTTCAAAAATCAACGAGCCAATAAAGTCGGTTATAACAATATGCTCGAGGTTGTATGATATTCATTTCAAGTTCCGCGGCCATTTTCCGACATTTTCCATTCTGAAAATTAACATTTATGTCACAAAATAAACATGATATAAACCTACCACCATTTAAATAGCGCAAGAGAGCAATTTATTTTGGCAGCAATTTGGCGCCCATTTTTATTTGTTTTTACTGAAAATTTAGAAAATGTTAAAATGGTAAATTCCCTTTACGATACCTAATTCTCAGCAAAACAAAATTTGCTGTATTTGCTTATAGCACAACTTTAAATGTTGAGATATCGTAATTTTTCACAGTATATGATAAATTCCATTTTTGGCGGTCAATTTGAATTTTATGCCAAAACACGGCCATTTATTCCGACTTGTGTTTATTCGAACTCGACATATCCGAAAACATATGAATCGACACGAACATTACAACAATGTGTTAAGATTTACACTAACTGACAACTCATTACACCACAAAATGGGCGTGGTCAATCTGGTGCCCGGGGTACCACTTTGTGCACCATTTTTAATGGCATGCGCCGGGAAAAATCCATCTAGATCCAATGTCAAACATAAAGTCAACACCATTTCCCTATTGGGCGCAGTTCTGAGACCGACTAATACACATTCTCGCGCATAGTTGACATAATGTGAAACGTAGCGCCACCTACTTCGCGCTTCACCTTGACAAGCAAGTTACGCTTGGCCGAACACGAAAAAGAAAATGGAAAATGTACTACTTCTGGTAAGTAGACACGGTTTTATTAACTATGCATGCAAGTCAACAAAACCTGCAAGTGGTCGGACTCGTTACAACATTCGGACTCCAATAAATCCCTCTAAACTTTCAACTTGTCGCAGCCGGTGCAGGCTGTCATTTTCTTGTGATTTAAAGATGTAAACATCAGCATGAAAGTACAACTTAATATTTCAAATACATCTTTTTGTTTCTATATGTAAACAACTTCACTGATTTCCCCCACACACCTACCTAATTGTATCCCCAAGACGAAAGTCGGGGGATACTATGGATTTGACGTCGTCACGCCGCCGCCGCGTCCGCCGCGTCCGCAGACACTTGGTTTTCAGACTATAACT
>JBEVXT010000687.1:0-5387 GCA_040505955.1 Sedimenticola sp. | reverse complement strand
GGAGTATTATTGCAGTTGGCTCCCCAATAATTGAAACGCTCCTACGCCTATGTTATAGAAAGACACGTAACTGGTCCACATGAACACGATTTAATCATTACCATGTTCGATCCATGGTCGTGATTCAAGCTGAACGTTGTGCTTATGTTTAAGGGTGGGAATTGGCTCGTAACGACAGAGGGTCAGAAAGTTATTAAAAGACGAAACTATTTGGCTATGGAATACTAATAACAGACTGATTTTTGTTATTGTAAATGTAATAAAACGACTGTAAAACTTAAAAGTAGTATTTATTTTCACTGTTCTTGTTACTGAATAGAGAGTCGGAGAGTGAATTTACTTGTCACATTAACTTTTCAATATTCAAACATACACTGGACGACTTTAAAAACGCACCACTTTGTAGAGGGCATAGTTTTGCCATAACACCGGTTTTCTAAAATAATATGCTCATATTATTATGCAGAGATTATTAGCGAGTTGTTGCATACACAAAGAACGGCATACGACCCATGATATTCATGTAGTGCACACAAATGTGTAAAACTACATTTTGCACGTGCAACCGCGACATCACGATTTTATTTATTTTTTCAACACACGTACTTCTTCTTGGACGATCGCCCATGTAGAAAAACACACTATCAATGCGAAACAGTCATCGCAAAGCATGCGGAAAATCTCTGAAAATGTGTGTTCTGGGTACATTGGCATGCTGGTTCTGGTATATCTCATAAAGCAAGCACTATACATTTGCAATTTCAACATTCCATGTTTTTACGTCTTCTAACCCATAACCAACACAATGGGAAAATGAAACAGCGACCTCGGATTGGGAAATCGCGAGAAACGGAACGCCGACAGGACGCAATCATTTGGTTCCAGTACCGACGTGATCACTTCCGGTCTGCAACTGTCACCCGCAGACGATTGAGGAGTCACCATTTGAAAGTAATATCACACCTGTATTTCCAAATCCAAGCAGTAGCGTAAGTTATGAGACGATGAATCAGTACAAGTTGCCAGCAGACTGTTATCATTTGTATTGTCATAGCCCATACAGTGAGAGGTTGACGCCGACGCAACGTCGTATACATTCGGGTCATTGTATAGCTTTACCTGATCGTACTGGATCTGGAAGAACATTTTACAGCCTGAGATGGATACAGTCATCTAAACGAGGCGTACTACCTGCATCAGTACTAATGGTTATTATTTTGCGAATTCATGTTTTTGGGTCACATGGTTCAGACGTACGTCATAGGCAAACCGTAAATCGAATCAAACTATTTTTTCAATATTGTCAAGAGCAGCAATTCGTTCTTTTGTATGCCAAATTTGATCTAATTCCGAAAAGTATAAATGTGCCAAAATCAACCCCTAATAGGTGGTGCGTTTTTAAAGTCGTCCAGTGTATTAACTAAACTCAAACATCTTTAAGTTTAGAACAACTAGAGTTATGTCCCCTTAGATTACTAAGCCTTATACATCTGACGATATGAATCATAAAACCTTTATATCAAATCATATAATTATGAGACACTGTCCAATTTGATTGTCGTCAAATATTAGTAGACGGATAAGTGGGTGACATGTGGGTAGGTTATGGTAGCGGTTGCTCGGCGACAGTGACAGACACTATATCCCGTCCATATTACCTTAAATGGGTCCATGCTGGCCTCGGTAGTTGATATTCACTTTAGTCTTTAATATGGTCCTTTCAAGAGAATATCCAGACAGTCCCCACCACCAGACTCCGGCATCATCGGCACTGAAGCAGCAACCTACAAACACATCTAGAAAAATAAACGTGTTAGCCCCTACATAATGTGAACAGATACCAAAGAAAAAATGGGTAGGGGTCGTGGGCATTGAATGCTTTTTTTTTGCGAAATACGAAGTTCAGTAGGCTGGTGTGGAGCACATGTTTAGGGTATAATACAGTAAAAGTGGGCGTTGTCTACTTTTGTCCCAAAGTTGATAATTTGCTTATATATGACAATAATAATTATTATTGTAACACATTTTATTGTCTCTTTATTCATTTATGACAAATCAACGTGCCGTTCACCTGTGGTGTGGAGGGAAACAACATGTGAATATGACATTATGAGGGATGAGCCGTGGTCTTGTGACAAACATTACTGTACATGCATGGTATAAGTCATGTTCTCAGAACAAGTACCGTAAATTAATCCATGTATATATAGATACTAGGTCTGGGAGCCCTAGTTGTTGTCACTGCCAGGCGTAGAACTTTACTGATGAACCCCGCCAATAGATCACCGCGCCATCGCCATCTCCTCATACACAGTGTATTAAACGGTTTCACATAACGGAGACTTGGTGTGTGTGATTGCAAAATGATTTTCAGCGCCTGAAAAAAAAAATGAAATGGTCAGAATGTACTGCTTATCATACACTATCCGACTGAATTGATTAATCAGGCCCCGCAATGGTTTTACCGGGGCATTAGCAGTCAACAAAGTACAAGCCACGCCTTTCTACTGGAGGGAGATGGCACACACATTAATGACTTTTGGACGAATGACAAGCGAAGTTCGGGCGAATTTTAGGGGGTGCGCGCCGGGTGGCGATAACAATTAATGACACACGATTAACAAAATTCAGTCGCCATTAAACATAAACTCTTTAGCTGGGTGAGCGCCCTGAGATTTATATTTTAATTTTGAAGGCCAATGACGAATTTTGGACGACCGAAAAATGAAACTATGCGAATTTTAGGGGGGGAGGGTCGGGCGCCGGGTGCGACCCCAAACCACCATCTGTATCCGCGCCTGGGTGATGTCCATTCCATCAACAGCCGAACACATGATAAAAGTGATCAAGAACAGAGGTATGTGAAGCTCATAACGTATTTTGCAGGCTGTATCGGCTATCCTGCATGTAAGATGCAACCGATCATTTAGCGCACCGGAGCATGAGCATGACCCAACTAGTTCATTAGACATAATTATGCACGTCATATGATGCTCATACTAATTTGATTTGCCGGCTATACATGTGGGATGTAATTGATTAATTAGTGCATCGGAGCATGAAAATTAGATCACCGGTCGCGAGCGTAGATCTAAGGACTACACTACAACTGTATAAGGTATGCCCATAGGCCTAGGGTGATCATTTACCCCATTACGAGGCTTTGTTGTAGATCCCATTTTCAATGGTAGGGTGTGTATGTTAAACCCCACGTTTCTCCACCCACCCCCGCCTCCTGCCCCATCATCGCCCAAATCTGGAAAATCATTGACAGCGGCACAATTAAATACAGACTACACGTAGGTGGCCCACACATGTCGAAACGACACTTCTAGTTATATGTATGCATATTTGGAGCAACACCGGACACAAAAAGGAACGACAGAATACCGACAAATCGTAAAAAATGCACCAGATCTTGACGAATTATCATAACTACTCCGTTTTTTGTTGTGGCCAGGACTCCGTTTTCGTTGTGGCCTAATTCAAACCGCTCCGTGTTTTGTTGTGGCCATTTGTGTGCACCCAGGTCGATAAAATGTCAGTTATTTCGGTATCTAACCAGCCGATTAAGCTGTCATTTACAAGGTTGCACCATAGATGACCCACAGCTCTAATGATACTAAAAAATCCGTTTGATTTTAACGAATTTGATACTTTTAACTGGTTTTTGTTACAAAAAATCTACGAAACAGGGAATGTCACTCTTTTCATGGTCTATAACATTTTAACCAGACATGTTTCAGATCTGCCACTTTACAGAAGGGTGTGGTATTCATTTAATACCAATCGTGCAAACTGGTGGCATCCATTAAGGCAAACAAATAATATTTTTATCAACTGTTTACCGACCGGTACAATGTCGCTCGAACTTACCTGCTCCGTTTTCGTTGTGGCCCTCCGTTTTCGTTGTATCGGGATAACGGGTGTGTCCATTATGACAACGAAATAATATTTCGTCAATTGTTTACCGACTGGTGCAATGTCGCGCTAACTTAATACCTGCTCCGTTTCTAGTGTTGCGCTCCGTTTTCGATGTGATGGGATAACGGATATGGATGGGGAGTGGATAAACAATCACAGTCAGAATAATTATTTGAGAAATTACATGGGATTTAATGCATAATTACATCTGCGATTTTTCTTGAAAATCGTTTAGGAAATTCAAGACCAAGTTTGAAATTTGCCGATTTTTTAGGAGCAAATGCGGAATTGTGAGTCCCCGATCCCGGCCACCCCCTCCCCCATTGTCCGGGGAAGAGCGGGGCTTTTAATTTAAAGCCCCGCTATGTCCCCACAGTGCGGGGCAATCTGGCTGGTTAAACCCCGGGTAAAAGTCCCCGCACCTTTACAGGATAAAGGGGATATGTCCCCGACACATTTTGGCTATTAAAGCAAAAAAAAAACAGGATAGTCCCGGCACTGCGATCATCGTGACAGGTTAAAACCCCGGGATATGCCCGGTTAAAGCCCCGCTATTCCCATGACTATGGGGCTCACATTCACTGTTGCATCAGTCATTAATTGTTAACTGAATTCAATCAGCAGGAATGTTCGATCCGCCGCCGTGAATCATTATCAGTGATCTTATCCCCTAGTATGCTTATACATGTCCATAATTTACTTATCTAGAACGAATAAACAATCATTTGATAGACATTTTAAAAGCGGAATAGAAATGCTTGTGAAATTAAAATTAATAATCATAAGAAAGTTTTAAATGTAATCTCGTAGACATTTATAAGTCGTCGTGAAATGGCAGCAATTGTTTCTTACGCTTGTTAGACACATGCTGGTTGAAGACACGGCCATTTGACAGATTTTTCAAAGTCAGAAACAATTATCGAGTTATGTCCCTTGCTAAACTTTGCTTTCAGATCAAACGAACGGCGGTGATGTACAATGAGGTTATACTTTTCTGTCGGGCGACGGACCGATGACGGTAGATGCTCAAACTCGGGAACAAGCTGATTATTTCCGAGAATCAGTTTAATTTATCATGCATTAGAAATACCAAACTGTACCACAAATTCCCCCCACAAATCACACAGAAAATCACTGAGAAACACAACCTTGTCTTCTCTTTGCCTTTTCTATTCTTCTTTGTTCTTCTTCGCAAACGTTGGCAGACGATATGTGTCAAAAATCGACGTCACGGCACACGACGTTCTAAAAATAACGTTAGAAAAAACCACGACGTTCTAAAAATAACGTTAGAAAAAACCACGACGTTGTAACGTCATTACCTCGTAACGTCGCGGAATGCGATAAGGGACGTTTTCGCTTGGCGCCTCACATATATGTTTTATAAAATTGTACTCTGTGTTCCAGGGACAAAAAAATCTTTATAGTGGTGAGAAGCCACAAATTTGTTGCAATTTTCTTTG
>JBEVXT010000686.1:2304-14764 GCA_040505955.1 Sedimenticola sp. | reverse complement strand
GGATAAGTTTTCAGGGTACTGAGCGTAGATAATCATCGAGAGTATGTCTCAGATGCTTCAAAATAGGGGGATTTTTCAAATATACGCGTTTGTTTGCGGCCAATAAATCGTCATATCCCTAACCGGAAGCCTGTAAAAAAGAGCTATCCACCACCACTTGTGGCGGCGAAGTGACCGGATTCTTAAACCTAGAATCCGTAGTTGGACGGGGTGAAGTGTGCGTTTGCGGTGGTGCAGGGCAAGGCACAACGACGCGTAATAGTTGTTCTATTGCAAGGAGTTGTAACGCCGCCATGCGCCACCGCAAGCGTGCAATTCACCCCGTAGCGTGGCTCACCCAGCAGGTGAAAGGGTAGGTTGAAGTCAATGGTATTCATATCAGCCACTTAGCCTCAGAATGGAGCGGTCAACTGCGGTTTCTAGGTTAATTCAGTGGTGGAAGAATGGCACCTTTGAAAAGCCAATATCCCGACACAAAAATACAGTAAGATACGACACTAACTTGACATACTTGATAATATTAAGCTATTAAGCTATTGTTTTATCTGAATATGAAATTACCGGCACGCTTCTGGCATTGCAGGTACCAAGTGAGAAAAAATTAGGAGTCGGCGAATAAGGCAAAAGGTCGGACTGAAACCACCCGGTAGGGGTTCAACCGGAGTTGAGAAGCACCGACCCGCCATCGCAACCACAGATGAGCATTTCAAGCACCATCAGGAGAACATCCCCTCTCCTCCGGCACCTGCCGTGGGTGTCGGTTCTCTTTGCCTTTTTCATCACCACAACAGTGATTGCCGCAACCGGTGGGGCAGTAGATGGAAACGACTACACCATCACCGCCGATGACAATATCAACCTCACAGTAGACAATGAAGGCACACCGGACGGTACTGGTGCAGTAGTGATCACCAGCAGCATAGGTTCGGGTACGGCAAACACCATCCTCAGCGTTGATGGCCATACTTCCCTGGCTACTGTAGGTACCAGCGGACTGGCAATACTCAACTCTGCTTCTGTAACTGGAGCCCTCTCCGCAGGCTCTGCTACGGTTGCAGGTCACACCTCCTTGGCCACCGTAGGCACCAGTGGGCTGGCAACGCTCGACTCAGCCACTGTAACCAACGCCCTCTCCGCAGGCTCTGCTTCCGTCACCGGAACTTTATCCAGCGGGGCGGCAACGCTCGACTCAGCCACTGTAACCAACGCCCTCTCCGCAGGCTCTGCTTCGGTTACCGGTCACACCGCGCTGACCACAGTAGAGACCACTGGGCTGGCAACACTCAACTCTGCTTCTGTAACGGGTGCCCTCTCCGCAGGCTCTGCTTCGGTTACCGGCCACACCTCGCTGGCCACAGTGGGTACCAGTGGACTGGCAACCTTCAACTCAGCATCTGTCAGCACTACCCTGGAAGTGACCGGCGCCACCACCTTGCAGGGGGCGACCACGGTCAATAACGCACTCTCTGTTGATAGCAACGGCGCAGTCGCCGACGGCAACACACTGGTAGTGGATGACACCAGCACCCGCATTACCAGTGGCAGCAATGTTCTTACAGTCGATTCAACCAACGGCACGACGGTCGATGGCAACCTGACGGTTAATGGCACCATCACCTCATACAATCCCCTCGCAAACTCGGGCATCACCAACGGCAACAGCAGTATGCTGATCGATGGTGCCAACAGCCAAGTGACTATCACTGCAGATGACAATGCCAGCGCAACGGATGGTCAGGGCAGTATCACTCTATCGAAAACAGAGGCGGCTCTGATAGTCACCAACAGTAACGGCAATGCCCACGGTCTTACCGTTACCGAGGCCCAGACCGAACTCAGCGGCGGCACAAACTCCACCTCACTGACCCTTGATGACAGTGGCGCCACCTTCAGTGACAGCGTCACTTCCGGGCCGGCAAGAGTGACGGGTATAGCCAATGGCGTAAATCCGTACGATGCCCCGAATATGAGGCAGCTCAGGGGTGTTGCGACCCGCGCCTATTCTGGTATCGCTTCGGTGGCCGCCCTCTCCGCCATTCCAGAGCCAACCCCGGGAAAACGCTACTCAATAGGGGTTGGGATGGGACACTATGCCGGTGAAAAGGCGCTGGCCGTCGGCTTTAAATCCCAAGTCAACGAGAGACTACGCTTCTCCAGCGCTATCGGCCGCAGTCACGGCAACACCAGTACCAATATCGGTGTCGGTTACAGCTGGTAAGATTCACCACCCTTTCCAACCCAGCGCAAGCAAGCCATCAGCAACTCCCGTCAGGGAGACCGGTACGGTTATGGCTTGCGGGCCGCGCTTGGCCTTGAAGCCGATAAGCAGGCGCTTGCCTGCTTTCAATCGCCACAGCTGCTTGGGATCCAGCGGCACAATCGCCTCGCACCCCTGGACAGCACAGGTCTGCAATACAAGAGGGAACTGGGGGCTGCTGTCGATCTTGCCCACAACCCCAGTGGGGAGGTAGATACCGAGAGGCGTCAACGCCACCAACACCGTGGTCTGCTTCTTTCCCAGTTTACGGATTGTCAGTTTCAAAAGGGTGCCTTTGCCATCGCTGGTGGGAGCAGTATGTGTCAAGGCGCAAACACGCTCCTTGCCGTCGCCGGGCTCGCACTCATGCAGCCAATCGCCAAACCGTTTATCCGGTTCGGGTTCGGCAACAGCTACAGTGCCACTAAACAGTAGAGAGAAAAACAGCAGATAGCTGAGCGAAGCAACAAAGTTCACACTATGGCGCATGGCACCTCCCAGAATGACATATCAATAATCTAAGGGTAACTATTCAGCACGGTAATCCGGAACTTAGGCGTAGGAGCGAACTTGTTCGCGAAGAGCACGTTTCGTAGTCCATCGCGAACAAGTTCGCTCCTACAACACCTCTGTTCCACCATAACTGTGGTTTTCAGGATTATCACCAGGGGTCGGAGTCGATTGCGTTGAAGATGGTAGGGAAGTTTACAGTTTTTTGCCGCAATCGACTCCGACCCCGAACTATATAATTCATCTGCACAACTCGCGAATCACCGCAACAGAAAGACGCCCAGTTGCAACAGAATAAAGCTGTAGAGACCCGCCAGCAGGTCATCAAGCATGATACCCCAGCCGCCGGGCACCTGCCGGTCGAGCCAACCGATGGGCCAAGGCTTGAGGATATCAAACAGGCGAAAAAGGATAAAACCCGCTACCAACCAGCCCAGCCCGGTGGGGGCAAGCCAGAGGGTCATGAGAAATCCCACCCACTCATCCCAAACGATACCACCATGATCGTGTACCCCAAGATCTTTTGATGTGCGATCACAGAGCCACACTCCCAGACCAAACAGCAGAATCACCAGCAGCAGGTAAACCGGGGGCGACAGCGGCTGCATCAGCAGGTAGAGAGGCACCGCCGCCAGCGTACCGAAGGTACCGGGGGCCTTGGGGGCTGCACCCGATCCCAGCCCAAAGGCAAGTAGATGGATCGGATTTTTCCAGTTGGGACCCGGATCAACCATCAAAATGTTCAAACCCACGGTGCTTCATATGAACCACTTCACCACTAACGCCGATAACACGCACTCCGCTCTCCCTCTCTATCGAACCCACCAGCGTCAGAGCTACATCGAGACCTCGGGCCAGTGATTCAAACGCCTCGCGCTTGCTTGGGGGCACTGTCAGGCAGAGCTCATAATCATCCCCGGCAGCCAGTGGTATCTCCCAATCCCCCCCCGCTTCGATATAAGCCGCCACCGCTGCCGACAGGGGTATCTGTGTCAACTGCAGGCGGGCGCCGACGCCACTGGCACGGCAGATATGCCCCAGATCGGAGAGCAGTCCATCTGAAATATCGATGCCGCCGGTGGCGGTACCGGTAACAGCCAAACCTGCGTCCACCCTCGGCTCGGGCCGCTCCAGGCAGTGCATTACTCCCTCAAAACCGTCCCCCACAACAGTGTCTCCCCGAGCTTGAAGCAGAGCCAGCCCTGCATCACCCAGAGTACCTGTGACATAGATGAGGTCACCCGGCTGCGCCGCATCGCGGCGCAGTGCCTTGGCGGGTTCAACAAAACCGTGTACCTGCACAGAGATATTGAGTGGACCAGAGGTGGTGTCCCCCCCTATCAGTTGGACACCATAGCGCTTGGCCAGAGCAGCAAAACCGCGACTGAAACCCTCCAACCAAGAAGGGTCACTGCGCGGAAGTGTCAGGGCAAGAGTTACCCACGCAGGCTGTGCACCCATAGCGGCCAGATCGCTAAGATTGACCGCCAGCGTCTTGTGACCCAAGGATTCGGGATCAGTATTAGGGAAAAAGTGTACCCCCTCAACCAAGGTATCGATACTTACCGCCAGCTGCATACCGGAAGGTGGCTGCAACAGCGCGCAGTCATCCCCCACCCCCAGCACCACGTCATCGCGGTGGCAGCCAGTGTGGGAGAAGTAGCTGCGGATCAGTTCAAACTCGGAGAGTGCCATAGGGGAGATAATGGCATAAAAAGCGCTGCGACTGGAGAGTGGATTGGTAACAGTTCAGATTGCCCCTGAAATCCGCCATTTCTGCGTTACAAAATGATCATTTACACACATAAACTTGCATTTTGTGCCGTTATTATACTTAAAACAGGCTCTGCACCAAAATCCTGAAAACCACAGTTATGGTGGAACAGAGGTGTTGTAGGAGCGAACTTGTTCGCGATGGACTACGAAACGTGCTCTTCGCGAACAAGTTCGCTCCTACGCCTAAGTTCCAGATTACCGTGCTGAATAGTTACGTGGATTCTTACTCTGACTGAATTAGGATCGCTTCTTCGACTTGATCTCCGTCTCACGTACTTGGCGGGCCAGTTTGTCAAGAACGCCATTAACGTAACGGTGGCCCTGTTCGGCGCCAAACACCTTGGCCAGTTCCACCGCCTCGTTGATCACCACCCGGTAGGGCACCTCGAGCTGATACATCAGTTCGAACGCCCCGAGGCGAAGAATCGCACGCTCTACCGGATCGACGCTCTCAATCGAGCGGTCGAGACAGGGCCCCAGTTTTTCGTCCAATGCGCTCAGATGGGCCGGAATACCGTGCAGCAGGGTATCGAAATAGGCTAACTCAAATATGCCTGTATCCTGCTCCAGCAGAAACTGGTTGTGGATATCGCGGATATCCTGACCAGTCACTTGCCACTGGTAGAGTGCCTGTACCGTATGATGACGTGCCTGGCTGCGTTTATTAGCCATCAGCCGATCTGGCGCAGCACATTGACCATCTCAACCGCAGACATCGCCGCCTCAGCACCCTTGTTGCCCGCCTTGGTACCGGCACGCTCTATCGCCTGCTCGATGGTATCGACGGTCAATACGCCAAAAGCGATCGGAATCTGATGTTTCAGCGTCACCTGAGCCATCCCTTTGACACACTCGCCGGCGACAAAGTCGAAGTGAGGGGTGCCGCCGCGAATCACCGCGCCGAGGGCGACAATGGCGTCATACTCCCCTTTGGCGGCGATCTTCTCCAGTACCAGGGGCATTTCGAAGGCCCCGGGTACACGGATGATGGTGATGTCGGAGTCATCCGCGCCATGGCGCTTCAGAGCGTCCACAGCGCCTTCCAGCAGGCTCTCAACGACGAAGCTGTTGAAGCGTGCTACAACCAGACAGAAGCGGGTATTATGGACGGTCAGCGCGCCCTCGATGGTTTTAATTGCCATATTATCAGACCTTGAAATTCGACAGGTTGGAATCCCGTGTGTTGATCAAATTAATAACTGCTAAATGCTCGGGGTCGGAGTCGATTGCGTTGAATATCTCAGGAAACAGTTGCTATTTCAGCGCAATCGACTCCGACCCCTGCCTCAGTTAACAAAACCGGTTCAGCTACAATCTACGTGCATTTGACATACTCCACCACCTCAAGATCGAAACCTGAGATACCGTGCATGCTCATGGGGGAGCTCAACACCCGCATCTTGCGTACTCCCAGATCGGCGATAATCTGGGCACCGATACCGAAGGTGCGCAGGTGCGCAGGTGTCTCGCGCTGGGAATGTGGATCTTCTTTGCCGTGAACCTGGAAATCGTGCATCCGCTGCAGGATCTCCCGGCTGGTGTCATGGTTGCGTAGCAGTACGATAATCCCCTCGCCCTCTTCCGCAATGCGTTTTATCGCGCTCTCCAGCGGCCAACTGCTGCACCCCTTATGGCTGGTGGAGAAGAGATCGCACAAGGTATTCTGCATATGCACGCGCACCAGCGTCGGCGTCTCCTCATCAACCTCACCCAGCACCAGCGCCAGATGAAGCTCATTATCGATACTGTCCTGATAGGCGATCAAGCAAAAATCACCATATTCGGTCGGCAGGATGCACTCACCAACACGCTCGACCGTCTTCTCATTACTGACACGGTAGTGAATTAGATCTGCAATGGTGCCAATCTTGAGGTTATGTTCTTGCGCAAACTGCTCCAGGTCCGGGCGACGCGCCATGCTGCCGTCTTCGTTGAGAATCTCAACGATCACCGCCGCCGGAGTGGCGCCGGCAAGGCGCGCCAGGTCGCAGCCCGCTTCGGTATGGCCGGCACGAACCAGTACACCACCGGGTTGAGCCTTCAGCGGAAATATGTGGCCGGGCTGAACCAGATCCTGGGGTACAGCATCCTCTTTCACCGCAGCAAGAACGGTAATCGCGCGATCAGCGGCCGAGATGCCGGTGGTGACCCCCTCCGCCGCCTCTATCGAGATGGTGAAGTTGGTGGAGAACTGCGCCTCGTTGATATCCACCATCAGAGGCAGATGCAGCTGTCGGCAGCGCTCTTTGGTGAGGGTCAGGCAGATCAAGCCACGCCCATAGCGCGCCATGAAGTTGATCGCCTCCGGCGTCACCTTCTCGGCCGCCATCAGCAGGTCGCCTTCGTTTTCCCGATCCTCATCATCCATGATGACAACCATTCGGCCCTGCCGCAGCTCTTCTATAATTTCTTCAGTTGTATTGAATGCCATAATTACTACTGCGCCTTTGGCGCGAACAAAAATGAACCGCGGAGTTTAACAAACCCACGACCAACACCCAAGCACGCCGCAAGGCGGGGGAGGTAAAAAGGGAAAATCAGCGCAAAAAACCACTCTTTGCAAGAAATTCGAGGTTGATACCGGATGAGGTACCCGAACCGGCAACGGCCGCCGCCTCGCCCAGCAGCAACCGCTCCAGGTAACGTGCCACCAGATCCACCTCCAGATTCACCTGTGTGCCGCTGCGGTAGTCGACCATCACCGTCTCAGCCATGGTGTGGGGGACAATATTGAGATCAAACAGGGCACCATCCACACGGTTTACCGTAAGACTGACACCATCGACGCAGATCGAGCCCTTATGAGCGATATAGCGGGCCAGCTCAGCGGGTGCCTCAACAGTAAAGCGGATGGAGCGGCCATCCTGCAGCCGATCAACCACCCGGCCGACGCCGTCCACATGGCCGCTGACCAGGTGGCCGCCAAGAGGGGTGGAAAGGGTCAACGCCTTCTCCAGATTGACCTGGTCACCCGCTTTCAGCTCCACCAGAGTGCTCAACGACAGGGTCTCCCGGGAGACATCGGCAACAAAGCCATCCCCCGGCAACTCCACCGCGGTCAGGCAGACGCCGTTGGTGGCGATACTGTCGCCCAACCCCACATCAGTGAGCCCCAGCCCGCCGCTGTGGATACGTAGCCGCACATCGCCGCCACGTGATTCTATAGCGGCAATGGTGCCGACCGCCTGGATAATACCTGTAAACATTTTGTCGATCCGGTTGATGGGTGCAGTACAATTATTTAACCTGGAATCCGCAGTTGGACGGGGTGAAGTGTGCGTTTGCGGTGGTGCAGGGCAAGGCACAACGACGCGTAATAGTTATTCTATTGCAAGGAGTTGTAACACCGCCATGCGCCACCGCAAGCGTGCAATTCACTCCGTAGCGTGGTTCACCCCGCAGGTGAAAGCGTAAATTGACATCAACGGTTTTCATATCAGCAACTTAGCCTCAGAATGGAGCGGTCAACTGCGGTTTCCAGGTTTAACGGCCTGATAAAGCGGTCTGGCAGTAATCCTAAGATCCCGCCCGACCATGCGAACATCGCTGAACTCCAGGTTGATCCGATCCTGCATCCGTTCCAGGCCGGGCAGACGAAACAGCCCCCGACCCCCATCGCCCATGATATGGGGTGCCGCGTAGATCACCAGTTCATCGACCACACCGGCGGCCAGCGCCGCTCCAGCAAGGGTGGCACCCGCCTCAATCAGTACCTCGTTGATCTCCTCACCCGCAAGGTGCTTCATCACTTCGTTGAGATCAACTTCCAGCTCACTCCCCGGCAGGGAGACCACCTCTCCACCGGCTGCCGTCAGGGCATTCCCGACCGCCCCCGGCTTACCACTACAGATCACCCGGGTTTCACCATCGAGCCGAAACATCCGCGCCACTGCAGGCATCTCCAGCCGGGGATCGAGCACCACCCGCAGTGGTTGGAAGAGTTCATCCGCTGATTCCATCCCGGCGAGCTGTTGATGGCTAATTCTCACATTCATCGAAGGATCATCCGCCAGCACGGTGCCGATCCCTGTAACAATGGCATCACTGCGGGCGCGCAGACGCTGCACATCCTGCCGCGCCGCCTCACCGGTGATCCACTTGCTCTCACCACTGGCCATCGCCGTGCGCCCATCCAGGCTCATGGCCAGTTTGCAGCGAACATAGGGAACGCCCAGCTTCATCCGTTTGATAAAACCGGGATTGAGCGTCTCCGCCGGTGCCGACATCAGCCCATGCTCAACGCAGACTCCCGCCTTCGACAGCAAGGCCAGCCCTTGCCCTGCCACCAATGGATTGGGATCCTCCATGGCAGCCACCACCCGGCTCACCCCCGCTGTGATCAAACCATCGGTACAGGGCGGCGTTCTGCCCTGGTGGCAGCAAGGCTCCAACGTGACATAGGCGGTGGAACCACGCGCCAGAGCACCGGCAGCTGCCAGCGCGTGCCGCTCAGCATGGGGGCCACCAGCACGGCAGTGATACCCCTCACCGACAATTCGACCGTCGCGCACCAGAACACAACCCACCCGGGGATTGGGGCGGGTGGTATATAGCCCGCGCCGGGCAAGCGCTATCGCCCGTGCCATGTAGCGGCTGTCATCAGCCGCACTCAATCCCCTTTACCCCCGTCGAGCAGGTCAAGCTGCTTTCGTTGAGCCTCCGGTGGCAGTTGCGACTCCAGCGCCTCAATCTCTTCACGGAAGGCGTTAACATCCTCGAATTTACGATAGACCGAGGCGAAACGAACATAGGCGACCTGATCCAGCTTACGCAGCTCGTCCATCACCCACTCGCCAATCGAGCGGGAGGAGACTTCACGCTCCCCCGTTGCCAACAGCCGGCGGCGGATGTGGTTGATGGCATCGTCCACCTGCTCGGTGCTTACCGGACGCTTCTCCAGTGCCCGTATCATTCCGGCCGCCAGTTTACGCCCGTCGAAGTGAACCCGGCTGCCGTCGTTTTTCACCACCCGTGGCAGGTTGAGTTCGGCCGATTCGTAGGTGGTGAAGCGCTCTTTGCAGACGGCGCACTCCCGTCGGCGGCGCACCTGGTCACCCTCGCCAAAGAGGCGGGAGTCAACAACCTTGGTATCCTGGGCGCCGCAGAAGGGGCATCTCATGGCTTACACCGGATCTATTTGTAGACCGGATAGCGCTTACAGAGTGCAAGCGCTTTGGCCTTGACCTGCTCGATCACCGCCTGGTCGCCGCGGCTGTCGATCAGATCACACATCCAGCCGGTCAGCTCCCGGGTCTCCGCCTCACCTACGCCGCGGGTGGTCAGTGCCGGCGTACCAACACGGATACCGCTGGTGACGAAGGGCGACTGGGGATCGTTGGGCACAGAGTTCTTGTTGACGGTAATGTTGGCCGCACCCAGCCAGATATCCACATCCTTGCCGGTGAGACCCGCTTCGATAAAGCTAACCAGCATCAGATGGTTGTCGGTGCCACCGGAGACTACGTCGTAACCGCGCTCGATAAAGACCTCGGCCATCGCCTTGGCATTAATCGCCACCTGCTGCTGATAGGCCTTGAACTCCGGCTCCATCGCCTCTTTGAAGGCGACCGCCTTGGCGGCGATAACATGCATCAGCGGACCGCCCTGGGTACCGGGAAAGACCAGGGAGTTGAGCTTCTTCTCGATCTCCGGATTGGCCTTGGCCAGAATCAGGCCGCCGCGCGGACCGCGCAGGGTCTTGTGGGTGGTGGTGGTGGTGACATCGGCAATCTGTACCGGACTGGGGTAGAAACCCGTTGCCACCAAGCCAGCGACATGGGCCATATCAACAAAGAGGTAAGCACCCACTTCGTCTGCAATGTTACGGAAACGCTGCCAGTCGATCACCCGGGAGTAGGCGGAGAAACCGGCGACAATCATCTTTGGTTTATGTTCGCGGGCAAGTTGCGCCACCTCATCGTAGTCGATTTCGCCGGTCTCCGGATTGAGGCCGTACTGAACGGCGTTGTAGATCTTGCCGGAGAAGTTGGGTTTGGCGCCATGGGTAAGGTGGCCGCCGTGGGCCAGGCTCATACCGAGAACCGTGTCGCCCGGGGCGCAGAGCGCCATATAGACGGCAGCATTGGCCTGAGAACCAGAGTGGGGCTGAACGTTGGCGAAATCGGCGCCAAACAGTTGCTTGGCGCGGTTGATGGCCAACTGCTCCGCCTTGTCCACAAACTCACAGCCACCGTAGTAACGCTTGCCGGGGTAGCCTTCGGCATATTTATTGGTCAACACAGAACCCTGGGCCTGCATCACCCGCGGGCTGGTGTAATTCTCTGACGCGATCAGTTCGATATGCTCTTCCTGGCGGCACACCTCACCTTCGATAGCCGCCCACAGCTCATCGTCATAACCAGCAATCTGCATATCTTTACTGAACATGGTCTCTCTACCCCAGGTAAAATCGAAAAAAGACAGCCATTCTAACACCTTGGAAGAGAAAGCCGCCAGCTGTTCAGACTATTTAGCGACTATCGGGAACCTGGCTCTGCAGAATAATCCTGAAGTTGAGTGTAGGAGCGAACTTGTTCGCGAAGAGCACGTTTCGGAGTCCATCGCGAACAAGTTCGCTCCTGCCAAATGCAAAGCGTCAGAACATGCTCTTGGTTATTAAGGATCAATGCCCAAACAATAATCCAGTGGAGAGCCATATTCGCGTTTATTGGCGTTCATTTCCGGCTGATTTTCAGGGGTAATCAGGACTATAAATGATCATTTTGTAACGCAGAAATGGTGGATTTTAGGGGTGAGTTGAATAGTTACCAAGATTATTTTTCAGAAAAATCACTAAACTCTGTCCCAAACAGTTGAATTATTTCCACCGTTGTACTGAAATGAGATCACCTTCCATAGAGGAACACACATCATGCGCATCACTGTTATCACCCTCCTGTTGTTTCTGACAACAGTAATCACCCCGTGCTACAGCGCCGATTCAGAAGATGAAAAACTGCAGAGCCTGGTAGATCAACTGAAGGAGGTCACTGAAAAGGCACGAAATCAGCGGTCCGCAGATCGCTGGTTGCTTAACGCACTGGAGGATCTGGTCGAGCACTACAACTGGCCCTGGCGCACCCAGTTGGTCATGGAGGATTTCTCCGACGGCGATTTCCAGCAGGATCCGGCATGGCAGATCCGTTCAGGCAGGTTCTGGGTCGATGGCCGCCTGGGACTTCGCTCGCGCAGTCAGCGGGAGCGGGTTGCTGAGCAGGCGCCGCAACAGCAGCCACAACAGCGGGAGAGCAGAGAGGATATCGGTAAGGCGTTGCTCGGCGCACTGTTTCAGGGCGCCATGCAGAAGCGAGATCGACAGCAGCCAGCCACCCCTCCTCCTGCGCCGACCGATCGCTACCAGGCCGCAGAGATTCAGCTGCCACTCTCCATCCCCGGTGTCTTTGCAGCCGAACTCGACCTGTCGGTTCATAACGCCCCCTCTGAAGAGGGGCAGATCGAGTTTGGCCTCTATCAGGGCGCAGAGGGCAACTCGGGCTACCGACTGGTACTCTACACCGGCCCCAGGGCATCACTTGAGCTGCTGAGCAGGCGTAGCGGCCGCACCGGTGTCATCGACAGGGTTGATATCACCGACATCGGTGACGGCCACAACCATCAGATCCAATGGCGCCGTGATGCCAACGGGCAGATCGAGGTGTTGCTCGATGACAGCCCGGTAATCAGCGCCCGCGACCACTCATTCCGCCACCCCTTCAAGCAGTTTGCCATTACCAACCGTGGGGGTGATTTTGCGGTGGCGGCGGTCAATATTTATGGAGGCAATTAGAGTAAGCAACAAAAAACGGGACGCAGAGAATGCGGAGGAGGCGCAGAGTAAGGCGTAAACACTGCTTGCGTTGGTGTGCCTGATTACCTCTGAAACTCTGCCGAAATGAACGCAAATAAACGCGAATATAA